>NZ_SPVJ01000058.1:0-40068 GCF_004634465.1 Bradyrhizobium sp. MOS001
CGCCCCGGGCGACATCAAATCGGAAGGGTGGGCGAGATCATCTCGGAATCCTGGGCGAGATCAAATCGGTACACCCGGGCGAGATCATCGGAATCCGCACCCTGGCCGCATTGTCGGCGCGACCCGGGTATTATCCAATGAAATATGCTGCCAACCGTAGAAGAACGCGACCACCGCTGGCCAAAAGCGACCGCCCATCAGCTCGTTGATCTTCGGCAAACCTTCCTTGTCCTCCAGGACTTTAGCGATGCGTTTCCAATCTTTCGCGCGATCACCGAGCACAGCCCGCGCTATCTGCGCTTCGGTGGGGTAGAGGGGCATTTCATTGATGCGCGGCCAGCGTGGCTTCTCGCCTTCGTTCATTCGTATCTCCATCCACCCGCCATCTTTGCCGTGCCAAATTCGGCTCATGGCCGATTCGATCGACTGGACCGACGATACACCGCGCCGCCTTTCGGTGATTGCCAAGCTTGCTTTCCCCGATGGAGGGATGACAGCGAGTAGCCTGAGGCGCGAGGCTGAGCGCGGGCGGTTGGCCGTAGAACGTATTGCCGGGGAAAGATTTCACGTCGTTTCAGGCCATCGCGGAGATGCGAAAGCTGTGTCGCGTTGAGCGGAAGGAAACACCCAGCTTCCCCCACGGGGCGTTTTCGGTGAAGCGGTCTGGGGCATCATGGGTTGTCGATAGCGAGCCTGGCGAGACGTCTAAGCTGGATGCGCTGCATAAGCAGCTATCGAAGAGACCTAACGTCTAGCCGTAAAACCCCACGATAAAACGGATGGCAAAGAACGCCCCAGCGGCGACGGTCGCTGTCGCGCCGATCGCAAGCATCACTCTCAAGCTCTCGTCCATGGGATCTCGCATACAAGACGGCCCCCGCGGGGGCAACGCGGAGGCCGCTGTTGAGACGCCTCAGGCCGGGGAACCTGAAGCAAGAGATCAATCTCTGCCCCGCAGGATGGTTCCTGTGCCTTTGACGGTGAAATGCGAATCAGCTCTCGGCGTTAGGGTATCTTGACGCGCAAGGCAGCGAGGCCTGCAGCGTGGCCGAGCTGGGTGCCTTATCCTAGCTCGGCGGTTTCGTTGCAGCGGATGGCTTCTTTGGCTTAGGGGCGGGCGCTAGTGCCGCGGCCTCCTGCTGCTTCTTCAGTTCAGCAACCCTTGCCAACTCCGCGCGCTTGGCGTCGGCCTCTTCCTCTTTGACGAGGAGATAGCCCTTTTCCGCCATGCAACCCTGGCCGACAGTGTCGGCGGCGTTAGTTCGCTCTTGGGCTGCTATGGCTCCCGCCAATCCACCGACAGCGACGGTGACCCCGGAAAGGGCCGCCTTGTTGCGCTCGCCAAGACATGAGGTCCTGTCCACCTCGAACTGCGTTGTGAGAACCGGATTTTCGCGAGCGGACTGTCCGTCGACGCGCACCCAACCCATTTTCGGCGCGGCTGCACAGCCGCCCAGCGCGACGCAAAGCGCCGCCCGGTTTAGATCGTTTATTCCGCATCCGGTTTGCCTGGCCAATATTTCGACCTTGTCGAAATCCAGTCGTTGGCCTCGGCCTCCGTCGCAAAGTCCCCAATGTTGGAATCTGGACCGTTTCCGGTCTTTACCGAAACGAACCAGCGACCGCTCTTTGTGATATGGGGTTCAAAATAGGGGAATGCCTCTAGGTCCCGCGCGACTTTATCGGTTCGTGGGTGGGTCATTTCGTCCTCGGGGCGCGGCACTCGTCGGTGATTGCGATGTCCGGCATAAGGGGTGATGATCGCGTAACATCGCCTCGCAGGCCCGGTTCGGCTAGTTAAATCGAAGTGATGCGAGGCGCGGTGGGCTTTGCCAGCCAATAGACGGGCGGTGCGCAGCTAGGCCTTCGGTTTCGCCAGCCTCACACCCGGTCCACCATCGATCGATTGGCCGTCTGCGAGGAAGATGACTCCAGCGGCCTCGAACGCGGCGCGGATATCGGCCACCGTTCTCGGCAACAATTCCTCGCCGCGTTCAAGCCGGGTGATGGTGTTGGTGGACACACCGGCGGCCTCAGCGACCTCGCGAACGCCAAGATTGAGCGCTGCGCGAGCCATCCGGGATTGCAAAGCGGAAATCACTGATACCCCCAACGTAGTGTGCGGAACCGCTACGCAGTAGCGAAAACGTCTTGACGTAGCAATATCGGGGTTTATGGTCACAGTGTAGCGATTCCGCTACATATGGTTGGGTTCTATGGCATATACGAACAGTGAAACGCCGCGCTTGGGCGATTTGGTCTCCGTAAACGGTGGAGAAACGCTGGGCTTTGTTGGGCGGCTTCATCAAGGCTGCAACGGTCCGCAAGGACGGACGGCGCGATACTGCATATTATTTGATGGAGGCCCTTGGCGAACCGGAGCCGAACAACGTCGCCGAAATGGTCCGGTTTTACGAGACATGCGCTGGATTTTACGACGGCTCAGCAGGCGCCAAAGGCGACGTTGCGGGGTTGATCGAGAGGATTCGCGAACAGGTACTTGACCTGGTTTTAGCGGTCGGCCAGGCGATTCATGAGATGAAGTCACCCTACAGTCGCGAGCGGGTTCGTGTCTGCTTGGACTACGCGATGCGCGCAGGCATGTCCGCTGAGAATGTCGAGCGGGAGCGCGTGAGGCTTGAGGCTAGTCAGCTAGTTGGCTAGCTAAATCAGTTCGGCGGCCAGTCATTGCCTGACAACTATCAAGCCTGCGCCGCCGAGGCCCGCCCCGGCGCAAGTTGCGGCTGGCCACCACTTATTAGAACGCAAGTAACGAATTATTACAAATCGATTGCAATGTCGGTTTGTGCCGCATTTGTTCCGAAGCGACCATGTATACAATCGGTAAGTGCGTCGGCTTCAGCCGGCGAGGTAGCAGAGCAGTTTTCTCAGGGGCGCGCACCTTGCCCACTCCCGCCAACGATAACCTTCGGGGAAGCTCCATTCGCTTCCCGGTCGACCCACGCCTCGTGCCGCCGCAGAAAGCTGCGCGTCGCCTGCACCTGACCGAGTTCGACTTCCTCACGAAACTATCCGCCCTGCAGCGTATCGGATTTCCCGCCGCGTGCCCTGTGACGGGTCACTATGACCTGCAGGCGATTGATGCTTGGCTGGATCGACGCGCCGGTCTTGGCGCATCATCCGGTGTGGCGCTTGATGCCCGAGACGTATTTGAGGAGCGACTAGCGAACCTTGGGAAACATTAAGCTCAAGCATTACGTGGTGCGCAAAGGGAAGCACGGCTACTGGCTTCCCACCGCGAAGATGCGCGCCATGGGATTTGGGATCGTGTCCTGCGGACACGACGGCCCGGATGCTTGGGCTATCGCTAAAGAATGGGAGGAGCGCTACCAGCGCGCCCGCAAGGGGCTAGAGAAGGCGCCGGCCCACCTCTATCCCATCGGGAGCGTCGGTGACGGCTTTGAGCGCTTCCGCCGCAGCAACGAATGGAAGTCGAAGCCACCTCGGACTCGCGAAGATTGGGACCGTGGCTGGAAATATATCGATTCTGTTTTTGGAGACGTCGATCCAAAGACCGTCACCTTCGAAATGCTGGACCGGTGGTACGGGAAGCTCAAGGCCACCAAGGGCGCTGGCGAGGCTGGCCGCGCGCTCAAGATCTGGAGGGCGCTCTACAACGTCCTGGCTGGCATGAAGCTTTGCCTGCCCGAGGCGGACCCGTCACAGATCATCCGAAAGACTGGCGTGCCCGGCCGCACCGAGACCTGGCAGGAGGGCGAAGTGGTTCGCCTCGTCAAGGAGGGATGGCGCACCGGCTATCGAGGGCTGGCCTGCATCATCGCAATTGCGTGGGATACCGGCTTTGCCCCAGTGGACGCCCGCACCCTGACGCCCGCTCAGGCCGTTACCAGCGGCACCGACATGGCGTTTACCAGCGATCGGGCTAAGACCGGCGAGCCAGCCATAGGCACGCTTACCGCTCGCTCTCAGCGGCTTGTGGAGGCGTACGTCGCCGGACTCGACTACGACCTGCACGACGACGCGCCGATCTTCCGGACCAAGGGCTTCAAGCCCACTGGAAAGGGCGGCCGGCCCCGTCTTCCGGTTCCATACACCAAGGACTCGCTAATCGACGATTTCGCGGACCTGCGCCGGGCGGTTTTCGGGAAGGGCGAGATGCGGCGACTCATGGACATGCGCCGGACAGGTGCGGTCGAAGCGAATGCGGGGGGGGGGCGCCGGTCGAGGCCATTGCCGCCAAGATGGCGAACAGCATCGAGCAAAACCGGAAGCTGCAGAAGACCTACATGCCAGTTAACATTGCAGCGGTTCGGGCCGCGGACGAGGCGCGCAGAATCGGCCGGAGACTGCTCGGTTCGGAACAGAACAAGCTCAGAAAGTTGAAACTCGGTGGTGGGGAAAGTTGAAACTGAGGGGGTTACCCACCGCTAAGCCATTGAAACAATGGCGCGAGAGACGGGGCTCGAACCCGCGACCTCCGGCGTGACAGGCCGGCGCTCTAACCAACTGAGCTACTCCCGCGTGGTTCGCTGAAAGCGCGCGGAACGAGGGGGGACTTAAAGGCGGGGCTTGGTGAAGTCAAGGACGTTGCGCTTTGTCAGGACGCATCGGCTAAGCATTGCTCTGGAAAACGAAAAAGGCCGCCAGGCGGCGGCCTCGGTCAGCCCGAAACAGGGCGTGTCAGCGAATCTCTGACGTGCCTGCGCTGGTCACGGCCACCGGCTTGCCGGCCTTGATCACGTGAGCCGATTGGGCGGTCTGGCTGTCATCGACGTTGGTGCGGGCTGCGATCCCGAAGCCGGCGACCAGAATACCGGCAACCAGCGCCACCACCACGATCTTCAGGTGGGTGCCACGATCAGCCGAGTGAATTGAGTGGTTCATATAAGCCTCCCGACGGGCTTAGCCGCCGTCTATGGGCTCATGTCTTAAGGACCATCTGTTTCCGGATGGTTTCGCGGGTTCCGCAAAATGGTTTCATTAATACGCCCGCTTGGTTTCGCCGGGCTGGCGGCCGGAACAGGTCTCAGGTGGCCGCCCGGCCGATATCGTCCCGGATCGAACGGGCTGCCCAGACGAACAGCAGGGCGCCCAGTGTGGTCGTGACCGCCGCCGAGAGCAGGGAATAGCGCACCGCGTCCGCGCCATAAGTGCCCTTCAGGGCGTCGTTGACCATGCCGACGGCAAGCGGGCCGACGCCCTGGCCGAAGCAGGTGGCTGTGAGCGCGATCAGGGCGGAGGCGAGCGCCCGCATGCTCGGCTTGGCCACCGTCTGTGCGATCGCGAAGATCGGTCCGAGATGGAAGCCGACCAGGAACGAGGTCAGCGCCAGCATGGCGACCATCATCGCGAAATCCTGCGTCAGCATGCACAGCGCGAACACCGGGCCGGCGAGCCCCGAGGTGATCGCCGGCGCCCACAGCTTCCAGCGGTCGTCGCGGCGGCTGATTTGCGCCACCACGAAGCCGCCGAGCAGGGTGCCGGCCATGCCGGCGAGCCCCTTGAAGGTCCCGGCATAGGTGCCGATCTCGGCGCTCGACAGATGGTGCACGCGTGCCAGGAACGGCGGGATCCAGGCCGCCGTTGCGTAGTTCGTATAGGTGGTGAGGCAGAAGCCGACCAGCACGATGATGAAGCTCTGCTGCGAGGCCAGGAAGCGCAGTGTCGGCCCGAGCGGCTCGGGCACAAAACTCTCCTGCATCGCGCCGCGCTTCGGCTCGGAGATCGTCAGCCACAGAATCAATGCGAGCAGGATGCCGGGCAGGCCGGCGACGTAGAACGCCATCCGCCAGCCATAGTGCTGGTTGACGTAGCCGCCGATGAAATAGCCGAGGAAGACGCCGAGATAGGTGCCGATGGCGTAGATGCCGAGCGCGCGCGGGCGCTCGTTCTTGGTGAAGAGATCGGCGACGATCGATTGCGAGGCGGGCGAGCCCGCGGATTCGCCGATGCCCACGCCGATGCGCGCCAGCGCCAGCGAGGTCACGCTCGAGGCCGACCCGCACAGCGCCGTCATCGCACTCCAGAACGCAAGGGCCACCGCGACGATGTTGCGCCGGTTGAGCCGGTCGGCGACGCGCGCGATGGGAATGCCGAGCAGGGAATAGAACAGTGCGAAGCCGAAGCCCGCGAGCAGACCCATCATGGTGTCGCTGAGCTGAAACTCCTTCTTGATCGGCTCGATCAGGACGTTGAAGATCGTGCGGTCGAGGAAGTTCAGCGCATAGATGATGGTGAGCAGGCCCAGCACGTAATAGCGCCGCGCCGGGGGCTTTGCCGCCGCAGTCGTCTGCACCGACATCTGTGACGTCACATCGACCATCGCATCCCCCCAATTTGTCTTTGTTATCGTTGCCGGTCCAGCCCTTCGTGAGGCTGGTCGAGAGCGTTTTCGAGCGAAGTGGATACCGGTTTGCGTGAAGAAAACGCGCCAAAAACTCAGCCTTCGCGGATGTAATTCCCCGCTTCGAATTCGACTGGCGCAGCACTTGCGTCGAACGATACGCCGATCGGATCGCGGTCTGCCTCCATCGCCTCCAGTTGCTCGCTCAGCATGCGCCGGATCATCAGGATGCCGCGGTCGCTCTGGCCGAAATGCTCCTCGGAGTGGATGGTCTGCGGGCCCTGGCCGACCTGGGCCTCGTAATCGCCCGGGAATTGCTGGTGCTCGGCTTCCGTCATGTCCCACCAGAATTTGCCGTTGAACTTCGAGCGCATGCGGCCGATGTCGCCGGAAGTCTTGACGCGGCCGGCGACGTAGATGCGGAACGAGGTGTCGTCGATCGGCAGCGTCCAGCCGATCGACTCGACGCGGGCGAATTGCGCCACGCGCGGGTTCGGCACGACACGGAGCGTGGGGAGGGCCGCTTCGGTGACGCGATAAAACACCTTGCCGTCGTCCTGCTTGCGGATCGAGCGCACGGCGATGCCGCGCGGCGTCTTGTCGAACCTCACCTCCGGCATCGAGGCCATCATGTCAGTGAATTGCGGCCCCGAGAACGAGCCGTGCAGCACCGGCACGTGATAGGGATCGACCACGTTCTCGAAATGCTGTAGCCAGTTGCAGGGGATGATCGCGGGGCCGCCGCCCCCGATCGAGGAATCGTCGGCTTCGACGAACTCGCCTTCGTCCATGTTTTCCAGGCATTCGTAAGCCGGCAGCACCGGGCGTTTCTCGGCCGGGCCCATATAGGCGAAGATCAGCCCATAGCGCTCCTCGACTGGGTACCAGGGCTGGCGCACCTTGTCCTTGAACTGGCCGCCGTCGGGCTCGCAGGGCTGCTCGAGACAATGGCCTTCGGCGTCGAACTTCCAGCCGTGATAGCAGCAGCGGATGCCGTCTTCCTCGACCTTGCCGTAATAGAGCGTGGTGCCGCGATGGCAGCAGCGTGCATGGAGCAGGCCGACACGGCCGTGCTTGTCGCGGAACAGCACCAGATCCTCGCCGAGCGCGCGGACCTTCTTCGGCCTGTCGGTGGCATCGCTGACCAGCGCGACCGGATGCCAGTAGCGGCGCAGCAGCTCGCCCATCGGCGTGCCGCGAACGACCGAGGTGAGTTCGGTGCGCGTGTGCGCCGGCTTCATCGCATAGGCGGTGCCGAGATCGCGATCCCGCTGGGTCATCGTCATGCTGTTCCTCCCGCCGCTGGCCTTAGGTGGCCGGGTCGTTTTGATGCGGTGACCCAGTGAAAAATAATTCGATGACAATGTCAACGATATTCCAGAATGCCTCTTAATCGCATTTGGAATCAGGTTGGGGAGGTTGCGCTACCAGCGCTTGGCACGCCCCGGCTTTCTTGGCAGAGGTGGATCATGAGCCAGACATCGAGCAGGGACGGGCACGCATCGCCCGATGCGGACGAAAGCCACTCGCCGGCGCCGATCACCGTGATGCTGTCGTCACGGCTGATGGTGCTCGCCAATTTGCTCAAGCGCGGCGCCATCCTGCGCTACAAACGCCTCGCCGGATTGTCCTCGGTCGAGTTCGGTCTCGTCGCCTCGCTCGGTCGCCGTCCGCCGATGAGCGTGGCGCGGCTCGCCGAAGCCGTCGGCCAGGACAAGGGCCAGATCAGCCGCGCGCTCGCGGAGCTCGTCTCGCGCAAGCTGATCGCGAAGTCGGCGAACCCGAAGGACAGCCGCGAGGTGCTGGTCGCGCTGACAGCGGCAGGGCTCGCTGCGCATGATGCGATCGTCGAAGGCGCGCAGGAGCGCAATCGGCAATTGCTCGAACAGTTGAGCAAGGACGAGTTCGAGACGCTGCTGGCGCAGATCGACCGTCTCACGGCGACAGCCGAGAAGATGCTCGAAGCCGAGAAAGTTTCACGCTGATCTCTCGGAAATCTCCGGGAATGTTGGATCATTTCTAAGAACCCTTCTAAGAGGTTTTCAATTAGGGAATTCGCGCGCGCTCACCTAAGCGTCACTGCAAGCGCCTGCCGTTGGGGGAACGACGGCATGACGCAAGCAAACAGACATGTTGGGGTGCGCGTTGAACAGTCTTCGTATGCTGCGGTCGGTCGTCTTGGCGACCGCGTCTGCTTTCGCAGTGGTACCGCAGGCATCGCTTGCGCAGTCCTCGGCGCAAGGCGGTGCGCAAAACCTGCCGTCGGTCACCGTCAACGCGCCGGAAGCACGACGCCGCGCACCTGCTGCGGCCGCCCGCCGCGTGGCGCGGCCGTCGGTAGAGACCGCCGCCAGCCGCAGACCGCTTCAGCAGCGCAATGTCGGCTTCGTCGAGACGCCGCGCGGTCCGGTGAACGGCTACGTCGCCAACCGCAGCTCGTCGGGCACTAAGACCAACACGCCGATCATGGAGACGCCGCAATCGGTGTCGGTGATCGGCGCGGACCAGATCCGCGACCAGAAGGCGACCAAGCTCGACGAGGTTCTGCGCTACACCGCCGGCGTGCGGGCTGGCACCTTCGGTGCGGACACGCGCAACGATTGGTGGCTGATCCGCGGCTTCAAGTCCGACGACATCGGACTGTTTCTCGACGGCACGCAGCTGTTCTACACGGCCTATGCGAGCTGGCGGCTTCCGCCGTCCAATATGGAGCGAGTCGAGGTGTTACGCGGCCCGTCGGCGGTGCTCTATGGTGGATCGAGCCCGAGCGGCATCGTCAATGTCATCAGCAAGATGCCGCCGACCGAGCCGATCCGCTACATCGAGACCGGCGTCAACAATTTCGGCAACGCCTATGTCGGCTTCGATGTCGGCGGGCCCGTTGCAACGCAGCCCCAGGACGGCAAGCTGTTCTACCGCGTCGTCGGCGAGATCAGGAACGGCGACACGCAGGTCAACTTCACGCCGGACAACAACTACTTCATTGCGCCGTCCTTCACCTGGAAGCCGGATGCCGATACGACTTTCACGGTTCTGGCGTCGGCATCGAAGACCGACACCCGCGGCATCAACTTCCTGCCTTACCAGGGCACGGTGACCAACGCGCCGTTCGGCAAGATCCCGACCAGCTTCTTCGCCGGCGATCCCAGCGTCGACAAGTTCACGCGCGAGCAGGAGATGCTCGGCTATCAGTTCGAGCGCAATGTCACCGACGATCTAACGTTCCGGCAGAATGCGCGATTTGCGCATATCGACCTGACCTATCGCGGTTACATCGGCAACGGCTGGGACAATATCAATGCGGCCTCTCTCGGTCGCTACAATTGGTATGCGAAGGATACCGCCAACCAGGCCGATCTCGACAACCAGCTGGAATATCGCTTCAACACCGGTCCTGTCAGGCACACGATGCTGTTCGGTGTCGATCTGAAGGGCTATCAGATCGACGACTATCAGGCCTTCAACTTCGGCACCGTTCCTCTGATCAATGTGCTCAATCCGGTCTACGGCATTAACATCCCGCTCACAGGCCCGCCGTTCCGTAACTTCCTGATCACGCAGAAGCAGGCCGGCACCTACCTCCAGGACCAGATGAAGCTCGGTAACTTCACGCTGGTGCTGAGCGGCCGCAACGACTGGGTCGAGACGACGCAGGCCGCCCGTGACACTGGGGCGACGCTCGCCAGCAACAATGACAGCCAGTTCAGCGGTCGCGCAGGCTTGATCTACAATTTCGACAACGGCATCGCGCCCTACATCTCCTACGCGACGAGTTTCAACCCGATTATCGGGCTCAACGCGCAAAATCAGCTGTTCCAGCCGGAGACCGGCCAGCAGGCCGAAATCGGCGTCAAGGTCGCCCCCAAGGGATTTGATGGCTACTTCACTGCCTCGGTGTTCAACCTGAAGCGCCAGAATGTACCCACTACCGATCCGATCATCACCACGCTGCAGAACCAAACCGGCGAGGTGACCTCGCGCGGCATCGAGCTCGAAGCGGTCGCAAATGCGACGAAGGAGTTAAAGTTCATCGGCGCCTTCACGGCCTATCATCTCTTCACCAGCAGGGACCTGAACCCGGCGCTGGTCGGCAAGACGCCGACCAACACGCCTGAGCTCCTGGTCTCGGGCTGGGCCGACTACACATTCAAGGACGGACCGCTTGCGGGATTCGGCTTCGGCGGCGGCGTGCGCTATGTCGGCGCCTCCTGGGCGGACGCCGCCAACACCCTCGAGGTTCCCGCGGTCGTGCTCGGCGACCTCGCGGTCCACTACGAGTGGCAGAACTGGCGCACGGCAATCAACGTGATCAACCTGACCGACAAGATCTATGTCGCAAGCTGCGCGGCGGCCTCGTCATGCTTCTACGGCGACCGCCGGCGCGTCACCGCCAGCGTCTCCTACAAGTGGTAGGCACCGGCGAGGGGAGGGCCTCGTGAAGGCGCGCACGGTCAGGCTCTGGTCCGTGGTCCACACCTGGACCAGCCTGATCTCGACCGTCTTCCTGCTGCTGCTCTGCCTGACCGGCCTGCCGCTGATCTTCCATCACGAGATCGATGAGCTCCTGGGCTATGCCCCCCAGCCCGAAGCTCATGCGGGCGCGGCGCGTGCGACGACGCAAGCCGTCGCCGACGCCGCGCTCGCCGCCGATCCCGGCCGGGTGCTGCAATATATCGCCTGGGACAAGGACGAGCCCGGGATCGTGACCGCGTTCACCAACAGCGCCGTCAACGGGCTGCCCGACAACACGACCGTGCGCGCGTTCGATGCGATGTCGACCAAGCTGCTCGGACCGGTCGGCATCGGGCCGATGCTGATCATGCTCAAGCTGCATACCGACATGTTTGCCGGCCAGCCCGGAAAACTGTTCCTCGGCGGGATGGGCCTGCTGTTCGCCATCGCCATCATCTCCGGCGTGGTGCTGTACTGGCCGTTCACCCGCCGGCTGCGCTTTGCCACCATTCGCGGCCACGCCTCGCGCCGCGTGCGCTGGCTCGACTGGCACAATCTGATCGGCGTCGTGACGGTGGCCTGGGCACTGGTGGTAGGCCTCACCGGCGTCGTCAACACCTGGGCCGAGCTGATGCTCAACCAGTGGAAGGCCACCGAGCTTGCCAGCATGGTCGCGCCCTATGCCGGCAAGCCGCCGCCGTCGCATCTGGCTTCGCTCGACGATGTTGTGGCGCGCGCGAGGCAGACGGCGCCCGGGATGGAGGTTGCCTTCATCGCGTTTCCGGGAACGCCGTTCACCTCCTCGCACCACTTCGCCGCCTTCATGCGCGGCGACACGGCGCTGACGGCGCGGCTGCTCAAGCCGGTCCTGCTCGACGGCGAAACAGGGGAGGTCGCCGACAGCCGGGCGCTGCCGGTCTATCTCCAGGCGCTCCTGATCTCGCAGCCGCTGCATTTCGGCGACTATGGCGGGATGCCGCTCAAGGTGATCTGGGCCGTGCTCGACATTCTCACGATCGTTGTGATCGGCAGTGGCCTCTATCTCTGGCTGGCACGGCGGCGCAAGCGCGCGCCCGCCCGGAGCGACGCATTCGCCAGACGAACCCCGGTCCCGTCGTGATGCATGGCTCCTCTGACCGCTCGGGCCTGTGGATACGTGTCTTTGCTGCACCCATCCTGCTCGCGGCTGCGACCATCACCGGCCTGCTGGCTGCGCTACTCTGGGGAACGGTCGGCCAGTATGTCGCCTGGGTGACGGTGGGAGCCCCGGTGCTGGTCATTGCCTGGGTTTGGGTGCGCTGCCGCACCCAAAAAACCGGGCAATTATCGCGGACGACACGCGGCAAATAGCTGCCTCGGCCCGTGTGCCGCAATCCTCGAACGGCTGCCCTGCAAAACTGTGGCCGCCCTTGCTGGGATTGGCGATCTGCTCCATACCAGCCGCGGGGCGATTCCGGGATTTCTATCGTTCTGGGGGCGGTAAAGGGCCTAAAAAGAGCGTGTCTTGCGCCCATTGGTGCACTGCGCTAAGGCTCAGAACAATTCCAAACTGGACGAATCCGTGGCTGTCCCGAGGCTGCGGGAAAAAGGGCTCGTCAATGAGCGGCATTCTGCAGAACTATCTTCCACTCGTCGTCTTTATAGGGGTAGCGGGCCTCATCGGCCTCGTGCTGCTGATCGCGCCCTTCATCGTGGCGTTCCAGCAGCCGGACCCGGAAAAGCTGTCGGCGTATGAGTGCGGTTTCAACGCCTTCGACGACGCTCGCATGAAGTTCGACGTCCGCTTCTATCTGGTCGCCATCCTCTTCATCATCTTCGACCTCGAGGTGGCGTTCCTGTTTCCCTGGGCGGTGGCGTTCGGCAAGCTTGGCGCGACCGGCTTCTGGTCCATGGTGGTGTTCCTCGGCGTGCTGACGGTCGGGTTCGCCTATGAATGGAAGAAGGGAGCACTGGAATGGGATTGAACCCTGCAACGTCCTCTGGCCCGGTCGTCGCGCCGGCCCCCAAGGGCATCCTTGATCCGTCGACCGGCAGGCCGGTTGGCGCCAACGATCCGTTTTTCCTCGAGGTCAACTCCGAGCTGTCCGACAAGGGCTTCTTCGTGGCCGCGACCGACGACCTCATCACCTGGGCCCGTACCGGCTCGCTGATGTGGATGACCTTCGGTCTCGCCTGCTGCGCGGTCGAGATGATGCAGGTCTCGATGCCGCGCTACGACGTCGAGCGCTTCGGCTTCGCGCCGCGTGCCTCGCCGCGCCAGTCCGACGTGATGATCGTCGCCGGCACGCTGACCAACAAGATGGCGCCTGCGCTGCGCAAGGTCTACGATCAGATGCCGGAGCCGCGCTACGTCATCTCGATGGGCTCCTGCGCCAATGGCGGCGGCTACTACCACTACTCCTACTCGGTCGTGCGCGGCTGCGACCGCATCGTGCCGATCGACATCTACGTGCCGGGCTGCCCGCCCACGGCGGAAGCGCTGCTCTACGGCGTGCTGCTGCTGCAGAAGAAGATCCGCCGCACCGGCACCATCGAACGCTAAGGTTTTACGTCATGGACGACGCCAAGCTCGACGCCCTGGGGCAGACGATCGTTAGCGCGCTTCCGGGCGCCGCCATCGGTCATTCGGTTGCCTTCAACCAGCTCGCGGTGGATGTCGAGGTCAGCAAGATCGTCGAGGTGGTCAAGTACCTCCGCGACGATCCGAAATGCCGGTTCATCAACTTCACCGACATCACGGCCGCGGACTATCCGTCGCGCGAAAAACGCTTCGACGTGATCTATCACTTCCTGTCTCCGACCTTGAACGCGCGGATCCGGCTCAAGGCCCAGGCCGACGAGACCACGCAGGTGCCGTCGCTGATCGACGTGTTCCCCGGCGCGGACTGGTTCGAGCGCGAGGCCTACGACCTCTATGGCGTGTTCTTCGTCGGGCACCCCGACATGCGCCGCCTGCTGACCGATTACGGTTTCGAGGGCCATCCGCTGCGCAAGGATTTCCCGACCACCGGTTTCGTCGAGGTTCGCTACGACGACCAGGAGAAGCGGGTGGTGTACGAGCCCGTCCGGCTCAACCAGGAATTCCGCAAGTTCGATTTCCTCTCGCCGTGGGAAGGGGCGGACTATCCGCTTCCCGGTGACGAGAAGGCGGGACCGAAGGTCTGATCATGAACGAGCAACCCGAACAGCTTCGCAATTTCACCATCAACTTCGGGCCCCAGCATCCGGCTGCGCACGGCGTGCTGCGTCTGGTCCTGGAGCTTGACGGCGAAATCGTCGCCCGTGTCGATCCCCATATCGGCCTGCTTCACCGCGGCACCGAGAAGCTGATCGAGCAGAAGACCTATCTGCAGGCGATCCCGTATTTCGACCGGCTCGACTACGTCGCGCCGATGAACCAGGAGCACGCCTTCTGCATGGCGGCTGAGAAGCTGCTCGGCATCGAGGTGCCGCGCCGCGGCCAGCTGATCCGCGTGCTTTATTGCGAGATCGGCCGCATCCTGTCGCATCTGCTCAACGTCACCACGCAGGCGATGGACGTCGGCGCGCTGACCCCGCCGCTGTGGGGCTTTGAAGAGCGCGAAAAGCTGATGGTGTTCTACGAGCGCGCCTCGGGCAGCCGTATGCATGCAGCCTTCTTCCGCGTCGGCGGCGTGCATCAGGACCTGCCGCAGAAGCTGGTCGACGACATCGAGGCCTGGTGCGATCCGTTCCTGAAGGTCGTTGACGACCTCGATCGTCTCCTCACCGCCAACCGCATCTTCAAGCAGCGCAACGTCGACATCGGCGTGGTGCCGCTCAAGGAAGCCTGGGAGTGGGGCTTCTCGGGCGTCATGGTGCGCGGCTCGGGCGCGGCCTGGGACCTGCGCAAGTCGCAGCCCTATGAGTGCTACGCCGAGATGGATTTCGACATCCCGATCGGCAAGAACGGCGACTGCTACGATCGCTACCTGATCCGCATGGAAGAGATGCGCCAGTCCGTGCGCATCATGAAGCAGTGCATCCAGAAGCTGAACGCAGCCGACGGGAAGGGGCCTGTCGTCGTCGAAGACAACAAGGTCGCGCCGCCGCGCCGCGGCGAGATGAAGCGCTCGATGGAAGCGCTGATCCATCACTTCAAGCTCTACACCGAAGGCGTCCACGTGCCGGCGGGCGAAGTCTACACCGCGGTCGAGGCGCCGAAGGGCGAGTTCGGCGTCTATCTGATCTCCGATGGCACCAACAAGCCCTACAAGTGCAAGATCCGCGCGCCGGGCTTTGCGCATCTTCAGGCGATGGACCACATCTGCCGCGGCCATCTGCTCGCCGACGTCTCGGCGATCCTCGGCTCGCTCGACATCGTGTTCGGAGAGGTCGATCGGTGATGGCGCAGGCGCCAATCCAGTTTGACCGTGCCTCGGGGGCCCTTGAAGGGGCCAACCTGTGGGAGCGGACGGCTGCCTTGGCGCTGGTGACGGGATCGAAGATCTCCTCGCACTTCTCGCACATGGGCTACATCGCCTGCGCGAACCTGCTGCGGAAGACGCTGCCCGAGCGCAACATCGCGATCAGGCTCAATCCCGACGCCGTGTTCGAATTCCCCTACGGCGACGGTTATTGGAGCAAGCTGCTCAACCGCTCCTACAATTACGAGGACGAGCTGGAGGTCCTGTTCGCCGACTCCATCGACGTCGACTACACGCTGCTCGATTGCGGCGCCAATTACGGCTACTGGTCGGTGCTGGTGTCGAGCAAGCCGTTCGGATCGCACAAGGCGATCGCGATCGAGCCGTCGGGGCAGAACTATCCGAAGCTTGCCAACAACGCTCGCGTCAACGGCAACCGCTTCGAGACGCTGAAATGCGCGATCGGCGCGGCGCGCGGTACCGCGCGGCTGTCAGGCACCAAGCATGAGGCCTTCAGCATCGCTGGCGCACCGTCGGCGGGCGGTGAGGACGTGCCGGTTCTCGCGCTCGACAATCTCATCGACGACGGCAAGGTGGCGGCCCACGGCAAGTACCTGATCAAGCTCGACGTCGAGGGCGTCGAGATCGAGGCGATCAAGGGCGGCGCACGGCTGCTTGAGACCGACAGCGTCATCATGTGCGAGGAGCACGGCAGCGATCGCAGCCACGCGGTGTCGCGCTTTATCCTCGAACAGACGCCGCTGAAGCTGATCGTGTTCGATCCGCGCAGCAACCGGATGGAGACCGTGACCGAGCTGTCGATCCTCGACCGCATCAAGGTCTCGACCCACGTCGGCTACAACGTTTTCGGCACCGCAAGCGCATTCTGGCAGGACAGGATCGATGCCCTGAATGCGAAAACCGCGCGCCGTATGCAGTGAGAGATAAGAGATGTCCGTTCGCCGATTAGCACCGAAGGAAGTCCAGCCCGCGAGCTTTGCGTTCACGGAGGAGAACCTCGCGTTCGCCAAGCAGCAGATCGCGAAATATCCGGCCGGCCGGCAAGCCTCCGCTGTCATCGCCATCCTCTGGCGCGTCCAGGAACAGCACGACGGCTGGGTGTCGGAAGCCGCGATCCGCGCCGTCGCCGATCTGCTCGACATGCCCTATATCCGCGTGCTCGAAGTCGCGACCTTCTACACGATGTTCCAGCTCGCCCCCGTCGGCAAGAAGGCCCACGTCCAGGTCTGCGGCACAACGCCGTGCCGCCTGCGCGGCGCCGAGGATCTCATCCACGTCTGCGAGCACCGCATCCACCACGAGCCGTTCCATCTCTCCAAGGACGGCAATTTCAGCTGGGAAGAGGTGGAATGTCTCGGTGCCTGCGTGAATGCGCCGATGGTGCTGATCGGCAAGGACACCTATGAGGATTTGACCAAGGAAACCTTTGGCAAGGTGCTCGACGGCTTCGCCTCGGGCAATCCGCCGAAGCCCGGTCCGCAGAACGGCCGCCAGTTCTCGGCGCCGACGGGTGGGCCGACCACGCTGAAGGAGATCACCTGATGCGTGATCTCCCCGCAATTGGAGGGAACGAGGCCGTGAACAAGTGGGGCTTCGTCGCCATGCACGCCGCGGTCGCGGCCGCCTTCATGTTCCTGCTGCAGCGCTTCGTGATGAACGCGACGCAGGAGAGCAGCCTACTCTGGGCGCTGACTTTCGCCGTCTGCGCCGCCGGACTTGCCTACAAGCAGTCCAATCGTTGATCGGAAAGCACTGAAATGCTCGAGGACAAGGACCGCATCTTCAAGAACCTCTACGGCCTCCACGACTGGGGGCTCGAGGGCGCGCGGCGCCGCGGCGCCTGGGATAGTACGAAGAATATCATCGACAAGGGCCGTGACTGGATCATCAACGAGATGAAGGCGTCGGGCCTGCGCGGGCGCGGTGGCGCCGGCTTCCCGACCGGCCTGAAATGGTCGTTCATGCCGAAGGAATCGACCGACGGACGGCCGAGCTATCTCGTCGTCAACGCCGACGAATCCGAGCCCGGTACCTGCAAGGATCGCGAGATCATGCGGCACGATCCGCATCTCCTGATCGAAGGCTGCCTGATCGCGAGCTGCGCGATGAACGCGCATGCCTGCTACATCTATGTCCGCGGCGAGTTCATCCGCGAGCGCGAGCATCTCCAGGCCGCGATCGACCAGGCCTATGAGGCGAAGCTCGTCGGCAAGGACAATGTCAACGGCTGGCCGTTCGACATCTACGTCGCGCATGGCGCCGGCGCCTATATCTGCGGCGAGGAGACCGCGCTGCTCGAAAGCCTCGAAGGCAAGAAGGGCCAGCCGCGCCTGAAGCCGCCGTTCCCGGCCAATGTCGGCCTGTTCGGCTGCCCGACCACCGTCAACAACGTCGAGTCGATCGCGGTTGCGCCCGACATCCTGCGCCGCGGCGCGGCCTGGTTCGCCGGCATCGGCCGTCCGAACAATGTCGGCACCAAGCTCTTCTGCATCTCCGGCCATGTCGAGCGGCCCTGCAACGTCGAAGAGGCCATGGGCATTCCGTTCCGTGAGCTGATCGAGAAGCATTGCGGCGGCATCCGCGGCGGCTGGGACAACCTCAAGGCCGTGATCCCCGGTGGCTCCTCGGTGCGCATGGTGCCGGCCGAACAGATCATCGATACGCCGATGGATTTCGACTCCCTGAGCAAGCTGCGCTCGGGCCTCGGCACCGCGGCCGTGATCGTGATGGACAAGTCGACCGACCTGATCCGCTCCATCGCCCGCATCTCCTATTTCTACAAGCACGAGAGTTGTGGTCAGTGCACGCCGTGCCGCGAGGGCACCGGCTGGATGTGGCGCGTCTTGACCCGCATGGCCGACGGTCGCGCCCACAAGCGCGAGATCGACATGCTGCTCGAAGTCACGAAGCAGGTCGAAGGCCACACCATCTGCGCGCTCGGCGACGCAGCCGCCTGGCCGATCCAGGGCCTGATCGCGCATTTCCGTCACGAGATCGAAGCGCGCATCGACCAGTATTCGCACAAGGCTGACATCGACGATATCGGCGTCCGCGATCCCGTGAACATGGTCGCGGCGGAGTAGAGAGAATGACCAAGCTCATCATCGACGGAAAAGAGATCGATGTCCCCGCCGAGTACACGCTGCTCCAGGCGTGCGAAGCTGCGGGCGCCGAGATTCCGCGCTTCTGCTATCACGAGCGGCTGTCGATCGCCGGCAATTGCCGGATGTGCCTCGTCGAAGTGAAGGGCGGCCCGAAGCCGGTCGCAAGCTGCGCCTGGGGCGTGCGCGATTGCCGTCCGGGCCCCAAGGGCGAGCCGCCGGAAATCTCCACGCGGTCGCCGATGGTGAAGAAGGCGCGCGAAGGCGTGATGGAATTCCTTCTCATCAACCATCCGTTGGACTGCCCGATCTGCGACCAGGGCGGCGAGTGCGACCTTCAGGACCAGGCGATGGGCTATGGTGTCGACACCAGCCGCTTCGCCGAGAACAAGCGCGCCGTCGAGGACAAGTACCTCGGCGCGCTGGTCAAGACCTCGATGAACCGCTGCATCCAGTGCACGCGATGCGTCCGCTTCTCGGCGGAAGTCGCCGGCGCGCCCGAGATGGGCGCCACCGGCCGCGGCGAGGACATGGAGATCACGACCTATCTCGAGCACGCGCTGACGTCGGAATTGCAGGGCAATCTCGTCGACATCTGCCCGGTCGGCGCGCTGACCTCGAAGCCCTATGCTTTTGCGGCGCGCCCGTGGGAGCTCGGCAAGACCCAGTCGATCGACGTGATGGACGGCCTCGGCTCGGCGATCCGCGTCGACACCCGCGGTCGTGAGGTGATGCGCGTGCTGCCGCGCATCAACGAGGCCGTGAACGAGGAGTGGATCTCCGACAAGACCCGTCACGTCGTCGACGGCCTGCGCACCCAGCGTCTCGACCGGCCCTATATCCGCGAAGCCGGCAAGCTGCGTGCGGCGAGCTGGCCGGAAGCCTTTGCCGCGATCGCCGCGAAAGCGGCGCGCACCGACGGCAAGCGCATCGGCGCGATCGCCGGCGACCTCGCCGGCGTCGAAGAGATGTTCGCGCTGAAGGACCTGCTCGCCAAGTACGGCTCGGGCAATCTGGCGGTGCAGGGCGGCGACGCCTTCGATCCCGCGCTCGGCCGCGGCTCCTACATCTTCAATCCGACGCTGGTCGGCGTCGAGCAGGCCGATGCGCTGCTCATCATCGGCGCCAATCCGCGCAAGGAAGCGGCCGTGTTCAACGCCCGCATCCGCAAGCGCTGGCGCGCCGGCGGCTTCAAGGTCGGCGTGATCGGCGCCAAGGTCGACCTGACCTACGACTATGATCATCTGGGTGCAGGCACCGACACGCTCGGCGGGCTCGCGGCCGGCAAGCACTCCTTCATGGACGTGCTGAAGAACGCCAAGAACCCGATCATCCTGGTCGGCGCAGGCGCGGCCTCGCGTCACGACGGCGCTGCCATTCTCGCCGCCGCCGCCAAGCTCGCGCTCGATGTCGGTGCGGTGAAGGACGGCTGGAACGGCTTCGGCGTGCTGCACGAGACCGCCTCGCGCGTTGGTGCGCTCGATATCGGCTTCTCCGCCACGGCAGGTGGGCTGAACGCGGCGCAGATGACGACCTTCGGCACGCTGGACCTGCTGTTCCTGCTCGGCGCCGACGAGATCAAGCCGTCGGACGGCACCTTCGTCGTCTATATCGGCACCCATGGTGACCGCGGCGCGCATCGCGCCGACGTGATCCTGCCGTCGGCTGCCTACACCGAGAAGTCCGCGATCTACGTCAACACCGAAGGCCGCGTGCAGATGACCGGCCGTGCCGCGTTCCCGCCGGGCGAAGCCCGCGAGGACTGGGCGATCGTGCGCGCGCTGTCGGAGGCGCTCGGCAAGAAGCTCGGCTATGACTCGCTGTCGGCGCTCCGCCAGGCGATCTTCAAGGCCGTGCCGCACCTGATCCGTCTCGACCAGATCGAAGCCGGCGCCGCCGACCAGATCAAGAAGCTGGCGGGGAAGGGCGGCTCGCCGGAGAAGGCGCCGTTCAAGCCGGCGATCGAGGACTTCTATTTGACCAACCCAATCGCGCGTGCATCCGCCGTGATGGCGGAATGCTCGCGGCTTGCCTCCGGGCAGATGCTGACCGCAGCGGAGTGAGCCGATGGAATTCTTCGAAAGCGCATTCTGGACCGGTTTCCTCTGGCCGCTGATCATCATGGTCGCGGAGAGCGTCCTGGTGCTCGTCGTCCTGCTGGTCGCGATCGCCTACATCCTGCTTGCCGACCGCAAGATCTGGGCGGCAGTGCAGATCCGCCGCGGCCCGAACGTGGTCGGCCCCTGGGGCCTGCTGCAGTCCTTCGCGGACCTGCTGAAGTTCGTGCTCAAGGAGCCGATCATCCCGTCCGGCGCCAACAAGGGCGTATTCCTGCTGGCGCCGCTGGTGTCCTGCGTGCTCGCTCTCGCCGCTTGGGCGGTGATCCCGACCAATCTCGGCTGGGTGATCTCCGACATCAATGTCGGCGTGCTCTTCATCTTCGCGATCTCGTCGCTGTCGATCTACGGCATCATCATGGCCGGCTGGTCGTCGAACTCGAAATACCCGTTCCTGGCCGCGCTGCGCTCGGCGGCGCAGATGGTGTCCTACGAGGTCTCGATCGGCTTCGTCATCATCACCGTGCTGCTCTGCGCCGGCACGCTGAACCTGTCGGCCGTGGTCGAGGCCCAGCATGCCCGTGGCCTCGCCAGCCTGATCGGGTTGCCGCAGCTCACCATCCTGAACTGGTATGTGTGGCCGCTGTTCCCGATGTTCGTGATCTTCTACGTCTCGGCGCTGGCGGAAACCAACCGTCCGCCGTTCGACCTCGTGGAAGCTGAATCAGAGCTCGTCGCCGGCTTCATGGTCGAATACGGCTCGACGCCGTATCTGCTGTTCATGCTCGGCGAGTATGTCGCGATCGTCACGATGTGCGCGCTGGCGACGATCCTGTTCCTCGGAGGCTGGCTGCCGCCGGTGGATCTGCCGCCCTTCAACTGGGTGCCGGGGATCATCTGGTTCTCGCTCAAAGTGTTCTTCATGTTCTTCCTGTTCGCGATGGCAAAGGCGATCGTGCCGCGCTACCGCTACGACCAATTGATGCGCCTCGGCTGGAAGGTGTTCCTGCCGCTGTCGCTGGCGATGGTGGTCGTGGTGGCCGGTGTGCTGCATTTCGCCGGCATCGCGCCGAAGTGAGGGCCGTCATGGGTATCAACATCAACGCCACTGCACGCTCGCTCCTGCTGTCGGAATTCGTCTCGGCGTTCTTCCTCGCCATGCGCTATTTCTTCCAGCCGAAGCCGACGCTGAACTATCCCTTCGAGAAGGGCCCGATCTCGCCGCGCTTCCGCGGCGAGCATGCGCTGCGCCGCTATCCGAACGGCGAAGAGCGCTGCATCGCCTGCAAGCTGTGCGAAGCCATTTGCCCGGCGCAGGCCATCACCATCGAGGCCGGCCCGCGCCGCAACGACGGCACCCGCCGCACCGTGCGCTACGACATCGACATGGTGAAGTGCATTTATTGCGGCCTCTGCCAGGAGGCCTGTCCGGTCGACGCCATCGTCGAAGGTCCGAACTTCGAATTCGCGACCGAGACCCGCGAGGAACTGTTCTATGACAAGGCCAAGCTGCTCGCCAATGGCGACCGCTGGGAACGCGAGATCGCGAAAGCGATCGAGCTCGACGCGCCGTACCGGTGAGATGAGAGCATGATCCTTCCCGCGCTGTTCTTCTATCTCTTCGCCGGCGTTTGTGTCGCCTCGGCGGTGATGGTGATTGTCTCGCGCAATCCCGTGCACTCCGTGCTGTACCTGATCCTGGCCTTCGTCAACGCCTCCGGCCTGTTCGTGCTGATGGGCGCCGAATTCCTCGCGATGATCCTGATCGTCGTCTATGTCGGCGCCGTCGCGGTGCTGTTCCTGTTCGTGATCATGATGCTCGACGTCGACTTCCTCGAGCTGCGCGAGGGCTTCATCGAGTACCTGCCGGTGGGCCTCGTGATCGGCGGCATCTTCCTGTTCGAACTGCTGCTCACCGTCGGCTTCTGGGTCATCAACCCCGGCGTCTCCAAGACGATCACGGCGGCGATCCCGACCAATGTCAGCAACACCGAGGCGCTCGGGCTCGTGCTCTATACGAAGTACATCCACTACTTCCAGCTCGCGGGCATGGTGCTGCTGGTCGCCATGATCGGCGCCATCGTGCTGACGCTGCGCCACAAGGCGAACGTGAAGCGGCAGGACATCAACGTTCAGAATGCACGCACGCCCGAGATGGCGATGGCGATGCGCAAGGTGGCGTCGGGGCAGGGGCTCCAGGACAGCGACGCGGCGGAGTGGGTGAAATGACGATCGGGCTCGGACATTATCTGGCGGTCGGCGCGATCCTGTTCACGCTCGGGATCCTCGGCATCTTCCTGAACCGCAAGAACATCATCGTCATCCTGATGTCGATCGAGCTGATCCTGCTCTCGGTCAACATCAACCTCGTCGCATTCTCGACCTTCCTCGGCGACATCGTCGGCCAGGTCTTCGCATTGCTGGTGCTGACGGTTGCGGCTGCGGAAGCCGCGATCGGTCTCGCCATCCTGGTGGTCTATTTCCGCAACCGCGGCTCGATCGCGGTTGAGGACGTCAATCTGATGAAGGGCTGAGCTCAGTCATGGTTCAGGCGATTGTCTTTCTGCCTCTGCTGGGCGCCATCCTTGCTGGCCTGATCGCGCTGTTCGGCGCGCATGCCCGCCACCCCTCGGGCGACGCGGTCGAGCATCACGGCGATCATGGCCACGGCGACGCGCATGCGTCGGCGGCCCATGACGACCATGGTCACGACGATCACGCTCCCGATGACCATGGCCATGGCCCGGTCGAGCCGCCGGCCGCGGGCTCGCGGGGCGCCGAGCTGATCACGACCGCGCTGCTGTTCGTCTCGGCGGCGCTGTCCTGGATGACGCTGGTCGATGTCGGCTTCATGCACCACGACATGCGCATTCCGCTGTTGCCCTGGATCATGTCTGGCGACCTCCAGGTCTACTGGACGCTGCGGGTCGACACGCTCGCCGCCGTGATGCTGGTGGTGGTGACGACCGTGTCCTCGCTCGTGCACCTCTATTCCATCGGCTACATGGACGAGGATCCGTATCGGCCGCGCTTCTTCGGCTATCTCTCGCTGTTCACCTTCGCCATGCTGATGCTGGTGACGGCCGACAACCTCGTGCAGCTGTTCTTCGGCTGGGAAGGCGTGGGTCTCGCGAGCTATCTCTTGATCGGCTTCTGGTACCAGAAGCCGTCGGCGAACGCGGCGGCGATCAAGGCCTTCGTGGTCAACCGCGTCGGCGATTTCGGCTTCGCGCTCGGCATTTTCGCGATCTTCATGCTGACGAGCTCGACCGATTTCGAGACCATCTTCCATGCAGCTCCGAGCCTGACCGGCAAGACCATCGACTTCCTCGGCTGGCACGCCGACGCGCTGACCCTGACCTGCCTCCTGCTGTTCATGGGCGCGATGGGCAAGTCGGCGCAGTTCCTGCTGCACACCTGGTTGCCGGACGCGATGGAAGGCCCGACCCCGGTCTCCGCGCTGATCCACGCGGCGACCATGGTCACCGCCGGCGTGTTCATGGTGGCGCGCCTGTCGCCGCTGTTCGAACTCGCCCCGAACGCGCAGGCCGTCGTGATGTTCTTCGGCGCCACCACGGCGTTCTTCGCCGCGACCATCGGCCTCGTCCAGAACGACATCAAGCGCATCGTCGCGTACTCGACCTGTTCGCAGCTCGGCTACATGTTCGTGGCGATGGGAGCAGGGGCCTATTCGGTCGGCATGTTCCACCTGTTCACGCACGCCTTCTTCAAGGCGCTGCTGTTCTTGGGTTCCGGCTCGGTGATCTACGCGATGCACCACGAGCAGGACATCCGCAACATGGGCGGCCTCTGGCGCAAGATCCCCTACACCTATGCGGTGATGGTGATCGGCACGCTGGCGCTCACGGGCTTCCCGCTCACGGCGGGCTATTTCTCCAAGGACGCCATCATCGAGTCCGCCTACGCCTCGCATAATCCGTTCGCGATGTACGGCTTCCTGATGACGGTCGTCGCCGCCGGCCTGACCTCGTTCTACTCCTGGCGCCTGATCTTCAAGACCTTCCACGGCGAGCCCCATGACGAGCATCACTACGAGGCCGCGCATGAGGCTCCGCTCTGGATACTGATCCCGATCGGCGTTCTCGCGGTCGGCTCGATCGTCGCGGGCTTCCCGTTCAAGGAGCTGTTCGCCGGTCACGGCGTCGAGGAGTTCTTCCGCGAGTCCGTGAAGATGAACCCGCACATCATCGAGGAGATGCACCACATCCCCGAGACCATCGCCATCCTGCCGACGGTGATGATGGTGCTGGGCTTCCTGGTGTCGTATCTGTTCTACATCCGCCGGCCGTATCTGCCGGTCGAGCTCGCGAACACGCAGCCGATGCTGTACCAGTTCCTGCTCAACAAATGGTACTTCGACGAGCTCTACGAGGTCATCTTCGTCCGTCCGGCGAAGTGGATCGGCTATCAGCTCTGGAAGAAGGGCGATGGCTTCATCATCGACGGTCTCGGTCCCGACGGTATCTCGGCCCGCGTGCTGGACGTCACCCGCAACGTGGTGAAGATCCAGACCGGCTATCTCTATCACTACGCGTTCGCCATGCTGATCGGCGCCGCCGGCCTGATCACCTGGTTCATGTTCGGCTTTGGAGGCCAGTAAATGACAACCTGGCCAATCCTTTCGGTCACGACGTTCCTGCCGCTGGTTGGCGCGCTGATCGTCTATCTCAGCCGAGGCGATGACGAGGCGGCTCGGCGCAATGCGCGCTGGATCGCGCTGTGGACCACGCTGATCACCTTCGCGGTGTCGGTGATCCTGGTGATGCGCTTCGATCCGTCGAGCGCCGACTTCCAGTTCGTCGAGAAGGCGAACTGGCTCGCCACCGGCATCACCTACCACATGGGCGTCGACGGCATCTCGCTGCCGCTGGTGATCCTGACCACCGCCATCATGCCGTTCTGCATCATCGCGAGCTGGAAGGCGATCACCAACCGCGTCCGCGAATACATGATGGCGTTCCTGATCCTGGAAACGCTGATGATCGGCACCTTCTCGGCGCTCGATCTCGTGCTGTTCTACCTGTTCTTCGAGGGCGGCCTGATCCCGATGTTCCTGATCATCGGCGTCTGGGGCGGTCCGCGCCGGGTCTACGCGTCGTTCAAGTTCTTCCTTTACACGCTGCTCGGCTCGGTGCTGATGCTGCTCGCCATCATGGCGCTGTACTGGAACGGCGGCACCACCGACATCCCGACCCTGATGCACACCGCCGTGCCGCGATCCCTGCAGACCTGGGCGTGGCTCGCCTTCTTCGCGTCGTTCGCGGTGAAGATGCCGATGTGGCCGGTGCACACCTGGCTCCCCGACGCCCACGTCGAGGCGCCGACCGCGGGCTCGGTGGTTCTGGCCGCGATCCTGCTGAAGATGGGCGGCTATGGCTTCCTGCGCTTCTCGCTGCCGATGTTCCCCCTGGCCTCGCACGACTTCGCGCCGCTGATCTTCACGCTCTCCGCGATTGCGATCATCTACACCTCGCTGGTGGCGCTGATGCAGGAGGACATGAAGAAGCTGATCGCGTACTCGTCAGTGGCGCATATGGGCTTCGTCACCATGGGCATCTTCGCCGGCACCATGCAGGGCGTCGCCGGCGGCGTGTTCCAGATGATCTCGCACGGCATCGTCTCCGGCGCGCTGTTCCTCTGCGTCGGCATCGTCTACGACCGCATGCACACCCGCGAGATCGCGGCCTATGGCGGCCTCGTCAACCGGATGCCGCTCTACGCGCTGACCTTCATGATCTTCACCATGGCCAATGTCGGTCTGCCCGGCACCTCCGGCTTCGTCGGCGAGTTCATGACGCTGCTCGGCACCTTCAAGGTCTCGATCCCGACCGCGTTCTTCGCGACCTTCGGCGTGATCCTGTCGGCCTGCTACGCGCTGTGGCTGTACCGCAAGGTCGTGTTCGGGGCGCTGGTCAAGCCGTCGCTGGCGAGCATGAAGGATCTCACTTTCCGCGAGTGCGTGACGCTGTTCCCGCTGATCGCGCTGACGATCCTGTTCGGCGTCTATCCGAAGCCGGTGCTCGACATGTCGGCAGTCTCGGTCCAGCAACTCGTCAATAATTACAACACCGCTGTGACGGCCGTGAAGGCCGCCGCACTGCTCCAGTGATCGGGCAGGTCAGGATATCGCCATGAGCTTTGAGACTGCAGGTTATCAACTGGCGCCGGTGCTGCCCGAGATTGTGCTCGCGGTCGGCGCCATGGCACTCTTGATGCTGGGGGCCTATCGCGGGCAGGAGACCACCAAGACCGTCACGACGCTTTCGGTCCTGCTGCTGGTCGTGGTCGGCGTGCTCGTCTACGCACAGCCTGCGGGCAAGCACGTCACCTTCGGCGGCAGCTTCATCGTCGACGATTTTGCCCGCTTCATGAAGATCCTGGCCCTGATCGGCTCGGCGGTGACGCTGGTGCTGTCGACCGAGTTCCTGTCGGACCCGTCGCGCCGGATCTTCGAATACGCGATCCTGGTGCTGCTCTCGACGCTCGGCATGATGGTGCTGATCTCGGCCGGCGACTTGATCTCGCTCTATCTCGGCCTCGAGCTGATGTCGCTCGCGCTCTATGTCGTGGCGGCCTCGAACCGCGACAACGCCAAGTCGACCGAAGCCGGCCTGAAGTACTTCGTGCTCGGCGCGCTGTCCTCGGGCATGCTGCTCTACGGTTCCTCGCTGGTCTACGGCTTCACCGGCACGGTCAGCTTCACCGGCATCGCGGCGGCCGCGACGGTCTCGAATATCGGCCTGGTGTTCGGCCTGGTCTTCCTGCTCGCCGGCCTCTGCTTCAAGGTCTCGGCCGTGCCGTTCCACATGTGGACGCCTGACGTCTACGAGGGCGCGCCGACGCCGGTCACCGCCTTCTTCGCCTCGGCGCCGAAGGTGGCCGCGCTCGCCGTTTTCACGCGCGTCACGCTGACCGCGTTCCCCGGCATCGTCTCGCAGTGGCAGCAGATCCTGGTGTTCGTGGCGATCGCCTCGATGGCGCTCGGCTCTTTCGCCGCGATCGGCCAGTCCAACATCAAGCGCCTGATGGCTTATTCCTCGATCGGCCACATGGGCTTTGCCCTGGTCGGCCTCGCCTCCGGCACCGTCGAGGGCGCGCAGGGCGTCTTGATGTACATCGTGATCTATGTGGCGATGACGCTCGGCTCGTTCTCGGTCATTCTGGCGATGAAGCGCAACGGCCAGGCCGTCGAGAAGATCAGCGATTTCGCCGGTCTGTCGCGGACCAATCCGCTGCTCGCCTTCATGTTCGCGATGCTGCTGTTTTCGCTCGCCGGAATCCCGCCGCTCGCCGGCTTCTTCGCCAAATGGTACGTCTTCGTCGCCGCCATCAAGGCGAACCTGTTCACGCTCGCCGTCATCGGCGTGTTGACCAGCGTCGTGGGCGCCTACTACTACCTGACCATCGTCAAGACGATGTACTTCGACGAGCCGGCCGGTCAGGTCGATCCGGTGCGCGTCGAGGTGAAGACTGTGCTGGCTGTCTTTGGCCTGTTCAACATCCTCTTCGCGCTGTTCGCGGGCCCGGTGGTGAGCGTCGCCTCCGCCGCGGCAAAGTCGCTGTTTTAGGATGGGGTTCGCGCTCGGTCCTCGCGCACTCTCGGCGGGCTACAAGCTCGCAGCTTTCGAACGGACCGGCTCGACCAACACCGACGCCATCGAGCACGCGCGGGCCGGCGAACGCGGCCCGATGTGGTTCGTCACCTCCGACCAGACCGCCGGTCGTGGCCGGCGCCAGCGCGCCTGGATCGCGCCAAAGGGCAATCTCGCCGCCAGCGTCCTCGAGGTGCTGGATATTGCGCCTGCGGTTGCCGCCACCATCGGGTTTGCGGCGGGGCTTGCGGAAGAGGCGGCGCTGGAGAAGGTCAGCCTCGAGGCCGCGCTCCGGCTTGGTCCTGACAGGCCCAGATACGCCCTGAAATGGCCGAATGACGTCCTCGCGGGCGGCAAGAAGCTGGTCGGCATTGGGCTCGAAGCCGAGGCCATCGGCGATCGTCTCGCCGTCGTGGTCGGCATCGGCACCAACGTCGTGGCGGCGCCGGAGGGTACGCCGACGCCAGCCGTGTCACTGGCCGCGCTCGGCGTCCAGATCAGCGCGGAAGAGCTGTTCTCGGCGCTGTCGGACGCCTGGGTCGAGTTCCTCGGCATCTGGGACAATGGCCGCGGCTTTGCGGAGATCCGCAAACTCTGGCTGGAGCGCGCCTGCGGCCTCGGCGAACGGGTCGCGATCAACACGGGAACGATGACGCTGGAAGGCATTTTCGACACCATCGACGACACCGGCTGCCTGATCGTCCGCACCGTTGACGGCCGACGCCTGCCGGTGGCGGCCGGCGAGGTGTTCTTCGGCTCGGCCGCCTCCGTGGGAGCTGCGTGATGGCGAAGCCTGACGAACTGGTATTTGCGCCGCTCGGCGGCGTCGGCGAGATCGGCATGAATTTGTCGATCTACGGCCTCGGCAACCGCCAGCAGCGCGCCTGGCTGGCGGTCGATCTCGGCGTCTCCTTCGGCGACGAGGAGCATCTGCCGGGCATCGACCTGATCATGCCCGACATCAGCTTCCTGGAGAAGGAACGCAAGAACCTGATGGGTCTCGTGCTGACCCACGCCCATGAGGACCATTTCGGCGCCATCATCGACCTCTGGCCGAAGCTGAAATGCCCGATCTATGCCACGCAGTTCAGCGCGGCGCTGTTCGAGGCCAAATGCGCCGCCGAGCGCAACGCGCCGAAAATCCCGGTGACGGTGGTGCCGTCGGGCGGCCGCGTCGATATCGGGCCGTTCAACGTCGAGTTCATTCCCGTCGCGCATTCGATCCCGGAAGCGCACGCGCTGGCGATCCACACTGACGTCGGCACGGTGCTGCACACCGGCGACTGGAAGATCGACCCGACCCCGACGCTCGGCAGCCCGACCGACGAGAAGCGGCTACGGGAACTGGGCGAGGAGGGCGTGCTCGCCCTGATCGGCGATTCCACCAACGCCGTGCGTGACGGCCGCTCGCCCTCGGAAGCCGAGGTCGCGCGAACCATCATCGATCTGGTCAAGGCCGCCAAGGGCCGCGTCGCGGTGACGACCTTCGCCTCCAACGTCGCGCGCATCAAGGCCGTCGCTGCCGCGGCCAGGGCTGCCGATCGCGAGGTCGTCGTGGTCGGCCGCGCCATGGAGCGCGTGGTGCAGGTCGCGCGCGAGACCGGTTATCTCGACGGCGTGCAGAACTTCCGCTCGCCCGAGGTCTACGGCCATCTTCCGCAGGACAAGGTGCTGGCGCTGTGCACCGGCAGCCAGGGCGAGCCGCGCGCGGCACTGGCGCGCATCGCCAATGACGACCATCCCGAGATCACGCTCAACCGCGGCGACAGCGTGATCTTCTCCTCGCGCACCATCCCGGGCAACGAGAAGGCCGTCGGCTCGATCATCAACAATCTGGTGCTGCAGGGCGTCGAGGTCCTTACCGACCGCGACCATCTGGTCCACGTCTCCGGCCATCCCCGCCGCGACGAATTGCGCGACATGATCGCCTGGACCAAGCCGCAGCTCCTGATCCCCGTCCATGGCGAGGCGCTGCACCTGAACGAGCATGCCAAGCTCGCGCGCGCCGCCGGCGTGCCGCGCGTCCTGGTCGTTCGCAACGGCGACCTGATCAAGCTCGGCCCGGGTGATCCCGGCATCATCGGCGAGGTGCCCTCCGGCCGGATCTACAAGGACGGCACGATCTTGGAGGACTCCAAGTCCCGCGCCGTGGTCGAGCGCCGCCGCATGGCTTTCTCCGGCTGCGCCTTCGTCGCGGTCGCGATGACGGAGCAGGGCGAGCTTGCCGACGATCCCGAGGTCGATCTCGTCGGCATTCCCGAGAAGAACCGGGACGGCGAGCCCTTCGACGACCTCGTCTTCGATGCCGTGGTCTCCACCATCGAGGGCCTGCCGAAGGCCCGCCGCCGCGATGCGGATGCGCTGGCTGAGTCGGTGCGACGCGCTGTCCGGGCCGTCATCAACGAACATTGGGGCAAAAAGCCCCCCTGTCTGGTACACGTCCTGACGGTGTAGTTGAGCATGGTCTTCGGATCATGCGCTGAGGGAGAAGAAACATGCTGGGTCGCCTCAACCACGTCGCGATCGCGACCAAGGACGCCGTCAAGTCCGCGAAGATCTATGGCGCGGCGTTCGGGGCGCAGATCTCGGAGGCGGTCGCGCTGCCCGAGCATGGCGTCACCACCGTGTTCGCGACGCTGCCCAATACCAAGATCGAGTTCATCGAGCCGCTCGGCGAGGCCTCGCCGATCGCGAAGTTCCTCGAGCGCAATGCCGACGGCGGCATCCACCATATCTGCTACGAGGTCGTCGACATCATCGCCTCGCGTGACACGCTGGTGAAGGAGGGCGCGCGGGTGCTCGGCGACGGCGTGCCGAAGATCGGCGCCCACGGCAAGCCGGTGCTGTTCCTGCACCCGAAGGATTTTTCCGGGGCGCTGGTCGAAATCGAGCAGGCGTAGGGCGCCGGATCATGGCCATCCAGATATCGACCGCGCTTGCGATCTACTTCGTCATCTGGTGGATCGCGCTGTTTCTGACGCTGCCGTTCGGCGTGCGCAGCCAGCACGAGGACGGCGTCGGCGCGCCCGGCACCGACCCCGGCGCACCGGTCCTGACGCGGATGAGAGGCAAGCTGATCTGGACCACGATCATCTCGGCGATCATCTACGGGATCGGCATCGCGGCCTATCATGCCGGCTATCTTTCGATCGAGCGCTTGTCCAAATTGATGGGAATGCCGTTCTAGACGTTTTTGCCGGCAATATTGTTTTGGGGGAAACGAATGACTTTTCAGCGGATCGTCATCGCGCTTCTGGTGTTGATCGTCGCCGGCCTTGGCGCCATCGGCTATTTCGAGTGGAAGATGGCCGTGCAGGTCCGAACGCTGAAGGCGTTCGTCGAGGGCTCTGTCTTCAACGAAGCCGTGATGGCCTGCGAGCAGGCCAAGAGCTCGACGCCGTTTCGATGGAACGGGGGCAAGAGCACCTCGGTGATCGGCCTGAACTCGGTCAAGCTGGACAAATACACCGTCAGCGCCAGCTACACGCTGGTGGCGGACAGCGTCTATTGTGATTACGATCCCATCAAAAGAAAGGCCGAGATCGGCTCGAGCTTCCTTGAGCGGGAGTAACGATCCGGCCATGCCAAGAGCATGATCCGGAAACGTGCGAAGCGGTTTTCCGATAAGATCATGCTCAAATACCATGGGGTGGGATCGTCATGGCCGAAGTGGGGGACTACCGGATTCTGCATGAGGCGGCCTTGCGGGACCATCTCGCGGGCATATCCGACCTGAAGGCACTCATCGGCGGCGAGCCAGCCGCCTGGGTCATCACCGAGGTCGGCGACGGCAATCTCAATCTCGTCTTCATCGTCAAGGGCGCGCGCGGCGGCGTCGCGGTGAAGCAGGCGCTGCCCTACGTCCGCCTCGTCGGCGAGAGCTGGCCGCTGCCGCTGTCGCGGGCCCATTACGAATATCTCGCCTTGTCGAAGCAGGCCCAGCTCGCGCCCGGTCTCGTGCCGGCGCTGCTGCACCACAACGAGACGCTGGCGCTGACGGTAATGGAGCTGCTTGAGCCCCACACCATCATGCGCAAGGGGATGGTCGCCGCAACGCAATATCCCGGTTTCGTGGACGACATCACCACCTTCATGGCGCGCACCCTGTTCTTCACCTCCGACCTCGCGCTGTCGGCGGCCGAGAAGAAGCAGGGCATCGCCGCCTTTGCCGGCAACCACGCGCTCTGCAAGATCACCGAGGACCTGATCTTCACCGATCCCTACCGCATTGCCGAGCAGAACCGGTGGACTGCGCCTTATCTCGACCGCCTGGCCGCAGGGCTGCGCGATGACATGGAGCTGCATGTCGCGATCTCCCGGCTGAAGCTGAAGTTCATGGCAAGTCCCGAGGCGCTGCTCCACGGCGATCTCCACACCGGCTCGATCATGGTGACGGAGAGCCAAACGCGGGTGATCGACCCCGAATTCGCGTTCTACGGCCCGATGGGATTCGACGTCGGCGCCGTGCTTGCGAACCTCCTGATGGCCTATTTCGCCTCCGCCGGCCACGAGCGCACGCCGGGTGAGCGGCAGGCGTTCGAAAGCTGGGTACTGGAGACGGTCGAGCAGGTCTGGAACGAGTTCGCCCGCAAGTTCCTCGATCTCTGGCGCGCTGGCGCCACCGGCGATGCCTATCCGGCATCGCTCTTTGCCGGCGAGAAGGGCGCTGCATGCCTGGAAGCCGAGCGGCAGGCTTACATGCAGCGGCTATTCACTGACACCGTCGGCTTCGCTGCCGCCAAAACCCTCCGCCGTATCTTCGGCCTGGCCCACAACATCGACTTCGAGCTGATCGAGGACCCGCGGAGGCGGGCGATCAGCGAGGCGCGCGCGGTGCGGCTGGCGAGGGCGATGATGGTGGAGGCGGGGGCATTTCCGAACATCTCGGACGTCACCGGCGCAGCGCGAAAACTGCGCGATTGGCAGCCGGAGTTTGCGAACGGCTAGAGGCCGATGCGCTTCAATAAAGCCGCATCGGCAGCAGGACGCCGTCCGTGCCGGCCAGCAGGCCCCAGGTCTCGTTGGCCGCGACCTCGAACTCCCGGATCTGGACCGTGCCGCCCTCGACCTTGAGGGTGACCTTGTACTTGCCGGGCGGCAGATCGATCTTTTGGCTGTCCGGTATTTCGGCTGCGGCGGAGTCGGAGTGCGCCAGTTTCTCGCCGGCGTGCGCCGCCAGCTTGACGGTTTGGTCGGCGACGGTGATGACCGCCGCCTCGTCCGACTTGTTGCCGAGCATCAGCTTTGCCTGCCTCGGCCTCGGCAGGAGGCCGGCATCCGCGATACCCGGCTTGCGCAGCGAAAGTTCGGCGATTGTCCTGTCGTCCTGACGGGAAAGCCGGAGCAGGACCGGACCACGGGCCGTCGTGAAGGTGATCACGGCCCGGTCCGGTTCGACCACCGTCTCGATCCAGCCACGCTTGCCGAGCTCGGCGCGATAGAAGCCGAGCACAGCCGCGAGATCGCGCGGGGTCTCGGCGTAGACCGACGTGATGAACGGCGAATTCTTCGCCGTAGCGATGCTCCAGCTCTCGGGCAGTGGCAGGCCGGTGCCCTGGGAAACCCTGGCTTCGAAGCCCGCACCTGCGCCCCGTGCGACCGCTCTGACGGGGATGCTCAGCAGTCGTTCGACGAAATTATCCGGAGTGTCATGGCCCCGGACCGCCCATCACGTTTCGTCAAGATAGTCGTTCACGCCGGTGGTGCGACTCCAGCTGAACCGGATGCTGTCCGCCTCGCTGTACCTGCCGAGGCTGGCCGCGACCGGGCTTGCCAGCACGGCCGTGGCGGCGAGCAGTCCGCCCGCGAGCAAGATACCTAGCGTTCGGCGATTCATTTTTTCCGCGATCCCTGGGGCTCAGATAACGATCCTGAGCTTGGTCGCGTTGATCACGAAAAATGTTCACTGCTCTTGGTCGCTCATGATGCACCGCAATCGGCGGCTTGCACCGCTTGGGACGCAACCTGGCCTCCGAGGGTCTCGCGAGCGCCGCGTTCCGGAACCCGTCGCCATCAAAACGAAGCTTGCGTTCGACGGGCTACGAATGATCAAATCCCTAATCGGAATACCTGCGTTGTTGGGGGACACATGATGTTCAGGATGATCGCGATCGTCGCTGGTTTGGGGCTGGCGCTCGCCACCTCGGCGGAGGCCCAGGCGCCGCGCAAGGGCGGAACCATCCGCATGACGGCGCCCTACGGTTCGAGTTTCACGAGCCTCGATATTCACACCACGCAGCGCGCCCAGGACGAGATCTACGCCAAGGCGCTGCACCGGTCGCTCTACATCTGGAATTCCGCGGAGGGCAAGCCGGTTCTGGAGCTCGCCAAGGAGGACGTGGTCTCGGGCGGCGGTCTCGTTCACACCTTCAAGCTGCGCGACGACGCCTATTTCCACAACGGCCGCAAGATGACCGCCGACGACGTCATCTGGTCCTACAACCGCATCATGGACGGCACCAAGGCCTATCCCGGCGCGCGTTTTGTTCGTGTGATCGAGGGCGCGGCCGCGGTCGAGAAGGGCCAGGCCAAGGAGATCTCCGGCCTGAAGAAGATCGACGACTTCACCCTCGAGATGAAGCTGACCGAGAAAGTCGATCCGGGCTTCTATTTCTTCACCGCGCTGACCTCGATCTATCCCGCCGACGAGGCCGCCAAGGAGAGCTTTATCCAGAAGCCGATCGGTCTCGGGCCCTTCAAATTCGTCGAGCACGTGCCGGGATCGCGCATCGTTCTGGAGCGGTGGGACCGGTTCTACAAGCCCGGCAAGCCCTACGCCGACAAGGTCATCGTGTCGATCATGGGTGAGGCCGCGGCGCGCGATGTCGCCTTCCGCAACAAGGAGATCGACACCTCGGTGCTCGGGCCCGCCCAGTATGTCGCCTATCAGTCGGACGCCGACCTCAAGGGCACCATCGTCGAAGTCGCCGAGGTCTTCACGCGCTATATGGGCATGAATCCCTCGTTCAAGCCGTTCACCGACAAGCGCGTCCGGCAGGCGATCAACTACGCGATCGATACCGACCTGATCATCAGCAAGCTGGTCAAGGGCAAAGCCTATCGCGCCACCAGCTGGCTGCCGTTGACATCTCCAGCCTACGACAAGGCGATGAAGCCTTACCCCTACGATCCCGCCAAGGCCAAGCAGCTGCTCGCGGAGGCCGGCTATCCGCAGGGCTTCGAGTTCGAATGGACCACCAGCCAGAATGAAAGCTGGGGCCTGCCGATCGTCTCGGCCGTGATCCCGATGCTGGACAAGGTCGGCATCAAGGCGAAGGTCAAGCAGGTCGAAACCGCGGTGCTGGCCGAGGTGGTGCGCAGCGGCGACTACCAGGCCTTCATCTATTCCCAGGCGACCGGCCCGGATCCCCTTGCCGCGCTCAAATGCTTCCACTCCTCGACGCCGCAGCCGGCCTGCAACTACATGAACTACAAGAATGCCGACTTCGACAAGCTGATCGATGCGGCAGGGCAGGCCGACGATCCCGCAAAGCGCACCGAGCTGCTGCAAAAGGCCAATGCGCTGCTCTATGAGGAAGCGCCGGTCTGGTTCTTCAACTACAACAAGGCGGTCATGGCGGTGCAGCCGTGGCTCAAGGGCGTTCAGCTCAATGCGACGGAGCTGACCCATCAGAACGTCGAAGACCTCTGGGTCGGCGAGACCTCGCCCGCGAAGTGACACGCGCTCTCGCGCTCCCTCCATCGCGACGAGCGGTGGGGGGAGAGAGGAAAAGCCTGGATGCTCTCGTTCCTGCTCCGCCGTCTTCTGCAAACCATTCCGACCGTGCTCGCTGTCGTGCTGCTGGTCTTCGTGCTGTTCAGCGTCGTTCCCGGCAGCATTGTCTCGAGCATGAGCGACGACAGCGATCCCCAGGTCGAGCTGCGCATGAAGAAGCAGCTCGGCCTCGACGATCCCCTCTATTGGCGTTTCGGCGCCTACATCGCCAAGCTCGCGACCGGTGACTTCGGCACCTCGTTCCGGACCCGCGAGCCTGTCACGACCATGATCGCCAAACGGGCCTGGCCGACGCTGCAGCTCATCTTCACGGCCATGACGTTTGCGATTTTGATCGGTGTTCCCCTTGGTTTCATCGCAGCGCTAAAACCCGGGGGCATCGTCGATACGCTTGCCATGGTGCTGGCGGTGTCGGGCCTTTCCATTGCCAAATTCTGGCTCGGATTGGTGCTGATGTATCTGTTTGCGTTGAAGCTCGGCTGGCTGCCGAGCTTCGGCTATGGCGATGGAGGGCTGAAATATCTGCTTCTGCCGGCCGTGACGCTTGGCGTCTCGCCGATGGCGCTATTTGCCCGCACGACGCGCGCTGCGGTCCTCGAGATCATGACCGCTGATTTCGTCCGCACCGCGCGCTCGAAGGGCATGAGCGAGACGCGTGTCGTGAAGTGGCATGTGATGCGCAATGCGCTCGTCATCATTCTCACCACCGTCGGCCTTCAGTTCGGCGGGTTGATGGGGCAGGCGGTCGTGGTCGAGAAACTGTTCTCCTGGCCGGGCATCGGTTCGCTGCTGGTCGACAGCGTGCTCCAGCGTGACATTCCCGCCGTCCAAGGCTCCATTCTCGTGGTGGTGCTGGCCTTTCTCGCGATCAATCTGCTGATCGACGTGCTCTACGGCGTGATCGATCCCAGGATCAGATACGCATGAAGCTCCGCGCCAATCTCATCATCGGCGGCGCGCTGTTCGCGCTTGCGATCCTGGTCGGCCTGCTCGCGCCCTGGCTGGCGCACACCGATCCCGTCCTCGACGCTAACCTCATGAACGCGGAGGAGCCTCCGAGCTGGACCTGGTGGTTCGGCACCGACGACCAGGGCCGCGACATCTATTCCCGCGTCGTCTACGGCGCCCGCGTCTCGCTGACCGTTGGCATCGTCTCGCAGCTCATCAACAGCGTCATCGGCGTCGCGCTCGGCTTGAGCGCGGGCTATTGGGGCGGCTGGTGGGACGATTTCGTCAACGGCCTGACCAATCTGATGCTCGCGATCCCCTCGCTGATCTTCGCGCTCGCCATCATGGCGGTGCTTGGCCCCGGCCTCACGAGCCTGCTGATCGCGCTCGGCCTGACCAACTGGTCCTTCACGTGCCGGATCGCCCGCGCGTCGGCGCTGTCGCTCCGGAGCCAGGGCTATGTCCAGGCGGCAACCGTGCTCGGCTACGGCGATCTGCGGATCATGATCACGCAGCTGCTGCCGAACATGCTCGGCCCCATCGTCGTCATCGGCACGCTGGGCATGGGCAGCGCGGTCCTGTCGGAAGCCGCATTGTCGTTCCTCGGCCTCGGCGTCCGCCCGCCCTTTCCGAGCTGGGGCAGCATGTTGTCGGACGCCCGCGACCAGATCACGACGGCGCCGTGGCTCTCGGTGTTTCCGGGCCTTGCCATCTTCCTGACGGTGCTCGGCCTGAACCTGCTCGGCGACGGCCTGCGTGACATTCTCGATCCCCAGTCGCGGAGCCGGCGGACATGACCGGCGCGCCGCTGATTGAAGTCGAGGATTTGCGCATCGATCTCGACGACGGAGCAAGGCGCGTTGCGGCGGCCGAGGGCATTTCATTCCGGATCGATCGCGGCGAGACATTCGGGCTGGTCGGCGAATCCGGCTGCGGCAAGAGCATCACGGCGCTCGCCTTGATCGGCCTGTTGCGGCAGCCGTTGTCCATCGGCGGCGGCGTCATCCGGTTTGAGGGACGGGAGATCCAGCACCTTTCCGCGGCCAGGCAGCGTGAGCTGCGCGGCAATCGCATCGCCATGATCTTCCAGGAGCCGATGACGGCGCTGAACCCGGTCTCGCCGGTGGGGCGGCAGATCGCCGAGATGTTCGTGCTGCACAAGGGCAAGAGCTGGCGGGAAGCCAACCAGCTCGCGGTCGAGGCGCTGGCGAGCGTCCGCGTCCCCGCACCGGAGCGGCGCGTCAACGATTACCCGCACCAGCTGTCCGGCGGCATGCGTCAGCGCGTCATGATCGCCATCGCCCTCGCATGCGGTCCGGACCTCCTGATCGCCGACGAACCGACCACCGCGCTCGACGTGACCGTGCAGGCCGAAATCATCGAGCTGATGCGCAATCTGTGCGCCGAGAGGGGGACGGCGATCCTGATGATCAGCCACGATCTCGGCCTCGTGGCCAATGTCTGCCGCCGTGTCGCCGTCATGTATGCCGGCCGCATCGTCGAGGAGCGCGGCTCCGCCGATATTTTCCGGGCGCCTTCGCATCCCTATACGCAGGGCTTGGTCGCCTCGCTGCCGCGGCTGGGCAGTCGGGCCGCGCTTGGCCGCACCAGGCTCAAGGAGATCGCGGGCGTGGTTCCAGCCATCACGAATTTCCCGGATGGCTGCCGGTTCAATCCGCGCTGTACGCAGGCCACCGAGATCTGCCGCACGGTTGCGCCGCAGACGGATTTGCTGGAGGCCGGCGGTTTCGTCCGGTGTTACCACCATGCATGAGCCGCAAGCCATGCAGGGGGAAGCGAGGCCGGACGACGACCTCATTCTCAGCATCGAGGATCTCGCGGTTCATTTTCCGATGGGGGGCGGCTGGCTCGGCCGCGGCCGGCGGGTGCTCCGTGCCGTCGACGGAGTCGATCTCAGGCTGAGACGAGGCGAATGCCTCGGCCTTGTCGGCGAGTCCGGCTCGGGCAAGTCGACGGTCGCATTGTCGATCCTGGGTCTGTTGACGCCGACGCGCGGTCGCATCGTGCTGGACGGGCAGGTGGTGACGAACAGGCAATCCGGCGACCGAAAGTCGCTTGCCCGCACCGTGCAGATCGTCTTTCAGGATCCCTACGCCTCGCTCAACCCACGCCAGACCGTCCGCCGCACGCTGGAAGATCCCCTGCGTGTGCATGGTGTGACCGCAAAAAGCGAGATCGAGGACCGCGTTGCGACGATGCTGCGGCATGTCGGCCTGCGGCCGGAACAGGCCGACCGCTATCCGCATGAATTCTCCGGCGGCCAGCGCCAGCGCATCGGGATTGCGCGCGCCCTGATCCTCAATCCCAGGATCGTCATCTGCGACGAGCCGGTATCGGCGCTCGACGTCTCGATCCGCGCCCAGATCATCAACCTGCTGCTGGAATTGAAGGACACGCTCGGTCTTTCCTACATCATGATCAGCCACGACCTCGGCGTCGTCGAGCACATGAGCGACCGCGTCGCCGTCATGTATCTCGGCCGGATCGTCGAGAATGGCCACTGGCGCGAAATCTTCGAACGGCCGGCGCACCCCTACACGCAGGCCCTGATCGCCGCCATCCCCGATCCGCTGCGTCATGCGCCGCTAGCAACGACGGGGGGCGACCTTCCCAATCCGCTCAATCCGCCGAACGGATGCGCCTTCAGCCCGCGTTGCCGGTACGCGGAGGCCGTGTGTCGCCACGAGCCCGGTCCGGTGCTGGAAACGCGCGCCGATGGACATGAGGTGAGGTGCTGGCGGGCTGACGAGATTGCGGGGCAGACGCAATTGGCTTCGACCGAGGGCGGGCATCCCTAGGGATGGAAGGCGCGTCCGTCGCGGTCAAAAGCGTCGCTCCAGCGGCCCGCTAGCCACGTCCGGTTTGTCCTGACAGGCGGACGATTTTTGGGATCCGCCCATGGGCAATCGCCTGGGGTTGATCCTTGGCGCGGTCCAATCGCGTACCGCCCTATTTTCATGTGTGCTACATGGTTGGGTAGCAAAATGTAGCAGGAAAGGCAGATCATGACTGACGATCAGGTCAATCTCGTCGTTCGGCACCTTTGCGAGCAATTGCACTTGGCGCTCCGGTTGAAGGGCAGCGAAGCACATCCACCAAACGCCAAGGATATTGGATTCGATCCGGCCTCTGTGAGAACCGTATTGCTGACCGGCTTGCGTTCGGCGGGTGTCACGACCCACCACGAGGCGGTCGGGAAGAGCGAAGAGCCGCCGTGGTCCTAAACACAAAACGCGGGACAGAGGCCCCGCGCCGATGTCTCAGCTGGGTCAGCAGCAGACAAATCCACGACAGCGTCCATAGGTCCGTTAAGGGCCGATTTTGTTGCAAAAGTCAGTTGAGACGAGCCGGCAAGCGTGATTCCGTTGTGATGACGCGAATCGCGACGAGGTCGATCCATGATGGGCCGT
>NZ_SPVJ01000059.1:0-39024 GCF_004634465.1 Bradyrhizobium sp. MOS001
CCCGATGATCTGCTCTTCCGAAAAGCGGCTGCGCTTCATGCTCTGGTCCTTGTCGTGGGCCAGAACGAACTTCAAACTGGATTAAACCCGCGGGGCAAGATCAATGATCGCTGCGATTTTCTCTCGGTTAGACAAGCAGGGTTTCGGCAAACGGCGATCAGCTAGGGAACGTAACGCCAGTGTGTCCGAGTTTGTGGCGGCTCGGGGAAGCCTCGAATCTCCCCCAATCGTGGGGGCTTGTCGCGTTTGTCGATAAGAAGCTTCAGATCGTTCATGACCGCACGGTTGCTTGCGAATTCGGAATGATTGAGACCGAGTAGTTCATCACCAACTGCGGTGACGTCTATCGTGTCTAAATTCGGCAGCACGACCGGACCTTCATCCGGCACGTCTCCGGCGCGCGGATAGATCGCAAGCACCTTCGATGCCATCAATGCCTTGTCTGCCGACGATGCGTATAGCGTAGCGCCTTGAATTATTTTCTGCACATCAGGAAGCTGCCGCATGAATGTGTCGCGGGCCACATCGGGCGCGGCCATAATTAGCTGGTCGAGCTGAACCGGACTTGTAGATGATGCGTTGCTCTTCAGCGCATCCAGCACGACGAGATTCCCCATGCTATGCGCGAGCACGTCGACATGTTCGATCCCTAGATCTTTCAGCTTCTTAAGGATGAATATGAAGCCATCCCGCGCTTCGAGCGCGCTGTCGAGATCATAACGGTAGTCTTGAACTGCCCCACGCGAGCTCCACGAATAAAGCACCGGAAGACCCTGGTAGTCGAGGTCGTAGACTATCTGCGCGTTGCGAAACAAAGCGTCCTCGAAGGTGTTGGCGAAGCCATGCACAAACACCAATGCGCTCTTTGCATTTTTACCCGTAACGAGTTGCTCCCAGTTCTCGATAGGCATGATGGATAATTTGCGGAGCGCGAAGTGTTTCTTATCGTCCTGTTGCTCGCGCTTAAGCTCAATCCCCCAGAATTTCCAAACTGAGGGCAACTCAATGCGACCTATCCGGTGGTGTTCCGGGATGTGTATGGCTGCGGCGCCAAAGGTCAGATTTGGTTGGCGATCGCCCGTGAATTGAATGGCCACAGTTCCGTTCTTGGGAACGCGGTCAGTGGCGAACAGGAATTCAACTAGCCGTCGGTCATTGAGTTGGCCTGGCGTTCCTGAGCCACAGGCGCCCGGCGCAGTTCGGCATGGATCACTATATTGCACAGGCCGAGCGGGCGGCGGGCTCTGCTGCGGCGGTGAAGGAGTGAGCTGCCCGCCCCAGTTCGGACGAGTCGAGGCGATCTGGCCGTTTGCATTGGGAATATTAAAAGGAAGCGACGAACCACCTGAACGACGACTTCCAAAGACATCGTTGTAGACGCTTCCTTGGATTTGATTGTTTGGGATGGGAACTGGGATCGGGACCGGCGGGGCGATCGGAGTCATCGAAACGATTTCAAGATTGGTCCAACGAATTCGCAGATCCGCCGCAGCCACGAAGAGCGACCAGCGCGAGATTCCTCTCGGATGAAAAACATCAGCTCGAAACGAATACGCTTGGTTAGTCTGGTCGAGTTGAGTGGTAGAGACTTGGATATTCGTGATCGGACCGAGGTCACGAATTATGGGGTAGATCCCGGTTCCAGACGTTTGAGCCAACGTATTCTGATAAAGCTGAGGTTCAAGCAGCGCTTGCAGGGCCGGAATGTTTCCGACTTGGAGGGCCGAAACGTACGCATAGACGGTGCCCTCGGGACGCGGGGGATCCGCCTTCAGCTCGGAGGCAGCGTACATTGTCAATCCCGCGGCCAGCGCGATGGCAACTAGCCACGCCTTCGCACAATCGACAGAGCTCTTGCCCGCTCCACCAAGGCGCTCGAGCTCCCACCCCATGGCTTGCTCCGTCCCGAGCGCTTCGCTGGGCTCCGCATGTAGCTCCCTGAGGGCGGTCACGTGCCGATCGGCAAGCCAAACCGTGAGCGCCTGCTGTGCGCTTAGGAGGCCGTAGGCAAGCGCGCAGCCGGCGGCCGCGACGCCAGCGCCGAACCAGGCGGGGTCGAGCCGAGCCACCCAGGCGTAGTTAGCGGCGAGTTGGAACCAAGTCGAAGGGAATAACCAGGCGGTCGCTCCGGCGACGATCGACAACGCAGCGAGTACGTCGGACGTCGCGACGGGGAGCGCGGTGAGGAGTTGCCACCGGTTCATAAGGCGCCTCCGTGAAATTTGACAGTTGTCAACAATTCGGGGAGCGTATTGTAGGTAGAGCGAATTGCCAATGCCAATTCACGTAGGGGTGGGACCGGTTTTAGCGGACGCTCAGCATGGTCTCCTCGCTACCGCCCCTTAGGATGGCGCCGAGCTGGCGGCAGGCCCGGCAAACGAACCGCAGCTCGAACTGGGACAGCCGAAGTTCATCAGGCCATTTGTCTACTGGTCAGCCGAAAGCTTCACGTTGGGGCCGCAGCGGTAGTCTTGGCAGAAAATGATCAGGTCACGCAGGCCGGTCGCTCGCAACTCTGGGCTTAAGCCTGGTAGGCTAGACCCGCCACTCGTACTCGAACACCGCTTTCTCTGGGTAGTTTCCTGTTCCCATTCGCGGGAAATCGCTGCAGTTTCCGAATTGAATTTGCCAGTTTCTCGATGGGGTCTTTGCCATGCCTAGCTGCATCGAAGATCTGCAGATGCTGCGTCTAATCAAGGCGTTTGAGAAAATAACCGACCAGGACTCCCGGCGCATGGTCCTTCAGTACGTGGAGGAGCTTCTGGAGAAGGAACGGACAAAGGTGCAGCAAATCCCTTCGGACTTCGGGCTAGGGTGCGCCCAAATCTTCGCCTGAGGTCAGCAACCGAACGTAAGTCCCGCTCTCGTGCAGCTCGAGCCACCCGCGCTCGACCGCGTGCCTGATGCCAGCGGCGAACTCCGGTCCGGTGGCCTTCAGCTTGTAGAGGAAATGAGCGTTGATCTTCTCGATATCAATGCGGCCGTCCTGGACGGCTTCAATGGTCTTTGCGAGCTCAACCAATTTGCGAGCCGCGGCTTCTGGGTTGGCGAAAGGGCGTTCGGTAGCGAGTTTCATCGGTAACCCATAGCTGGCACTGTCGGCGTATTCCAATCGAAGTGCGGTCGGACATCGGCGCCCCTTCTACCACAAGCCTGGCAGATGAACCGCGACTCAAGATCCGATAGCCGCACGTCGTCAGACCATCGATCGGCGCTCAAAGCAACGTTGTGACCGCAGCGGTAGTCGGCGCAATACACGAGGATGCCTTGGACGCCCATGGAGCGCATCTGACCGAACGTGATCTTGACGGGCCGGCCGTTGGGTTCTGTGGGCGTGTTGCGTCGGATCGGGCCAGGCATGCCGCGATCAAAGCGGCTTCGTAAGTACCTCGCAAATTATCGAACGCGCGCGAGAACTGGACGTCGTTGTGGAAAATCTGATTTTTAGCTCACATCCTCCCAGTTGACTGGCGCGGACTTTCTGTGCTGAACGCAACAACATGCGAAAACTCGTTTTTGCCGTAGTGGTGCTCACAGTATCCTGGTCGAACATTTGGATGGCTTGGGGCAACGCGTATTTTGTCTGCTTGTTGGCCGTGACCGCTGGCTACGCAGTCGATGCAGCGTATGTGATCGCCTACCACCGGCATGCTGCCTGGATAAGGCGAATAGTGGCGGGCTAATCACGCGTAATAGGCCAGCAGAGGAAATTACAACACGATAGGCGGCCCATTAGCGTCGAATGCGGTTTCCATAAAACCGTGATCGCGAGAGGCTCGCGCATCGCAAATTGCTACCATCTAAGGATGGCTATGGGCCTCTGCGGCTTCAAATGCTTTGCGAATTAAATCGGCTACAAAGCGAAGGGCTTCCTCGTGCGTGGCTGGCGGCGAGGGCGGACTGTGCGAGCCATCTCGGCGATGGCGAAATGAATTGGCCGTACGCTTCACGCGCTTATCCCGGTCCATCCAGCCGAGCTTAATCAAAACGCCTTCACCCCCGGCCCAATCTTCAATGCACTCAATAGCTTTGAAGAGATCAAACCATTCGCGTCGTCCCAGATATACCAGAGCATCTGCAAGGCGGTCGTCCGTGTCCGCTATTGATGTCCATCGGTGAACGTCGCTTGGCTGGGGAGGAGCGTCCGGTACAGCTGCGCCATCAGGACCAATTACCCTCATGATAGCGGCACCACCTTTGCTGCGGAGTTCTAAACCAAAAGCTTCCAGCATATGGTGACGACGCGTTCCGTCGGGCGCGAAGTGGATCACATCTTGCCTGCGAAGGGGGCGGCTCCCCTTTGAGGCTGCCATTGCGCCATTGAGCTGTTCTACAAGGGGCTCGCCTCGCGCATGCACCTGGGCAGCATCGAGATCGTCGAACCCTGACCAGCGGAGCACAAATATTTCCTGCATACGCTCCACCCATGGATCAAATGGCGCCTTAAGCGTCTCCTCCCAGTCCAGCAAATCAAAGTGGTGTCCGGTGAGCTGTATGCCCCACTGTGAAATGGTCTGATTCACAAAGTTCTCCCACAATTGGCACCGTGCTAGCTGGATCGAGGCCATATCAAGTTTTCGTGGTAACCCACAGATGCCTCTGTAGCGTTCGAACGCGAAGGTTTGAAGCGGACCGTCGGGCTGGCAAGGGAGCAGTGATCTGAGCAATGTGCCTGATGCCGACGGTACAGTATACCTTGTGATCTGTATACTTGCGGGCTTCGCTTTGGGCGCAGTCAGCAAGCCGAATGCCAAGACGTAGCTGCTAGCTATGACGCAGAGGTGCCGGTAGCTTTATGTCGAGTGCGATCGAGTTGATTGTCGACGGCTACGCGAGACTGAACGACCGCGAGTCGCTTGAGGATTTAAGGATGCACCGCCGGCGCCTTGCCGTGGACCTTAAGGCCAGGACTGGCTTCGACTGCGGGTCGTCTATCTCCCAGCTCGAGCATGACATCGCGGCCATCGAGACGGGTCTGGCGACGTTTTCGGGATCGGTCGGAGGGTAGGGGAACCTGAAGGGGAATGGGACCCGGCATGACGGCAGGCGGTTGCCTACCCCTGTGGCCCTCGGAGGGCCCTCCGAATTGGACGGCGAGAGCATCGGCGCCGCACGGAGCTGAGGACGGCCCTCGGCATCCTGGGAGTGGCCGCTCACATTGCTGAAGCGGCTCTGAACCACCTGCCCGCCAAGCTCCTGCGCACCTACGACGCCGACGCCTACTTCAAGGAAAAGCGCGAGGCGCTGGATCTCTGGGCGGCGCACCTGATGAGCTTAGTCGATGGCACGGCGAGCAACGTGGTGCCGATCAGGGCTTAAATCCGACGGGATACGGTGCCGTTTCCTCCTCCGCCTTTCCGGCAATAAAATCTGCGATGCGTTGCGCTTCGCGCGGATTTCCTTGCATCCACAACCCGATGAACGCGGAAGACACGATAGCAACCGGTATCAGTCCTGCCTTCTGACCGACTTGGCTGAAGATCAGATGAGGATCTCGGTTCGTCTGGTTGACCTCCTTTACGACCGTCTTGACGCGCTCTTCTTGCTCAGGCTGGAGATGCAGAGCCACCGCAAGCTTCATCGAGAGCGTGTCAATATTTGAAACAACATAGTTGAACACTTCGGATTCTGGCGCCTGACCCGGAAGCTTAATCACTCCCGCGTTCTCGTCGGCTGGCTTGGGGCTGTCGCCATCGAGGATACAGATAGACTTCAGTTTCTTGGCAATCGCCGGGTTCTTCCGGTGCGACGAATGGATGCTGTATGCTTGCCCGTCGCCGCTAACCGCATACACACCGATTTCGTCGATGTGCTCAGCAACCAAATTCCTGATTATGCTTTCGACCCATTCCTTCGCGAAAAGATCTTCTACGAAAATGGCAAGAGACTCGTCAATGCGACCGGTGATCGCCCTTAACGCCTCAATTGAGACTTTACCCTGACGCGCTTTGCCATCGATCGATGACCAAATCGCCTCATTGGGCAAAGGCAAAAGCGCGTCTTCGGAGTGCGTTGTGAAAATGGATTGAGCGGACTTACGGCCTGCGACATCCATTAGATATTCGACCATCCGTCGAACTGCAACGGGATGAAGGCCGTTTTCGATCTCCTCGATCAGAATCAGAGCATTGGCAGGCGCCGCTTCGATTTCGCTCACCATCCTGATGACTGACGATTCTCCAGCTCCGAAGTGAAACTCGGAATACGTGATGTTGCCATCGCCGCCGACATAGAAGCTCTGCGATTCAGAAATCGCAGCATGCTGGAATTTCGAGACGTCTTTTCCGAGTACTTTCGCGACTTGTCTTTGAACCTCAGCAAGGAGCTCGGTCGGTTTGCCTGTAAATGGATAATTGACGGTCGCAAATTTCTTGAACTCGCGGCGCTCACCTGCAGGGACTGTCCGCTGAATTCCAAAGTACAACACCGGTCTCTCGATCAGATCATCGCGAACCCACTTGGAGCGCTTGAACTTTGCACTCCGTTGAACGGGTTGCGTTGGGTTCTTCGACTTTTGAATGATGTCAAAGCCGATCCCCCATTCAGACATGGTCTCATCGCCAATAAAGCTTTTGGGGAAGAAGAGAGCTGGTCGGATAGACTTGTGAGCGATCGCTGCGGCGCCAAGAATTGTTGATTTGCCGCCGCCGTTCGTTCCGATCAATGCAGTCACCGGAAAGTCGAACTCAACATTCTCGTTTTGGAAAGCGCGGACCTTCAGCAGCTTCATGCGTCGCAGGTATGAGCCGTAGTTATTTGCTTTGACCTTCTGCAACAGCTCGCGGACTTGGCTGTCGCGGATTTCGGACTGGTACGGCCCCATAACGCCTCCTTACCCGGCGGCGCGAGGACTTGCGGCCGGTTTTAGCTGGAGAGTACCGGCGATTCTGCAATCAGCGATAGCGCGGCGCGCTACTTCCCCACAGCCGAGGGATCGCCGAAAGTCGATGAGGCACCCGAATGCAACTAATCGCCAGACTTGCCGCCAGGGATAACTTCAAGCCTAGGAGCGGCGAAGTTCGCCTCTTCGGCGAGGAGTTCCGACACGAGATCTCTCGCCGCTCTGACGAACGTCTCGGTGGCTTTATCCGGCGCGGATTTGATCGCGCCATCAAAGTGCCTTGGCTGGCGACGAGATACTGCTTGAATTTCGGCGCCATGCTCGGGTCGTCGCAAACTAGGGACTTGACAGTTGAAGTTAGGGCAAAACTTCGACCTTCAAGTTTTAAGATGCGCTCTTCAAGCATTGTGATAACGGCCTGCCCAACTGATGCATGCCCTTCGTCATCGAAGGGATAAAAGGGCAGGTCGATGGCACGGGCCTATGCTGCTCAAGCAAATTGTGCTCGTAGGCCGAGGAGGCGGCCATCGCTGTTGTACCTGGAGCAACGACGGCCAACTTTTTGGCAAATTCGTGCCTCGGTATGACACGCGCTTCGCGCGCTTGCCGCTACAGTTCAATCTGCCGCAACAGCGGCGGCGCAATCCACAGGCTCGCCTTCAATCTGTGCCTCCTACCGGTGGAGCAGTAGCGCCATGGTCAGAAACCCGATGCGGGCTCCGGTTGCCTCGGCGTCGGCTTCTGCATCGGCCCCAACAGACCCGCGAAAGGATCCTGCCGAACCGCGTTCTGCCAGTCTTGCCGCGGGATGTAGCCCGGTGAGAGGTAGTGCGCGGTCATGTCGTTCGGCCCGACATACTGCCCGGCAGGGCCATTGTCTGAACTTTGCGACGGGATGGCGGGCATCCCTGCGCTGTGTCGCGCGCGATTGGCGGCGTAAGTCGCAATTTCCGGGCCGAGGGTACCAATGGCACGCGTCCAAGGAATCAGCGTGTGCATCGGATCCCGCCAAAGGTTCTGCGTCGTCATGGACATCAGCAGCGCGGCCCGGCGAAGTTTGTCGGCGATGGACGTTCCCGGCGGCCCCGAAATGCTATCCTCTTCGGCGGCGTCGGGAGCGTTGTGTGTGAAGAATTCAGTCATGGTATGCTCGCTATTGCTTCGTGATGTAGCTTATGACGATCTTGGCTAGGTGTTCCGGCGGCGCGCTCATCACTGGCGACCCAAACACCAGTTGACGCAGGTATTGGGCAGTTATGATCCGTAGTGCTCCCTAACGATGATGATACCAGAGCCGCCCGCGCCACCAGCGGCACCACTTGTGCCGCTCGTGCCTGCCGAGCCTCCCGGCCCAACCGCGTAGGCATAGGTCGCGTTCGGTGAATTTATGATGGCCCGAACGTAGCCACCGGCTGCACCGCCACCCCCGCTGTTCGGCGTGGTGTTGGCGCCGCCGCCGCCACCGCCGCCGCCTGTGTTGGCTTGCCCGGGCGCGCCGGGCCCCGCACCAGCTGCGCCGCCCTTACCAGCCCCACCCAGCGGGCCCGATCCCCCATCGCCGCCAGGGTTGGCGGTAGCTACGCCAGATCCCGCCTGACCCGCGTTACCAGGAAGATTCAGATACCCGCCGGAAGGAGTCGTACCGGAGCCTCCGGCACTGCCTGTTCCTCCATTACCTGGGGTGGCACTGAGCAAGGGGCCTGTGCCCCATGTCGACGCACCGCCGGCGCCACCGTTGCCCGAGGTTGTGCCGGAGCCGGCACCGCCGCCACCGCCGCCAATGATCTCAATTTCGATCCAGAGGACGTTGGCGGGTGTGGTGTAGGTGCCCGAGCCGCTGGTAAAAACCTGCGTCGTCGGCAGCGTGCGGCGGGCAGCGGTCAATTCAATCTGGTTGCCTGTGTTGCTGATGCCGTTAGCCAGCGTGAATGGGCCGCTGTTGCCAGCGATCGTCGTCGCGCTGCCAGGTACGCCCGCGGTCGCAAAGCCCCAATCTGCGAACGTGCCGGAACCGCCGATGGTCGTCACGGCGATCGTCAACGATGTGCCGGAATATGCCGACACCACGCCTTCCATGAAGTTTGCGCCGTTCGCCATGGACGATGCGCGCACATACGAGCCAACCTGATAGGCCAGTCCGGCCTGGGTCGTGAACGTCTTGCTCGTCGAATTGGCGATCAAAAGCGACGTTGTCGACGTGCCGCCGTAGCCAATGCCCTGTGGACCGGTTGCGCCAGTTGCACCGGCGGCGCCAGTTGCACCCGCGGCGCCGGTTTCGCCCTTCGGACCCGCCACTAGCGCGCCGACGAGAACCCATTTCCCAGCTGCGAGGTCCGTCGCGAACGTGCCGGACGTGTGCGCGACGACGCAGCGGTACAGATTGCTGTTGGTGACGACGCTGTTGCCGACCAGAAAAGAAACACCGGTCGCCCACGCGTTCGCCGGCGACAATCCGTTGCTCTGCAAGGCGGCCGAAAGACTGTCAAACGTGACGATGCCGTTGGCCAGGGCGCCATCGTCGCGCTGGATCAGCGCGACGTTAGTCCGGATCTGGTCGGTGGTAGTCTTGACGTTGTTGAATTCGACGTCGAGCGCCTGACCGGGAAAATTGGCCAACGTTGCGGAATCGGAAATGAACGCGTGTTGTGGGGAATACGGCGGGGGCTGTGACACGGGGCATCCTCGAGAGGAGGGACGCCGCCGGCGACGCGACTAAATCAGCCAGTGCCTTATGGTATCTCAAAGCGATAAAGGTCGCAATGAAAACGCTCGACCATTGCAATGCGTTGATCGATTTTAACCGTTACGCTCCACTCTAACGCGCCCATGCCATAAAGCTCATCAGGAAACGTTAGGGTCCATCGCGTTCCAACCCGAAAACTGAAAAAAGCCTCGCGCTAGCGCCGCCGCGGTACGAGCCTTTTGCCCTCGCGGTTCGGCTCCCCCGCCGGGGGTGGCGTGGTGAGCGACCGCAGTCAGCCCATCGGTCGCTAACGGCGCTTAACCGGACATCACGCGGACAACGCAATTCGGTCGAGAATGACCCGGAACGGACGTCTGGCGCATGACGAACTGGCGACTGCGCACCCCAGTTTGTGCCGAACATTGCGCCGTGTGCGGTTAGCCGAGGTACTCGGATAGGATGTTGTTCGTGCCACAGTTCGTCGTTTTTTGCGAGGACCTCGCGAAAAGCAGTTGGCCTATGACCGACATCGAGCTACCCCTTGCTTATGAGCAAGAGCAGGAGTTTCCGGCTTGTTCTGATCAAGCCGTCCCATTACGACGACGATGGCTACGTCATTCGATGGTGGCGCGGCGGCCTGCCTTCGAACTCATTGGCCTGCCTTTACGGCATCGCGCTCGATTGTCATGAACGCCAGGTTCTCGGGCCCGATTTCGACATCGAGATCGACGCCATCGATGAGACCAACTGGAAGGTGCGTGTCGCGGATCTGGCGCGCGCAATCAAGGCCGCGGATTCCGGTATGGTGATGCTGGTCGGAGTCCAGTCCAACCAGTTTCCCCGATCGCTTGATCTGGCGAGACGGTTTCGCAAGCTCGGAATCCACGTTGCGATCGGCGGCTTCCATGTGTCCGGCACCCTCTCGATGCTGCCGGAGCGCGATCCCGGCGTTCAGGAGATGATGGACCTCGGTGTGTCGGTCTTCGCAGGCGAGGCCGAGGGACGGCTGGAGGGGCTGTTGCGGGACGCGGCCGCCGGGCGATTGCAGCCTCTCTACAACTACATCGACGATCTGCCGCACCTGGAGAGCCAGCCATTGCCGATCATTCCCCGCCAGCAGATCCGGCGGGTTATCGGCCACACCACGAGCTTCGACGCCGGGCGTGGCTGCCCGTTCCAGTGCTCGTTCTGCACCATCATCAACGTGCAGGGCCGCAAGTCGCGGCGCCGCAGCGCCGACGACATCGAGGCCGTGATCCGCGCCAACGTCGCCCAAGGCGTCTTCGCCTTCTTCCTTACCGACGACAATTTTGCGCGCAACAAGGATTGGGAAAGCCTGCTCGACCGCATCATCGCGCTGCGCGAGAAGGAGGGCTGGGACCTCCGCTTCACGATCCAGGTCGACACGCTTTGCCACAAACTGCCGAACTTCATCGAGAAATGCGCCAAGGCCGGCGTCCGGCGATGCTTCATCGGCCTCGAAAACATCAACCCGGACAGTCTGCTCGGCGCCAAGAAGCGGCAGAACAAGATCACCGACTATCGCGAGATGATGCTGGCGTGGAAGAAGGCCAGGATCATGACCGTCGGCGGCTACATTCTGGGCTTTCCCAACGACACACCGGAATCGATCGTTCGCGACATCGAGATCGTCAAGCATGAGCTGCCGATCGACATGCTGGAGTTCTTCTTCCTGACACCACTGCCGGGCTCGGAGGATCACAAGACGCTCTACATGAAGGGCGTCGCGATGGATACGGACCTCAACAAATACGACCTGGACCACGTCACGGTCGACCACCCCGCCATGTCCAAGGCGGACTGGGAGCGGGCCTGCGAGCTCGCCTGGAACACCTATTACAGCTGGGAGCACATCGAGACCCTGATGCGGCGTGCCGCGGCCATGGGCAACAATGTCGGTAAGATCGGGACCTACGCGCTTTATTTCAAAGGCTACCATCCCATCGAGCGGGTCCATCCGCTCGAAGGGGGGGTGCTGCGGCTCAAGAGCCGCGACGAGCGGCGTCCGCATCTGCCGGTCGAGCCGGCCTGGTCGTTCTATCCGCGCTATGCCGCCGAGACCGTCGTGAAGGCCGCGCAATGGGCATCGCTAGCGCTGCGCCTCCACCGGCTGGCGCGCAAGGTCAAGTCGGATCCGCACCGGCTGACCTATGTCGATGAGGCGATCACACTGCTGCCCGACGAGACTGAGAATCTGGACTTGTACAAGACCCGGTCCAGCCAGGCGTTTCTCGATCAGCGGCGGCATATCGAAGAGGCGCAGAAACCTAAGCTGTCCGTGCGGTAGTTGCAAAACTCGCGTTAGTTTGATTTCAAGCCGCCACGAACCATCGCATCCTCACAGATTGACGGACAAGCGACGTCCGTTTGCACCGAACAGCCCCAAAACGTCCACTTCGGCTTCTGGCCGATTGTGTTGCAAAAGTCGAAAGTTGCAGGGCTCAAGATTTTTCGCGAAAACACTAAGCAGCGAGCGATCGCTGATTCGTATGACCTCAATCGCGCTACCGAAGTCGCCTGTGAATTTTGCGTGAGGCCGTGAGGTCCCTCGCATCTTGTACGCGAAAGTCGCGTCCACGGCCCGCAGAATTTTGGTCATCGGCGAAAATCGACTTTTGCAACAATATCGGCCCTTTTCGGACTCCACTCGCTATTCAATTTGAGTCCGATATGCAAATCAAAGCGGAAATCCGCCCACCATTCTCGACTTGCGACCTTGAATCTCAAAAAATCGCGCACTAGTCGGAAGGCAATCCGCGGTCTTGGACACCATCGAGGGGGGCCTGGGGCGGGGGTGGGGGCGGCCGCCGGCGGCAACTACATGGCGTCGACAACGCGTTGCACCACGCTAGTGCCGACGCCCAGGGTGCGACCGATCTTGAGAACGCCCATGCCTTTGGCGCGCAGGCTGCGTATGCGCTTCTCGACCGATACGGGCGTACGCGGACGGCCAAGGCGTGTGCCCTTCTCCCTGGCTCGCGCAAGGCCGGCATTGACCCTTTCGCGAATGATGCCGCGTTCAAACTCAGCGAAGACGCCAAGCATCTGAAACATCGCGCGCCCGGCCGTGGTCGAGGTGTCGAGTCCTTGCTGGTGTAAGAAGAGGTCGACGCCCTTGTCACGGAGCGCCTGGAGAATGGCGAGCAGATCCGTCAGCGATCTTCCCAAACGGTCGACGGACCAGGCGGCGACCATATCGAACTCTTTCGCGTTAACCGCCTTCATCATGGCGTCGAGACCGGGGCGCTTGTCCCGACCCTTGGCGCCGCTGATGCCGGCGTCTTCGTAGACCTTCACCACTTCCCAGCCGGAGCGCGCCGCGACTGCCTGGAGCTCACGGCGCTGGTTTGCTGTCGTCTGGCTGTCGGTGCTCACTCGCAGATAGATTGCCACCTTCTTCACGGCTGGCTCCTGAGGCTGTTCGTCCATTGCACAGGATACGCGACAGGCATACGAAAAACAAATGGTTTGCGTATAGGAAAAGCGGCTACAAAAATCGTCAGCAAATACAAGAGTCGCGACTCCCCGGAGCATTGCAGGGTTTTCCGTATGGGGCTGCATAGCGTGCCGCTGTAGGGCCTCCCATGTCGGGCTTTGTAGAGTTCGAAAAGAATTTTTCGCTCAGACAAGCGACGCAAGCTTTTGAGCTGGGTGGCATTTCTCTGGCGCGCGTGTAGAAAACTGAGAGAAAAAGACAAATGATATCAAAGGCTTATTGACTTAGTGCGGATTCGGCGCATTCTTTGCGTGCGGGCCGAAAACCCGACGTAGCACGCGTATTCAAATTCAGAGTCCCGGTGGCAGCGACATGTCCAAGACGAGAGTCCAAAAGCGCTGCGGACCATGTGCGGGTCTTTTCGCACCGGGACCGTTCACCTCATCCCCGCCCGAAAGCGGAAAGGCACACCATGTCCAACATCATTCCGTTCGTCCCAAGAGTTGTGAAAAAAGCAGAGGAAGAGATGCCTCAAGTCAAAAAAATTGACTGGTCGACGTTCCCGCCAACCTTTAGCTTTTCCCAGATCGAGCCCGGTGGATTTGCGGAGATAGAGGGCTTGGTGCCAATGGAAGTCGCGATTTTGCTGTTAGAGGGCCTTGAGGCTTACAAGGCAAAGCGCGCGTCGGCAGTGAAGACGAAGAGATCCGCCGGCAAGAAGAAGCGGAATAGCTGAACGAGCACGACACGAGCCCCGCGCCAGTGTGGCGCGGGTTTCGCGTCCAGCCTGCGGGGGACACAAATGAAGCTTGCCGCCGTTTTGGCTGCGCTTGGCATCACAATGTTGATTTACAACGTGCCGCATCTCTGGCGAGACGATGGCTCCGCCAGTGGATACGGCCATGGTGTCTTCTTTGGCATCCTGTTGGTGTTCGGCGCCGTTTGGCGTGTGTTTGGTCAGCGCAGCGAATAGGTGCCATCTCGCCTGGCCGGCCCTTACTTCGGCAAGGCGGCTTTGATCCGTTCACCCAACTCCGTCAATCGAAACAGGTGCAGCGGCTCCGGCTCGGCGCCGGCCTTAATCTGCCACGGGTCTAGGATCCCCTGGTATGCCGGATTGCGAGCCTTCTCGACCCATCCCCGGCGCAGCAAGACTTGATGCACCTTGCCGCGGCCGCTTTTGTGGATCCCGGCCATGCGCGCAATGTCGCCCATGCCGAGCCATTCTCCTGGCCGCATAACGCGCAGCATGCGATCAGCGATGGACTGACCCGGCAGCGCGCGGCATAGATCCCGTTTCCGCGCTGCCGTCAGGATCTGTTCCGTAACGGCTTGTCGTCGTTCGGCCTTGATGCGTTTCTTACTCGCCACGGATTTCGCGACGTCCTGGAGCGGTCGCTTATCGCCCTTTTTAGTAAACCGCCACGTTTGGTCGGCTTCATCGAGCAGGCGCCAAATATTTGCGAGCCATTCGTCCGGGTCTGCCGGGAGTCGTAAATCGAAAGCAGGCATGCCTATGGCCTATGTTGTGGTGCGATTTATCCAGCGATTCAAATCGCGGTTGACGGCCGGCAACCGACACAAAAGCCGCAGTTGGATAAAAAGGATAGCTCGCAAAATTAAAAAACAAGACGATACGTTGACCGCTCCGTCCTAATCGAACGAGCCAGAGGCGTCGCGCAGCTGGCCGGCTAGGTCCGCTGCTGACATCTTCCGGCCAGTGGCTTTCTTTTTGACGGTGTTGCGCGTAACCGGCTTGGCGATCGACACGGGGCCGCTCCGGATCTTGCGACACGTCGGGCAACGCCGAACAAGCTGCCGAGTTTTGATCTGGCGCATTGACGCCGTGACCTGGAACGGTCCTGCACAATCCGGGCAGGTCGTTTCGAGCTCGAGGACCCTAACCTCGCGGTCGTTGCTTATGGTGTGAAAGAACGCGCCAGTTTGGACGTAGACCTGGCCGCGAACGGTGAATTTACTGCCAGTGGTGGAAGGTGTTGTTCGCTGCATGTTGAGAGTCTCGAAGGTGGATCGGTTTCGTGGGTGCCGGTGGCGAGTCGGCTTTCCTTTTCTGGAATCGGCCAGCGTTGGCATAATTGGCATCGCTCAAGGACTGCACCGGTTGTCACCGTTGTCACTTGAGGGAATTTGCAGGAAAGACGGCCAGTGGGCCCCTGGCTTCTATTATTAGAAGATGGGCTTTTAAGGTTCTCACGCGCGCAAGTGACAGACGGTGACAACGGTGACAAACCGTTACGCCGCGACTGTCTGGGAAGGCGGTGACAGCCGGTGACAACGGTGACAATCATGCCGCTGCGCCCTGCTTGATGCTTTCCTGCACCCCGTCCCGCCGACGGCGTTCGGTTGCCGCGATTTCCGCAAAACGACCGTCGTGTACAGCCGGATTAACGGTCCAACGGTCCTCGACGCCATGTCGATCGATGTGGGCCGGTTTAACCCAGTCGTGCATTTCCAGGACGCGCATCGTCGCCACGATTAGGCTTCGCTTCTCTGGGGACTTCAGCGCGGGGTAGACGCGATAAACGTCCCGGCTCGAAATGGCAGCCAACCCGCGCGCCAGCACAAAGCCGGCGACCCAGAGGGCGTGTTCGTCCATTGTGGATGCGCCCAGATCTTTCAGGTAGAACGTCAACGCGTGGGAGTAGACGAACTCTGTCAGATACCGGCGCGCTCGTTCCGCAGTGCCTTGACCGATGACGGCGGCCGGTAGGGTATCTGCAACGGCGCCAGAAGCCCCGTAATGCTCGATGAAGTGGAAAACGAGGGAAAGCCTACCGAACTCGTTGGGCATCTTGTCGAGCCACTGGCGCAGCGTTGGGGAGGCATCAGGCCGGGCGATCTCTTTGGCCTTGAACGCTTCGACCGCGTGCAGCTCCGCATCAGCTTTCGGTGAGAATCGGAACAGCGTGCCATTGGCCGCATCTGCGATCGCGTTGGCAGCGTTCGCCAGTCGCTCCCCGGTCGCAAGGTCTGGGGCGATGTCGGCGCCGTTTCCGGACCGGTGGATGCTGATGGGGGTGAACCGCTGTAGCAACCCGTCGTCCGACATGCCAAGTTTCAACGCCTTGATCTTGTCGGGCTGAATTCCGCCCAGGACCGAGATCGCGCAGTTTTCGACGCAGATACGCTCCGACAGTTTCCGGTTGACGGTGAAGTCACCCCCTCCTTGGCCTGCAGCCAGAAAGCGCGGTCTTTTCCGCCCTTGGCACGATATGCGTCCATGCCGGCCAGCCAGCCCGCAAGTTCGTCAGCGTGATACAGCAGCCCTTCCGGGTTCTCGCACAGCGCGACGGCCAGTGCTTCCGTCGTCGCGTCGTTGTAAATCTTCTGCCTGAATCGGGGCTTAGCCGGTTCGGCTTCGCCCTCGAAAACCTTGTCAGTGCTTTCCGGCTTTGCCTTGTTTGCCTTTTCAGCTGTTGCGCGGCGCGTCTCGTCAGCCTTGCGTTTGTGCTCGTCGGCCGCAAACGATTTCCGCCATGCGCTCTGCAGCTTTTGTACCGGTCCCATTGCGGCGTTGATGGTTGCCGACTTATTCGAGCCAGGGGGGCCGATGATGGCCGTCCACAGTATCGGCTTGACGGTCCACTCCGTGTCAAGCTGGCGCATCTGCAGACGGTTGCCGGCCGGTACAAGTGAACCGAGTGCGGTCACCAATGCGGCGGCTGGCGCGCCGGCGTCCACGCCTAGGCGGCGGGCGCGGTCGCGCGCGAACTGCTCTACCAGTTCCGGAAGAACACCGGCAGGCAGGTCCACGGGCTTCAGGTGGTCGACGAAGATCGCGTTGGGCTCATTCTCCCATGCTCCTGCATCGCCTGTGACCGCGGTTGGAATGCCGGCCGCCGCCGATACCCGTTCCGCGATCTCGACCGCGTCGAAGCCTGGCGCCAACGGGTGCTTGCAGCCGATTGCGTTTTCCCGACTGCTGATACCCGACCCAGTGACGCGTTCGATGTCCTCCAGATCCAACGGAGGTGAGCATTTCAGATCATTCCATTCGAGCATGAGCTCGAGCGCGGTTGGATATGTCACGCCGTAGTCGTACAAACCGGCCGCAACACTGTGTGCGGTGTTGTCTCTATTACCTTCTTCTGCGACTGGTGCGCGATCGACCATCCATTTAGTTGCTAATTCGATCGCGATGTCATCTTCCTCAACGATCCGTTTGCTGGCGGCGCTTGTTTTTGCTTTGGCTACACTGCACGCTTCGACAATCCACCGCGGAGCGAAGGCCATCGGTCTATCGTCGGCTCGCGTGTACGCGCGACCGTCGATTGTGCTGCCTGGCATTAGAACGTAACCGCCGGCGGCTTTAACGTCGATGCCTTGACCCAATTTGTCGTTGCCGCCTTTGAGCGGTCTACCACCCGGTGCGACGTAGAGTAGATGCTGCCCGCCGCCCTGTGTGTTGGTAGTCGCAGTTTCGGGAAAGTCTTCAACGAGTCTCAGAAACTCAAGGGTTTGGTCACCGCCTTTGCGCGGATCGATGTCGACGACAAGGAAGTCATTTGTTGCCCCGCCGATGTTGGCGTCCGGCCACTGCGCCCACCATTTCCGAATTTGCTCCGGATCCTGCGTCGCGAGGTTCGGCCAGTCGCCCAGCAAGGGAGTCTTCGCCGCCGTCACAGCTGCGTCTCGTTCTTGTTGAGAAGCGCGCCGGCCGGGGTCGACGTACCAGCGCAACGGGTGCACCGGGATATATTGCGAGGCTTCGAGAGCCCAGTCCAATTTTGTTTTGACGGGTGCCGACGTCGGCGCCACTGGCGTGGGTTTCTTCAGAGCCACAACGTCCATTGGCTTGCTTTCTGCAGGCAGCTCGACGCCGCACAGCTCCAAAAGCCACGAGGGTGCGGGTTCGATCTTGGCATTGCCGGGGACAAACTCGCACCGAGTATCATTGATCGTCGAGCCGGGGCCGACGACGAAATCGTTGCTCCCGAAAACACTAATACCTGGCGCAAGCAAATCGATTGCTGTCTCGACGGTGGCGCCCGGCGGTAAGGCGTAGGTCATGAAAGCGCCTTTGCCTTTCTGTTCGCGGGTGCAGATGCTCGCACAGCCGAGGGTTTGCCAGGGATGGGCGGAGTGTTCAGCGAAGATGCTTTTCAGCTTGGCGATGGACTCGGGCCCGCAGTCTTCATCGATATCGATGGTCAAGAGGCCTTTCGTTGAAATCCCGATATTCGCCTGAGGGCAAAGTTTCCAGCATTCCCGAATTTCATAGGGATTTGTTGTTGCTACTTTTCGCCAGTTCGGGATCAAGGAATCCTCTGAATTCGGCTTGAGCGGGAACACGGGAAGACCTCGCGCTGCGATATCGAGCGCAAAATCCAACTTGGACATCGAGGTGGCGGTCATTGGCGCGCCTCCGGTCCGAACACTCGGACCTCAGCATCCTTGCCCTTCCAGCGGTTGATGTACGCGAGCCAGCTCGCGGCGCTTTCTGGCGTGGCGTTGACAGCAGTCTGAAAGCGAGACCGCTGGTATGCCGCGTTCACTATCCATGCGCTTACTTCAGGATGGAGGCTCGTGCCGCGTTCGCACCACAGTGCAATTTGCTCTGCGTTCTCGACGGCCCACAGCAGCGTAGGCGCATGAAAATCAGGTATTGCCGGAAGCGTCCCGTCTGCCTCCCGGATGTCGGCGTGAACGAACACCTGGCAGACGTCGTGCGCTGCGCTCGCGACGCGCCGCGCGCGGCGTGGAAGCCCGCAGCCGGTGCGCATGTCGACGTTGGCCAACACCTTAACGCCGCCGGGTGCTGTGATCGTGTGAAGGGAGGTGCCGTTCTGCGGAATCAGGAGCGCGGGCAGCAGGCTCCACGCAACGTTGTGTTGCGGGTTGTCTTCATGTATATTGAGCACTTGCAAAACCTTATAAGCCCGGTTCGGAGCTGGTCACTCCCACCGGGCTTTCGCTTTAAGCGAAGCAGCTCGGCAACCCGGTAACTGATGGTCGGGTGCTCGACATTTCGTCGAGCGTTGGCGCGGTTGCGAACCACCGCGGCCAGAAGGCCGCTACAGCAAGGCAGGCATTCTAATCGTCGCGGGCGCTCACGCGTCCACGTCTTCTTCAACAGAAATTGGTGAGGCGACACGAACGGTGGGCGACGGTCGATAAACCGCGTAATCGTCGACAAGGGACAGGCGATCGGTCACGGTCAGAACAGCGCAGCGGTGATCGTCGCTGCATGCCTTTACGGCAAGGTTCATAAGCGCTTCGATCAGCCCCTCGCGCGAACGCTCTCGGACGGGCAGGATCTCGGAAGACATGTACGTCGATCTGTCGACCGCAGATCGCACGCTCGCAACAGGATAGTAGTCTTCAAATTTCCGGCCACCTCCGGATTGCCCCGGCGGCACCTGTGCGTCCGAACACGCATACACAAAGAACCGGATGCGAGGGGCGGCGTCGATCCTCTTCCATTCGGATTCGGTGAGTTCTGACGCGTATGGAAAGAAAATGACGCAGGCCGTTCCGTTCTCGAGAAATGAGATGATGTTGTCGGGCCGGGTCTCTGGGATGAGCCCAAGTGCCATCACGCCACCGCCGTTTCGTTGGGGCGCTCTGCACCCTTTGGTGATCGTGCGGTTGGCAGCGCCTCGACCGCGGCCGCGATCGTGGTTTCGTACCAGCGATTCAAGGTTCCGAGCTTCTTGTCGGGAGGAGGGATCAAACCCAACTGGAGGTATCGCGCGAAAGTGCTTCGTCCGGGATTCCCGAGCAACTCGCGGAAAAGAAGCGCGTCACCAAGGCGGTTTTCATTTGGAAAATCTGGCAGAAGGCGGCTTTGAATTCTGGACACAGCTTTGCTCCAATCGATTGGATCTTGGAGCCCGAGCGCGCGGTCGGATCGAATTATTTTAAGCGCGTACAGGGGTCTGCCAAAGCAGACGGCCTACCTTGCGGTAATACCTGCGGGTGTTCGCCGCTACACAGCCGGGGATCGTGTCCCTCGCTCCACGTCGCGTCCGTCTCCGTTGCGCAACGTTTACAAGACTAGGTTCTCACTTTTTCGTGAGATGCGCAAGGGGCCTTATCGAGACGAGTTCGGAGACCGATAGCCATTAGCGCGGGATTTACATTTTGATCGCGCGGCACGCTGAATCAAGCCGCCAATTCCAGCGACCTAATCGCGAGGGATGACAACGCGCTTTCAATTGCCAGTGCGGCCTCGCGCTTCTCATCGAACATGTGCCAACGCGCGTAGATGGCGGTCACATCGTCGTCTTTGTGATTCAGCAGCGCCTTCACATAGTCGCGCTGGATGCGCAACGACTGCGCAAGCGTCGCAGCGGTTCGCCGCAGATCGTGCGGTGTGAACTTCGCGAAGGTATCCTTGTAACGCTTATCGTCCAGGATCCGCCTAACCGCCTGGCTGAGGGAGTGGCGGGCGAGGGCGGTAACTTTTTCGAACCGGCTCGCGAAGACCGGCTTGTCGTTCAGGCCCTTCGCATATTTGCCGCTCAGCTCGAGCGCTTGCCGGATCAGCTCGACGGCCGCCGGCGACAAAGGCACCGTGTGCTCGGTCTTCTTGTTCTTCGTGCGAAGCCTGGGGATGATCCAGTGGGGAGTGGGGCCGTCGAGGTCGTGGAGTTCTGACAGCATCATCCCTGCCACCTCGCCGGGGCGTTGGGCAGTCAGAAGAACGCATTTGAGTGCCAGGCGAACGGTTTCGGTGGCTTCGACGTCGGGATCGCTGAGCGCGCCGAGGAGGGCCCGAAGCTCATCCACCGTGAGCACGCGATCCTTCTCGGTTTCCTTACCTCCGACCTTTTTGAGACCAGCGAGAAAGTTCATCGGGATGTGATCGCGTTCCGCGGCCCAGCCCCACACGGTCCGAACCGTCGACTGGGTCCGGTTCGCGCTGGACTTCGACGTTCGGGCGATCTGTTCGAAGAAGTCCATCAACTCGCGTTTGGTGACGGAGACCGCCGGCCGCTTTTCGAACTTGGCCTTCGGCCGTTTTAGATATCCTTCGTCGGTCTTCCAGCTGATTTTGCCGCCAGCTTTGACATGCGCGATGTACCGGTCGCACAGCTCGCCGAAGGTCAAAATCGCCCTGGCCTGCGCAGCCCGCTCAGCATCCTGGACGGCGCGAGGATCGTTCCCGCCGTTCCGTTGGCGGCGCCGCTCATCGGCTTGCTCGCGGGCTTCGCTCAGGCCCAGATCGGGGTATTCCCCCAGGGTGATCCGGCGCATCCGGCCGCTCAGCTTATAGGCAAACGTCCAGGTTTTGATGCCGGCTGAGGTGCAGCGGATGGATAGCCCCCGGCACCTGGCGTCTCCGATCTCAATACGCCCGTCGGGCGCCTTAAGCGCCTTCACAAAGCGGTCCGTCAGCGCCTGGCGGGAAACCCTGGGAAACTTTTGCATCGGATAAAAGGATATCCGACGAGAACTTCCGATACAAGCCGAGACGCGAAAAATCGTTACGTTACAGGTACTTCTGAGAACAAATGAGACTTACTGAGCATCCGCGAGAAACCGAAATTGCATCACTGGGAGACTAGGGGTCGGAGGTTCAAATCCTCTCGCTCCGACCAATAACCTCAAAGGCTTAGCGGGAAGTCTGAAATCGAGATTCTGGGCGAGTCGCCACCGGGTAGCCACCCGACGCCAAATAGCCGCCCGCTACTGCTCATTCTTTTTTCGGCCGCCCCTGTTAGGCGGGCCGCTCGACCGATAATTAGATAATATCGGAATGCAGCGCCACGCGCGGCAACTCCGGCGCGCTGACTGGATTGCCGGGGCGCTGATTACTTCTCCCCGCTCGGGAGTCTTTCGTGACCCTCCTCACATTGGATGAAGTGGCGGCCATCACCGGCCTGTCGCAGTCGACACTTGCCAAGAAGCGCATGGCTGGTACCGGCCCGGCCTTTTTTAAGCTCGGCAGGACCATCAAATACGCGGCACAAGACGTGGATGCGTGGCTGCTTTCGCGGCGGCGTACATCGACCTGGCAGCCAGCAAACGAGCTGTAACCGCCTGAGCGCACCGGCCTCGGCCGTGGCGAGATACCCGCCCAAATCCCTTTAGGGGAATCCCTCCTTTGAAAATCCTATCCGTCCGGCCCGGCCCTCCGGGATCGACGACGCTCGCCCGTTTCGACTTAGAGCTGAACGACCACCTTCGTCTCTACAACTTGGCTTTGCGGCAGCGCCCTGGCGACAGGTCTTGGACCGTTGCGCCCAACGCCTTCAGCGAGCGAACTGCCGCTTTTGGCGAGCAGTTCAACCGCGCGATTTCTGATCTTGCCCTTGCGAAACTCTTGGAGCTTCCGGCCGATGCCAGCACCAACGTCTGAGGCCCCTAGCCGAGGCGGCGAGTCGCTCACGCGCGCCTACTGGACCTATAAAATCGAGAACATGGCCGGGCCGGTGGCGCAGTTCCGCATGGCCCAGCTCGTTGATTACGACCTGCGTCTCACAGATCCAGCCCGCACCGTCTATCGGTTCATGATCGGCTGGTACATGCACGCTAAGCACGGCGATGCACTCGCCTCAGTGAGGCATATCGTCAAGACAATGCGCGGTCGCGCGCCGGACGGTGCTCGCCATCTGTCGCGCAGCGCAGTTCAGCGCGCCATTGTGCTGCTCATTGAATGCGGCTGGCTCGTTCGTACCTACACCGGAAAGGGCCGTGGCGGCAGCCGCTACGTGCCTGTGCTCAATGTTCTGGAATTGGCCGCGCAGGGTACCTTACCGCTTAGCGTCCCAGATCACCGGGACGCTACGGAGATTTCCCTAGCGTCCCACTCTACTGGGACAGTGGTGTCCCACTCTACCGGGACGCAAAGCGAAATAGCGTCCCAGATTACCGGGACAAAGACTCTCTTACTGGACCCGGCTACAGACGGGTCTACAGAAAGAGAGATTGACCCCGCCGCGCCTACGGCGCCGCCGCTTGCGGATGGCCTTGCGGCCACCGCTGCGGGCGGGACGGCGGTGGATGAGCGCACCGGAACCCCAGCCGATACCAGGCCAACCTTCGAAGCGCTCTGGCGCGCCTACGCCCACGCCAAGGGCAAGAAGGAAGCCAAAGCGGCATGGGATGCGCTCCCGGCCGAGGTAGACCGCCCCGCCGTCATCCAGGCCGCAGCGGCTTGGAAGGCGTCATGGGCTGCGCAAGGCAAGCCGAATGCGCCGCGATATACGCTGGCGCGGTGGTTGAAAGATGAGCGGTACGACGAGGACGCGCCACGCGGTTTCCAAAAGGCGGAGCGCAGCAAGGCGAAATCGAATGCTACCAAGCCAGCCAAGCCCCGCCAGCCAGCTCCGCCGATAACGGCCCGCGTTACCTCAAGCGCGCTCGTCGAGGTCGGCAGCGGCTCAGAGTTGCACTTTACCGCAACCGACGAGGCGGGCATTCAGCACCAGCACGTTATCACGCTGGAGCATCCAGACGCAGAAACGCAGTTCGCAGGTCAGAAGCAGCTCGCCAAGTTGGTACACGCGGCCGGCCTGGAGACAATCTCCGACTCCGGTGAGCTGCACGGCCGGACTATCGTCATCACCGGCGACGGCTTTGAAGCGCCAGCAACCCGGCCGGACGACGAGACGCCGCTGCCGGTGAAGCCCGAGCCGGAGCCGTTGCCCGCGCCGGAGTCCAAGCCGCTGACTGAAGCCGAGGAGGCAGCAATCAAAGCGCGCATTGAAGCCATTGCGCCGCGACGCGAGCCAACCGAATGGGAGCGGCGACGTGAAGCTGGCCGAAGGGAATGGGACGCGGCGCATCCGGAATTCTTCGAGGATGCACCGGTCGACGATTCACCATCACCAAAGCGCCGGATGACTGTTGATGAGGAGCAAGCCGAATACGATGCTTGGTTTGAGGCCCAGTTAGAGGATGGCGCCTGATCACCGAGACGTCTCTTGAGCCGCGCAGACGGCCAACAGCACTTCACGGAGCCAAAATGACACCAGCAAACGACAACGGCCCCATTCGGGCCGACGAATTCACCGACCTTGCCGCCCGCCGGACTGGTTGGCATCAGCCCCGGCTAGGGGGCCATTTCGATCTCCCCCACCGTGGGCCTTAACTTCCGGCCCCACAATCGGGCGCGTCATCCCGCAGGTTTCGAGGTTATTTTTTCCCGGTGACACTTCTTGGAAACCTGCGGCGTCGCGTCCGCAAGTGCCCATACCGGTATGGTGACGAACCGACCGAGGGTTTGAAGCCACCCCATCCAAACACTCGATCGGCCCGCAGAGGCCGGCGAAACGAAGAGCCAGCCCGAAAGAGCATGCTGGTCGCCAGCTTGGACGCACCACGGGTGAGGGTGGGGCTTGGCGAGCACTTCGCGGTACTGGAGGCTAGCCTTGATGGCCGGACAGCCCGACGGATCGCTGCGGCGAACGGCGGGGGCGACGGCAAGGCCTGGGAGCGCAAAACTGTGCGCGCTCAGGACAATGCTTTGGCCGTTGACTGCGATGGAGAAAAAGCTCGCCGCCTAGCAATGAAACCATGGTCTAGCCTCATTTGAGACTGGAACGCCGATCAACGTCTCCCCCGCTATAGCGGGGGAGCAAGACGTGGCGAGCGAGCGGCGGCGCAATGTCTATGCTGCGCAGATCTTGGTGGACGGCAGTCCTGTGCGGTGCAAGGTCCGCCACCTCACGGATTCCTCTGCGATAGTCCAGATCGATAACGCGCCTTTCGTACCCGCGGCCTTCGGCCTGCGCGTTCCAAGTGCTGGCTTGGATATTGATTGCTCGGTTGTATGGCGTGATGGGCGCCGTCTGGCCGTGAAGTTTCTGAACTGACCGCCAATGTCTTTGTCGACGCGCGTTCCTACCCTGAACTCGGGCTGTATTGAGTTACAGGGATGCTGATCCAGACGTGACGTCAAACTGGTGCCGATTTGGGCGGACGTCGTCATTTCCGGCTTGGTGCCGGCTGCATGCGGACTTTTTAGTTCGCGCCTCTAATGCCAATACCAACAATGTAGCCGCGCGCCGCAGGATTAAGGCGGCCATGGGCCGTCGACCCTGAAGCGCTTGGACCGGGGAGGGGTGATCTCGATCCCTCCCATCGTCGCCTTTAGCGACCGCCCCGAAAATTCGCGCATCCACAAATGAAAATATGGGGTATCTGAGGTTGCATTGTATAGTAACGCACCTAACGAGAAGGCCATGCCGCGCGAAAGCGCGGCGAGATCAGTGCTCCGTAGTCGAAGAATAGATCCTTCATGAACCCGCTAGCAACGCGCGCCGCTTTTCTTTGGTCGTCGACAAGTAAATCAGTTGCGCATGCCGATTAGTCGCAAGCATGGGACGGCCGCCTCATCAATGATAGCCATATCGCCGACAGCATCATCGCCTGCGCGAGAAAAGGGCAGACATCGATCGGCGGTTTGACGGAGGCGGGAGAAGCCGCGCTCGCACGCCGAGCCATTTCAGACAGGAAGCAGGCCTGATCTTCTCTACCGGGCCGCGTGATCCGCAGGCTGAGACGCGGCGGCTTCCTTGTCGGCGCGCGGTAGCCAGCGCCGTACGCCAGTACGTTGATCACAAGAAGAACGGCGTTCTGGATGATGAGCGAGTTCTTCGGCTCAATTATCCCGTCGGCGATCCATGCGAGAGACGCGGCGATAAAGAGAGCGAACCCGCACACGGTGATGCGCGCGTTCCAGTTCGCCGCCACCATGGCGGCAGCGATAATCGTCTTGGCGGCTGCCAGTGTCCTTAATACTTCAAGGCTCATGCTTTCCTGCTCAAAACAAGGGCCGCCTTCCGGGCGACCCTCCACTTCAATCCTGCCAACGGACTAGGCGGCTTTCCGGTTCACGCTGCGCAGCGCCATCGTATTGAGCTTCTCGTCCGTCGCCTTCTCCTCATCGAGATTCTGCTGCAGGACGGAGGCGCAATCATCGCGGCCGAGCATCTTGGCCCATGCGATCAGTGTGCCGTACCGGGTGATTTCATAGTGTTCGACGGCCTGGGCCGCCGCAATCAGAGCCGCATCCAGCACCTGCTTGTCGTCGACGTCGCCCGCGACGTCACTCGCTTCCTTGAGGATGCCGTCGATCGCGGGGCAATCGACGCCCTTCGCCGCGACGCCATGCATTTCGAAGACTTTCTCGAGCCGGGTGATCTGGCCATTGGTTTCGGAGAGATGCGTTTGGAAGCCGTTCTTGAGGCCGGGATCGCTTGCCTTCTCGATCATGTCCGGAAGGTTCTTCGCGATCTGCTGCTCGGCGTAATAGATATCCTGCAGCGTATGCACGAAGAGGTCGTTCAGCGTTTTAATGTCCCTGGTGAAAAAGCCCATTGTGTCCTCCTGGGTGGCGTCTGCACTGCAAACAGCCGGCACGGGATAGCGTTCCTAAGGACTCACAGCGCGATGATTTCCTGGGCGCGGATGACGATCTTATGCTGCGCGAGCTCCGACTCCAGTCGCTCGCGAAGACCGCGCCAGTAGTCCGGGAGGAGAAGCTCCGTCGTGACCTCAACGACGGCGATATTGTCGCGCTCGGTGCCGCGGCCGCTTCGCTACAGACCTTCGCCGGGCGCTCGGATGAAGCTCGTTGCGCCGCCGAACTTGTCGGTCAGCTCTCTCAGAAGCCCGTCGAACCAATCCTTCGGGATCTTTTCTCCCTTGCCCGTCTCCTTCGGTAGCAGGATCTGCACAAGATAGGACTCGCTCATGGCAGAAGGCCCGTGCGGGTGCCGCCCGGCCAGCTGCCGAGAAGCGTTTCCGTCGTCACGCATTCCACCTGCTGCCCGAACCTGTTCGCGTAGATGGTCATCATGGAGTCGTGGGTCTCGTCGGCGGAGCTGCAGATCGCGTCGGTCATGAGGACGACTCGAAAGCCCCAATCGACCGCGCCCAGCACGGTCGCCAACACGCAGACGTCGGTCTCGCCGCCCGTGACGATCACGGTGTCGACGCCGGCGGCGCGCAGTTGCGCGTGCAGGTCGCTGCCGATCCACGGCGAGTAGACGTACTTGTCAAAAGTGCGGGCAGGTGGAACGAAGCGGGCGAGATTCGGTACAAGATCGATCATGTCGGAACCGATCTCGTCGATGGTCATCGAGCTCCAGCGCTCATAGTAGCGGCGCCACATGCCGACGCCGTGGCCGGGAGCGCTCGCCGGAATGAAGCGGGTGAAGACCGTGCGCGCCGGGTGCGCGGCCGTTATCGCCACGACGTTCGGCAGGACGCGGGGCAGCCACGGCATCTTCCAATCCGTGTCTTCGGCGAACATGCGCTGCATATCGACGCAGAGGTGGATCGCCTCGGCGCCCACGGGCCCGTACCTGAGCTCGTCCTTTTTTGACATCGCTCCCATCCTCGAAAGCCAGCCCCAACGGACCTGCTAGGGCTTGGTTCCTCGCTTGTGCGAGTGGCACTTGCGGTCGCGGAGCTTGCAGCCGAGGACGGCACCGGCGAGGGCGGCGCCGACCACGTTGGAGCCGACGATGACCCAAACTCCCTTAATGGCGCCGTAGACGATCCAGAGCGTCAGGCCGAGCGTGAGTGCCGTGAGCATGCCGAGAGAGAGGTCGTCCGTGGATCCGCGTGGCCGAGCCTTCCGGACCTGCGGCACGTAGGACAGGGAGGCGAGAAAGGCGGCAAGTGCGCCGACGTAGGGGGCAAGGGTCGACAAGCCGGTAGCTACTTGGGCTCGATCTTGAGCTTAGGATCGGTAGGAAGGACTTTCGCTCCGACATCGGCCGCGGCCTGCTCGGTGCTCACACCGGAGTTGACGTGGACGGAGCCGGAATTCTTCCCGCCGATCAGCGGGTAACTGAGGAAAACGGTCGCGAGCACCAGCGCTCGACTAGATGCGAGCCATTGCGATTTCCGCTTCTTCCCGATTGTACCCGTTTTCCAAATCTTGGCCTGGTCGATTGGTTCCATGACAGGCAGATGAACCTGGAACCTGCTCCGACGTTATGATGGCAAAGGCAATTCAAACGAGGCGTCCGCGACTACGCGGACGCCGTCACGGATCGAGGTGATGGCGCTGGTCACTGTCAAACCTACCAAGCCTGACGTGCTCATTGCACGGACCGTGGCGAGTAAGACCAACCATTGCGCGGAGAGGGTCTCGCGCGGCCTGACGTGGGGCGCCGACGAAAAGATCCTCCTGGCTTTGGCCGTCGCCGGTTGGGTCGTGACGAGGGGCAGATCGGAGCAGCTGCAGCGCGCGGGCAACCACGCTCTCCTGGTCACAGTCGCAGCCTCCCTGGCGCCTCACGGTATGAAATCGGTTTTCGACCAGACCCGCCCGGATCGCACGACGGTGCTCGGTCATCTGCACGGGGTCTCGTTTTCCGGCAAGCGCGAGGACGCATTTCCGTCCGGCCACGCGCTCCACATGGGCGCACTGGCATCCGCTGCGGGCACATTGCCGCCTCTGCTGCGGCGACTAATCCGTACCTTGGCGGTCGGCCTTTCCCTGACGCGGGTCATAGTGCTGGCGCACTGGGCGAGCGACGTGATCGCGGGCTTCGCGCTCGGAGTCATCATGGAGCGGTTACTGCGTCTCTGGACCGGCTATCCGATGTCGCCACCGAAGGAGGATGACAATGCCAATCCTTGAGGACGTGAAGGAATACGTGCAGCGCGCGACCGGTCTGCGCCGACCCGGAAAGAAGGAGGCGCCTGACCTGGCGCGGCCAAGAAAGCCTCAGACGGCTCGTTTCAAGGACGACGGTCTCATCCCGAACCATCCGCGCTGGCCTCTCGTCATCTACCGGCGCGCTGTCGATCTCGGCGACGGGCATGATCCGGCGGCCGTCATGGAGGATCTGTTCGAGGCCAACGGCTGGGGCGAAACCTGGCGGGACGGCATCTACGACTACGTCCACTACCACTCTCGCATACACGAGGTGCTCGGCATCGCGCGCGGCAAGGGGCGGGTGCGCTTCGGCGGCAATAAGGGACGGATCTTTATGCTGAAGGTGGGCGACGTCGCGATCTTGCCGGCAGGCACGGGACATCAGTGCCTCTCTGCGGAGAAGGACTTCCTCGTCGTCGGCGCCTATCCGCCCCTCGGCACCTACGACGAGTGCACGGAGGTCGAGGACCGTCCGAAAGCTCTGAAGACGATCCCGAAGGTGCCTGTCCCGCGCAAGGACCCGGTGTACGGCGGGGAGGGGGCGCTTTCCAAGCTATGGAAGAAACCAAAATGAGCGAGTACGTCGTCCGCTTCCTAATAGGTGGCGCCGTCGTGTCCGTCTTCGCGATGCTCGGAGACATGCTGAGGCCGAAGAGCTTCGCCGGCCTGTTCGGAGCCGCGCCCTCGGTCGCGCTCGCCACCCTCGGCATCGCGATCTATCAGCACGGCGAATCCTACGCGGCCGTACAGACCCGTTCGATGATGGCCGGTGCCATCGCGCTCGGCATCTATAGCGTCGTCGTCTGCCAGCTGTTGATCCGGGCGCGCATGCGTGCGCTGCCGGCCTCGCTGCTGTCGATCGTCGTGTGGCTCGCAGCGGCATTCGGCCTGTGGGCGGCCGCGGGAGGTCAGACATGAGCACGCCGATCGAACTATCGTCTTCCTCGCTGCGGGAGGGCCGCTGGTACGAATACGTGGTGCGCTTCGTGCTCGGTGGCGCGGCGACGGTCTTCGCCGGCCTGGTCAGCAGCCGCTTCGGCGCGTCAATCGGCGGGCTATTCCTCGCGCTGCCAGCGATCTTTTGCGCCAGCGCCACCCTCATCGAGAAGCACGAGATCCGCCGCATGCGCGAGGCCGGACTCGAGGGAAGGCGGCGAGGGCAACAGGCCGCAGCGCTCGACGCCGCCGGCGCGGCGCTCGGTGCGCTCGGGATGCTGGTTTTCGCCGGAGTGTTCTGGCTACTAGTCGAACGAAGCGTCGGCGGCGCATTTGCGGGCGCCTCGCTGGCGTGGCTGGCGGTGTCGGTCGTGGCCTGGTTCGTGCGACGCAAGGCGAGGTCATCCCGGAGTTGGCCCGCGCATGAGAAGAGCCGGCCCGTGATACGGCGGGGGCGGCTCGTCCGAGTTCGGTCAGCGTCCCGCCGTCATCTCTCTTACCGCCTCGACAATCTGCTCCGGATGGTAGGGCTTCTGCAGCATGAGGCTGTTCGATACCGGTCGGGGCGTCACGGGAGAGAAGCCCGTTGCATAGATCACCGGCAACTCCGGATGATGTTGACGGCAGTGTTCGGCGATCTGCCAGCCGTCGATCTTTCCGGGTAGCCTCACATAGGTGACCAGAACGTCGGCCGCCGTCCGGTTGCACCACGCAAGCGCTTCTTCGCCGTCGCAGGCGTGGATGACGTCATAGCCTGCCTCGCGTAACGCTTCGACGATGAATTCTCGGATCGGAGGGTCGTCTTCGACGAAAAGGATGCGCACGCGGGGACTCCGATTCACTTTAGGAGTCTTGAACCGGCGAAGCTTTAGGCAGTTCCTGCCTACGACTCGGCGCGTGCGGCGCCGACCGTGTCCGCCATCTTCGCGCCGCGCGCGCCGAGCGGTTTCGACGCGCCTGTCGTGGTGTCGCGTGCTGTCTGATGCTCCATCTCGGCGTTGAGTTCGCCGCCGAGCAGGATCACGATGGCGGAGATCCAGAGCCACGTCATAAAGCCGATGACGGCGCCAAGCGAGCCGTAGGTCTGGTTGAAGGTGCCGAAGTTGGCGGCGTACCAGGAGAACAGCGCGGACGCCGCGAGCCAAAGCACGGTCGCGACCGTACTGCCCCAGGTGATCCACCGCCACCGCGGGGCCTCGCGGCTGGGCCCGAAGCGGTAGATACAGGCCAGTCCCAGCGCGACCGCGAAGAACAAGGCCGGCCAGACTGCGATCCGGATTAGAAGCTCGATGGCGTGGGACAGCCAGAGGTGCTGCAGGACGACGGGTACCGCGACGACGGCGGCCAAGGCGAGCAGGATGAAACCGATGGCGGCGAGGGTGAAGGCGAGAGAGATGGCATTCAGCTTGAGGAAGCCGCGCTTCTCCTGCTCCCCGTAGACGATGTTCAGGGTGTCGAAGAGAGACTTCATGGCGGCGTTCGCGCTCCAGAGCGAGATCGCCAGTCCGATCGCGAAGGTGAAACCGAGCGTCCGGTCGCCTTTGGTGGCGACGCGGGTGAGCTGCTCGCGCGCCACGTCGATCGCGCCGCCCGGGACGAGGCCGCCGAGCTCGTCGAGATGCTTGGCGATGCTGCCGGGGTCCGAGAAAATGCCGTAGATGGACACCAGCGCCGCGAGCGCGGGGAAGATCGCGAGAATACTGAAGTAGGTCATCCCGGCGGCAAGCGCGAGGATGCGGTGGTTGCCGATGTTGCCGTAGACCCGCCAGAGGATGTCCTTCCAACCCCGCGCTGGAATGTCCGACGGCGACGTCGCGTGCCGGCCGCGGTCTCCGCCTTCGGTGACGAGGCTGGCGGGGGATGCGTGCCGGCTCTGGTCCTCCTTCGGCTCCAGGCCGCCGCCTTCCTTCGGCTGCGCGGGCGCCATGCGGTCCCATACGAACGCTACGGCGAGCAGCCCTAGCGCCGTGGCGATGCTCCAGCCGTCGGCGCTGGCGTGTTTCCTGGGTCGGTTCTGGAGGTCCATTCTCTTCTCCGCGACCACTAACAGCCGTGGCGAAGAAGCAGTTCCTGCAGGCGGTAGGAACCGCGCTCCCCTGTCCAAGGTTGATGCGCATGACCGGAAGAACACTCTACGAAAGCGCCAACGGCGACATCTGGCGGCTCGTCCGTGATCCGAATGCCGGAGGCCCGGTCGTCGAGCATCAGCCGAACGCAAACTCAGGGGGACGGACGTCTCTGATCGAGATCGGGCATTTCCTCCGTGCAGAGGGCAACGGACCGCAGCACCAAGCTTTGCTCGCGTTGATCGGCACGCTGATCGAGGGCTGACGTCCACCTGGGAGGGCGCATGTTCTTGTTCTTCTCCAACCGGCTGGGCTGTCTCGGTTCGCTCGTGGTTTCAGCCATCGTCACCGTCGCGCTACTTTTCCTGTTCGGAGCGCTAAGATTTTAAGGCCAGGCCGCTAAACTAAATGGGGCGAGGGCGTGCTGTTGAAGAGAAGCCGCGTTGGCGCGCTCGGTTAGGCTTCTCCCGACCCGGTGAAGATCGAGGTCGGTGGGATGCGCGGCACCGGCAGGGGGCGCTCGGCGCGCTGCGAGGCCTGGCCCGCGCGGCCCCCTTTCGCATCGTAACTCTCGGCGAGCTTCAGCAGGCGTCGCCTGGTAAAGGGGTCCGCTCTGTCTGCGAGGTCGCGCACGCGCTGTGCCAAACCTTTATAGAATTCCTGCTCCATATCACGCGCTTGGCGCTGGCGCTTTTCGGGCAATTCGGCACCGGCGCGAGGCCGCCGTCAAGGCTCGATTATAGTTTCGCATCATATGCTGATTCTCCTTGAGACAGGCAGCCCCGCGGGGCTAACCTTTGATCGAGCGATCGTGCCGCCGAGCCGGACAAAAGCGCCAGAAGCAGCACGGTCCATGCCGCCGAGACGTGGCTGAGCAGCACCATTCCAAGAACGGCCTGAGTGAACATCACGCAGACCTCCGCCACGCGGCGGCCCAAGGCCGCCGCAGCCGCATTGTGGCGCCGCCCGGGCGGGGCGGATCGTGGTCCTCGCCGTCGAGGCGCCGCAGCGCCGAGAGGATCTCGGCGAGCCTGATGGCGTGTCCCCTGTCGGGGATCTCGCGCAGCGCGGGACAGGATTCGACGGCGTACATGTCGGACGCCCAGGACGACAGGATGACGCGTTTTTCCGAAGCCGAGAGGGTCTCGTTGTTCAGCACGTCGTCCGGAGACGCAGAGTGCGCGGCGGGATGGAAGAGGGGATTGAGATCGCCGGAATTCGTTCTGACATTGGTCATCGTCGGCCTCCCTTCACTCCTTTCAATGGGGCAGGTGTGATGGACGGCGGCGCGAACCCTCCGTCGCCCTACAAGAAGCGCAGGACGGCTGTCCGAGACCCGCCGGCCGGCGCACGAGCCGGACCCTTGAAGGCGTCTGGCACCGCTCTCGCGGCGAAAAATGAATTAGAAAAACGACAAGAGGTTTCAAGAGGACCGTCGGAAATTTTTTTTCGGGCCAACGTGATTTGGTCAACCCGGTGGCACAAGAATTCGCACGCTGCACCACTGCCATCTTGACAGCGGTTTCGCGCCGAATATTTTTGCGACGGGGAATTCGTTTTCCCGTTTCTCGCAGCTGAAAAGGACAAGAAGACCGTCAGGAGTGGCGACGATGCTCGATGAAGATTTTGCCCGTAGCCGTGCGCACCGCAACAACATCCACCGCTATCGCAGCCTGCTGAAGACCCGTCTCTCGGACCTCGAACGCCAGTTCATCGAACGGCGCCTCTCCGAGGAGACCGCATCGCTCGAGGCGCTGACTTCCGAAACCTTCCCCACCGCATTTGTCCTGCCTGAAAGGCCGAGCGCGGGGGTGGCGTCATGACCGATGTCAGGGACCTGCTGATCCGCGGCAGCGAGAAGGTGATCGACCACTATCGACTGCTGCTGGCGAGCGCGAAGACAGAGCGGGAGCGCCAGCTCTACCTGAGCCGGATCGAGCGCGAGGAACGGCTTCTCGACCAGCTCCAGGGTGGGTTGCCGAACAGGGTGGCGGCGTGACTCCGGACGGCGAGGATGGATTTGCGGGGTTCGACGTCGTGCTGAAGCGTCGCGGGCGGAGCCGATGGAAGTGGGCGGTCTGCACCGCCGCGGGCGAAGTCGTCATGTCCGGCTCGGAGTCCAGTCGCGCGGGCGCTAGGTACAAGGCCGAGCGCGCTCTCTTTCTCCTACTTTGCGCAAGCGCGTCGCGGGCGGCGTCCGGAGGAGAGTGGCGGGCAACGGGCTAGGAACCTTGGTTGTCGTCAGGCGGTTGTCGCGCTCTCGACCCGCGGAGATCGAATCCGATGCCCGACTATCCGAAGCCGCCTTACCCCAGTCAGAAGCAGCCGATGCCCGGGTTGACCGCTAAGATGGACCCACGCCCCGATCACGGCGAGGCCAGCTACAAAGGGGCGGGCCGCCTGAACGGCAAGCGGGCCATCATCACCGGTGGCGACAGCGGAATAGGGCGAGCTGTCGCCATCGCCTTTGCCCGCGAGGGCTCCGACGTCCTGATCGCCTATCTCGATGAGCACGACGACGCCAAGGAAGTTGCGGCCCTCGTCGAGGCGGAGGGACGCAAGGCCGTTCTAGTCGAAGGCGATCTAAGGTCTGCGGAGCATTGCAGGAAGGTCGTCGATCGGGCGGTCCGGGATCTCGGCGGCGTCGACATTCTCGTCAACAATGCCGCGCATCAAGCGACCTTCAAGGATCTCGGCGACATCAGCGACGAGGAATGGCGAATGACGTTCGACGTGAACATCCACGCCATGTTCTTCCTCGCGAAGGCCGCCGTGCCGCACATGGAGCCGGGTAGCGCGATCATCAATACGGCTTCCGTGAACTCGGACATGCCGAACCCCACGCTCCTGGCCTATGCGACAACCAAGGGCGCTATCGAGAACTTCACAGGCGGGTTGGCCCAGATGCTGGCGGAGAAGGGCGTCCGTGTGAACGCGGTGGCGCCCGGGCCGATCTGGACTCCGCTGATCCCATCGACCATGCCGGAGGATACCGTGAAGAATTTCGGCAAGCAGGTGCCGATGAAGCGGGCCGGGCAGCCGGCCGAGCTGGCGACGGCCTATGTGATGCTTGCCGATCCGCTATCGAGCTACACCTCCGGCACCACGGTCGCGGTGACCGGAGGGAAGCCCTTCATCTGATGCCGGGCCTGCAGCATCCAGTCACGCCGGATGGGCGCTATTTCGTCGTTCGCGATAGGCTCTGGCGGATGAGCGATCCCGACCTTGCTGTCCAAGACAAGGAGCGGCTGGTGAAACAGCTGATGGATGCGCGGCGAGCCGTGAAGGACGCCAGGGCGGCTATAGATCTAGACGCAGAGACCGTCGCCCATCGCCTCGTCGACGAAGCTAAGCGCCGGCTGGGAGAGCGGGGACCGGTGTGGTGGAAGGATGGCGCGCCCGACTTCAACCGACACGCGGTCAAGAACACGCCTCATGCCGACTGGTACGCGGGGCTCAGGCGGCGGCCTTCAGGGCATCGAGACGCTTGCGGAGAAATGCCATCACCATGACCTCGTCGGAGGTGAGCTTGGCGTACTGGCGCTTGAACTTCTGCGCGATCTTGGCTTCGATCATCTTCACGAGGTCGCCGGACATGTAGGCGTCCAGCACCTCGGGATGCACGTAGCAGTTGCGGCAGATGGCCGGCGTGTCGCCGAGTTGCTTCGAGACGCTCTCGATCGCGGCGACGACGTTGCGCTTTGCCTCGACCTGGCTGTCGTACTTCTTGAACTCGGACAGCGCCAGCGCCGCCAGCACGGTCCCGGCCCAGGTGCGGAAATCCTTGGCGCTGAAGTCCTCGCCCGTGACGTCTTTGATGCAAGCGTTGAGGTCGCCGGACCTCAGCGAACAGCAGCGGACTTTGGTGCGCCTAATCGTCAACGACGGGAAGAAGCTGAAGAAGCGGCCGAGCTCGCCGAATATCACCCAAAGTCGGTTTATAAGACAATGCGACTGCCAGCGGTCGCGGCTGCGATCTCGGAATCGATACAGCTTGACCTTGCAGTCGTAGGTGCCTTGCTTGCTTATCGAGTTGCGAAGTCGCTCCTCCAAGACACAAGCATTAGCGCCCGTGTCCGAGCCGATCTGTCGATCAAAGTTCTAGATCGGGCAGGGCACATCGCTCCAACTCGCAAGGACCCGTCGTCCCAGCAGAAACCTCTCTGAGATGTCGCGGGATGAGCTCGCGGCTTTCATCGAGCGCAATCAAGCGGAAATCGACAAAGTGGAGGGTGAGCTCGCGTCACGGGCAAAGGACATTTCGTATTTGGGGTGATGCTCGAGACCCTCCGGTTTGAGCGCCAGCCATTTGGTCCAATTTTCTACAGTTGCGCCTCCAAGGCTGCCTTATCGATAATCGATCGAACACGTACGATCTTGTTGTTGTCGAACTGGTAGAAGACGTTCTCGTGGAATGAAACGCGCCTGCCATTCACTGGCAAGCCGAGAAAGACGCCCGTTGGAGAGCAATCGAACCGTAGCCGGCTTCCCAGATAGGGATACTCGCTAATCATCATTTCCACGTTGAAGCGAAGGTCGGGAATTGCCGCGTAATCCTGTTCGAGCATTTTTCGATAACCCGCCAGGCCGAGGGGATTGCTATTGTGGGTGATGTCGTCTGCGACGAACGTGCCCAAGCGCGACCAAGCTTGCTCATTCAGGCAGTCGATATAGTCGCGATAAATATGCTTTAGGTCCATTACTGAACAACCTTTGGCATCACCACGTCGACTTGCCTAAGCCCAAAGCTAAGCGCCGGGTTTTGCGCTGCGAGATTCTAACCGCTCAGCCAAAGCCTGATCTGCCGCCAGTCTCGCACGCCGGTCGTCATGCAGTTCGTCCAGCTTTTTCAAATAAGCGACTGCCGCTATTTGCAAGAGATCGAAATCATATTCGCCGGTATCGCGAAGACTGGTGATGTAACGAAAGAGGGCGGAACGCCTGTTATCTTCCTCGCTGACACCGCTATGGAGCAGCAAGTAGTTCCGCCAAGCGAATGCACATGCGCCTTCGAGTGCCTGAGAAGTCATGGGCACCTCCCAATGGTCAGTGAAAGACTGATAAGCCGTTTCGTTCCCTGAATTTCTCAGATGTAGTGCTGTTCCGTAGGTGCGCCGCAAGGTATCGGGCGCCAACGCGGTGATCAACCTTACATCGGCGTCGGCGGTTCTCGGTGCCGGACGTCTTGCTCAACAACACAGCCGACTATTTCGACGGACCCAGTGTCGCACAGGGATCGACAGGCACATGGGGCGGCGTCCGTTACGTTGTTCGATTCTGCGACGGCGGTCATTATCGCAAGCTGTGGGACGGGACGACCTGGTGGCGAGTGCCCCGATTGTAAGTTCTATCGCGTTGCAGCGGGATGCGCCCCTGGTCCGAGGCGGTCCGAAAACCGGCGGAAATTGCCTAGGCTGTCGTGAACCCAATTAGCCCGCGCGGAGGTAAAGCCGTGTCCGTTCAGTCTTCAGGATCGGACACGACTAGTTCGCCCTAACTAGTCGGATAAGGGCCAACAGGGGAAACAGCGCGGCTTGACCGTTCACTGAACAAGCACGTTCTCATGGCGTCTGGCGCGGCCGAGCCTGGAATGGCTCAGCAACAAGATAGCGGAAAAGCCGCCGCCGGTTTGGAACGGCGACGGTTCTTCTTTACGCGATCAGACGGCCGCGGCCACCCGCCGCGTCTCATGAAGGAAACGGTTAGCGGGTGCTGCGACGCCACCAATTGGATGACGCTCCTGTTTGCGCAATTCATCGACTAGACGTACGAGGTAGGGCGGCAGAGGCGAGGTTTCTCGAGATAAGTTCTGTTGCAATCTGTCACCCACCTCGTCACAGATCGACCGGGCAGTCTTATGGTCGATGTGGTCCGATATTCGATTGGTCGGTTCCATATCGCGACCTTTCGATTAGGCCCCACGTTTAGCTTAAGTTGCAGGGATGCGAAAATGTTTCGCCCACTTTCAAAGAATACCGATGGTTCCATTTAATGGAACGAAGACACCGTGCGCGGACCGATTGCCATCGTCAGCGCTGATTCCAGCACCCGCCGAGTTACTTAAACTCTTGGGGCGAACGCTTGGAAGAAGTCCGATGACGTTGAGTGGAATGCCAACCCCTCACGATAATCGTGCTGCTCGGGCTCGAAATTCAGGCCGAAGCGCAGGCCGTGCGCCGAAGTGTTGCGATTGACTTGGCTCGGTGAGACCGTCGCTCGCCGTCAACTAAACGGCGCACGTCGCGGATAGCCAAAGGTCCACAACGACCCGCTGTTCTCCAAGCGGTCGCGCAGATAGCCAACAGTGGCGGTCTCCAGTTCCATTGATTGGGCAGCCGTGCTCGCACGCGGAAAGCTGCGAGAGGGGTAGGCGCTAGTTCTGAATATTGGCGCCTCTTTATCGAAGGAGACTTCGCTGTGCCCACTCAGAAGGACATAGACCACAACCACGGTCGAGCAATTATGCGAGTGATTGGCCAGCAACTGCGCGCGTCGCTGAAGCCTGAAGGAACAACCGGAGAGTCTTAGAGGCCAAATCGAACGGCTTCGGAAATTGGAGGAGCGGTCACCAGCAATTGTTCCCGCTGACGAGGATGGGCAACAAGGCGGCTGAGGTCGGCTCTGTTTTCAAGTCATCCCAATTGCGATGAAAAGAGTGACCTCGGTCGGGGCGTCCGACAGCTCGGCTCAGCCAGAGGTCCGCGATGGGTCACGAGTGGCGGTCGGGGACAGCGCCAGCCGTGTCCGGTCCACCTCAAACGGCCGACCTTGCAGCCTCAGGTATAGTCTTCGCTCCGGGCCGACGTTGTAGGCAATCAGGTTGAGGAGGAAACCGGCGGCGACGCGAGTTGGGCCTCGATGTTTGGTCTTTGCTCGCCTCGTGTTAGACTTCGCCTGCCCGACCAGGGAGAACAGCCATGACCGCCGAGTTCGATGAAGACCGCTTCAATATGGCTATCCGTAAATTTCTGAAGCATGTCGGAGTTACATCGCAGCGTGAAATTGAGAACCTGGTGCGTAGCGGGGCGGTGAAAGGTGGCAAGCTCAAACTGCAAATGACCCTGTCCGCTGAGGGGACGCCGCTGAAACATGTAGTCGAGGAAACAATCGCACTCTGACGATTTCCCGGCTGCCCCGGCATTGCCGCCCTCTCGGTGGAGCATTCAATCCTGTTGATTTCCAGCAACGACTGCTTTGGGTCACAGGCAGGCTTTATCGCAGGCGTCACTCACGGTCCGGTTTAGCGAAGATAGCCGACGTGATGAGGGGATAGAGCTTTCCTGTCATTCGGCCTGCAATATTGACCCCCTAAGCCGGGGGGGATCGGCGTCCAAAATTGACCCCCTATAGGTTGGTCTGTTGCGCTGCCTGCTTTGGAATGAAGCAGGTGGTCGAGGATGCTGATCGTGGAGACGATTGCGCGGATTCGGCGCGAGCACTTCATCAAGGGCAAGA
>NZ_SPVJ01000006.1:0-335062 GCF_004634465.1 Bradyrhizobium sp. MOS001
CAGGAGCAAAGCAGTTCGCCAACTCATCCGTTCGGTCGGCGCCAAACTCTTCTTCCTGCCCAAATACTCGCCCGACCTGAACCCGATCGAGCAGGTCTTTGCCAAGCTCAAGCATCTGCTCCGCAAAGCTGCCGCGCGAACCGTCGACGCGGTCTGCGCCGCAATCGGCCACGCACTCGATGCCTTCACCCCCGAGGAATGCGCCAATTACCTGAAAAATTCAGGCTATCGAACTTAATGCCATCACGCTTTAGGCAGGCGAGCGTGAGGTGGCCGGGCTAGCTCAGCATCCGCGGCAGATGATGAGCTTGCGATCCAGCATCTGATCGCGCTGCTGCTGCTCACGCTCCCAGGCCGACAGAGCATCTGATTGAGGCGCATCGGCCCGGCTCGGCTGACGGTGGCCGACCGGAGCGAGCCAGGGCAGGCGCGACGTCGGCTCGGCCGAGGCGAAACGCGCGGCGGCCCGCGACGGCAGATCGGGGAGGGCGTCGAGAGAGCTGTTCCGGTCGGAGGCATGTGCGGGCGACAGCAAGCCGATCAGGAGAAGGCCCGCAAAAGCGGAGCGGATCGAGCGTGTCTGGTTCGAACGATGGGACATTGTGGCGCTCCCGTAGTGGAGGCTCGGGATGAGCGGCTCCGTTGAGGGCCACAATAGTCGTGGACGCGAAAGGCTGAATGCCGCGCGATCTCGAAGATATGCTCGTTCGTCTCACGCGCGTCGATGGAGGGGACTGGTTGCCGCTTCAGCGGGCCGGCCACCAGGCGCTGGCTCGGCGACCACCTCGGCGATGTCAAGATTGCGATCGGGGCCGTGTGGAACCACCAATTGACCGGGTTCGAGACGCAGCTGCGTGCCATCGAGATGGACCGTCACGATGTCCGGCTCGAACGATACAAAATTGGAGATGCGGCGGACTTCGGGATAGGCGTCGGGATACGACCATGCCGCCTGGCGCGCGTCTCCGATGGAGTAATAGCTGCAGAGGCCCTTGTACGGGCAGAAGGTCTGGAGCTTTACCGGAGTGAGGGCAGCCTCATCGATGTCGGCACGTGGAACATACCAACGGGGTGCAAAGCCGGACTCGTAAAGGACCAGCGGCTGCTTTGTATCGGCGATGACCCGGCCCTGGTGGTTGACCACGAGGTTACGAGCGGTCTGGCGGATGTCGATGCGGTGATAGGGATCGGCGGCATGGCCCACGATGCGTTCGTCTTCCTCGTAGAAGGCATCCATGGCCCGCCAGGCAAAAGCGATCAGACCCTGCAAATCGCCTGCATGGGCGGGCAGGTTGGTGTGCCGCCATGCTCCTCGCGCCGCGATGTGTTGCTCGTCGACCCGAACGCTGTACCAGGACGTCGGCCCAAGATCGGCGTGTTGAGTGATGTGCTCGGTGCGTTCCAGCACATGTGGGGAAACATCGGCCTCCGGGAAATAGGCCACGGGATAATGGCCCGGTTCGAAAAGGAGGAGCACCCGCTCGCTATCGGCGACCCAGCTTCCCCCAAAGCGCACGCGGAGGCGGCGGCGTAACGGTTCGACGTACAGGAGTCGCTTGGGCAGCTGCTCGGGGACGAGAAAGCGGCCGATTGCTCCCGTTGAAAACGGGCCTTGTTGCCAGGACAGTCCCAACTGATCTCTCCCTGCAGCGCACCGTCGGTCGGTGGCGGACCTGTTCCGACCCGTGCTTGGCTTCGCCGGCGCGATCCGACGGCTATATTTCGTTCGCGGCCCGGCCTTGGTTACAGGTCATCGCACCAATTTTGCGGTGTGATGACGCCAGCCGAGATGATTCAACCAACCGTAAAGCCGTCATCGATCGGAACAGTGAACTGGAAGACGGCTCCGCGCGGTTCGTTTGCAGTCGCCCAGAGCCTGCCGCCATGCGCAATGATGATCGAGCGGCATATCGACAGTCCGACACCGAGGCCGCCCGACTTGGTCGTGTAGAAGGGTTCGAACAGCCGCGCGAGGCCCTCCGCCGACAAGCCTGGTCCCGAATCCGTGATCGATACGCGTATGCTCTCGGCATCCGCTCTCGCGGTCTGGATCAACAGCTCGCGCTTGCCCCCCGTTGTCTCGCTCATTGCCTCGATGGCGTTCAGGATCAGGTTGAGCGTGACCTGCTGCAGCTCGACGCGATCCCCGATGACCTTGGGCAGACGATCGGCGAATATCGTCTGGATCGACACATCGTGCCGCGCCGCTTCGGCCTGCGTGAGTTCGATGACTTGGCCGATGACGTTGTTGATCGCCAGGGAATCCCGTTTGGGCGGTGATTTCTTGACGAGATCCCGGATTCGCTCGATGACCTCGCTGGAGCGGATGCCGTTCTCGATGGCGCGTGTCAGCGCCCTGCGCGTCTGCTCCAGCGCCGGCGGTTGGTGATCGAGCCAGCTCAAGGCCGCTTGCGCGCTGGCGATGACGGCGGTGTTCGGCTGATTGACCTCGTGGGCGATCGACGCCGTCAGCTGTCCCATCACCGCCACGCGGTTGGCGTGGGCCAGCTCCATCTGAGCCACGCGGTAACGCTGCTCGTTCTCGCGTGCCTCGGTTTCGGCGCGCTTGCGCTCGCTGAGATCCAGCACGAAGGCAACGCCTTGCTCCTGTTCGTCGTCGAACAGGGCTCCGCCGGTCAGCACCGGCACCCGGCTGCCGTCCTTGCGGAAGAACGCCTTCTCGAACGGGTGGACGACCCGCGTCGCCTTCAATTCGGCCCGGGCGCGGTCGGTGCGCTCCTGCCATTCGGGCGGCGTCAGATCTGCCCAGCGCAACCGGCCTGCGGCAAGATCCTCGCGATCATATCCCATGGTCTTCAGGAACGCGTCGTTGGCATCGAGAATGTCGGGGGTGTGATCGAAGATGAATATCCCGATGATGTTGGCCTCGACCAGCCGGCGGATCCTCGACTCCCGCTCCTGAAGCTCCCGGTACAGACGGGCATTGTCGAGCGAGGTCGCGGCCTCGGATGCGAGAAACTTGAGGATCGCGATCCGGGCGGGTGTGAAGACGCGCGAGGCGAGATTGTTCTCCAGATACAGAAATGCCACCGCCCTGCCTTGCTTGACGAGCGGCACGCACAAGGCTGACCGGACGTGCTTCTTCTGGATGTACTCGTCGCCGCCGAACGCGCTGCTCGTCGAGGCATCGTCGAGCACGACGCTTTCCTGGGTGCGAGCCGTGTAAAGTACGATCGACATCGGCACTTCAGCGGCGGAGATCGGTGAATCGGCGAGATCGAGAGCGACCGAACCGCCGCCAGTCACGGCGTCCGCCCGAATTCTCAGCTCGGAACCCCTCGGCAAAATCAGCACGCCGCGTTCCGCACCCGCGTGCTCGATGGCCGAACGAAGCAGGGTCTCCGTGAGCTTCTCCAGCACGATCTCGCCTGAAACAGCCTCCGACACCTTGAGAACCGTCGCAAGGTCCAGCTGTTCGACAGGTGCACCGATCGTGCCTGCGGTGCTGAGCGCGGATCCTCGCTCCCGCAGGTTGGGATGAAGTTTCTCGAGCTGGCTCACCTTCGCCTCGGCGCCCCAGCGCGCGTAGCAATCGCGCGCTTTTGTCAGGTAGGAAAGAACGACCGTTCGAATGCCGCGCGCCTCGTAGAACCCTGCCGCGCGTTCCGCAGCGATCGCCTCGATCTGCGCGAAGCCGGATTCTTGCGCCAATCGGATCGATTCCTCGTACAGCTGTTCCGCCTCGAGTTCGCGACCTTCGATGCGCGCAAGCTCCGCCGTGACGAGCTTCTGCCGGGCGGCGAAGTTTGCGGGGCAGCGGTTGGACCAGACCGTCAGCTTGCGGTGGTGTTCCCGGAGGTCGCCGAGGCGCCGCTCGCGATCCTCGGGGCGTGATGCGTGATAAGCCCCGGCATGAGCGAGCGCCGTGTAGAACCGGTATTCGGTGAAATCCGAATAAGAGCGGGCGCACCATGAGAGCGCTTCTGCGCGTGCGGCGAGGGCAATCGCGACATCGTCACGTCCGGCAATGACTTCGATCTGAATTTGCGTCGCGTAGTAGAAGAAGGCGCTTATCGGTTCGCTCGCATCCGAGGGCTGAAGCGCCGCGGGGCTCTCGAAGTCATTCCGGCCATTGCGCCCCATAAGGCTCTGCGCCAGATCTCGTTGCCTGATGAGGCCCTCCGCAGCCAATCGGACGCCCAGACCCTCGGCGAATGCCAGAGACCGCTCGGCGCGCGAGCAGACGTCCATGAGCGGATCGCCGCAGAAGAGATCCACCGATATCAGTCCGCGATGCGAATACGCCGCGAATGCCAGATCTCCGGTCGTCAAGCAGATTGCGAGTGCGCGCCGAATGAACGGCCGTCCCGATCGGATCGGGAGAATCCATGGGGTCACGTGAAGGCCGAATACCAAAAGCGCCCGGCCGCTCAGCCCTGTCTGCGGCTGCCTGTCGGCAAGGGCTGCGCCAAATTGCGATAGCCGGAATCCAAGTTCGGCATCGGTTGAATTGCTCGCGAGCACGCCGAATATGGCGGTCAGCGGGTAGCACGCTTCAGGGCTGGTCCCGTGCTGGAGCGTCAGTCGAGTGGCCTCCAAGAGCATGGTGTCGGAGAGGTTGCGATCGGTGAGAAACGCAGGCGTGAGGAGATCGGCCAGGACGCCCATGGTCGCACGATGATCCGGATCGGTCATCGGCGGTAGCGCATGAAGCTGCTCGTCGGACAGCTTTTCGGTCAAGCTCCGCAGGCGTCGCCGATCCTCGTCCACCTCGCTGCGGCTGGGATGAGGAGACCAGTCAATCCCGGTTCTGCGCAAAAATGCGAGGCAAACGTCAACCGCGCGCTCGAGCTGTCCCGCGGTGGTGTATAGCTGCGCCTGGAGTCTGGCGACCTCGGCGCTCGCCTGAATGTCCGAACAGCTCTGCGACAGGACCGTCAATTCCGCTTCCGCCGTGTTCAGCTCGCCGAGCAGGAATTTGCATTCGGCGTGGAGCAGGCCGATCGCGAAGGCGTCCCGGCTGTACCGCGGACGCCCTTCCTCTCCGAGCAGTTCGCGGGCGATTTCAAGGTAGGTTGCCGCCGCATGGTAAGCCGTTGCATTTCGCGCGCGCCGGCCCGCGGCGAGATTGACGGCAATGACCTGTTCGCGTTCCGCGCCGTTCGTCAAAGCGGCGATGCCGCGGTTCAGCTGGTTGGCAACGATATAGACGCGCTCGTTGGTTTCGTCGGGCGTCAGCTGCGCTGCCAGGACCAGACCCATCCGAAGGTGCAGGGCCGTTCGCCTGTCCTGGTCCGGTTGAAGCGCATAAGCGGCCTCTTGCACGCGATCGTGGACGAACGCGTAAGAGCTCTTGAGGCGTCGGACCAGTTCGAGACGCGTCGCGTCTTTCAAATCCGCGTGCAGCGTCTGCTCCGATGCTCCGTGCACGAGGCAGAGCATTGCGATCTCGGCGCTGTTGCCCAGGCAGGCCAGCTCCAGCAGGGCCTGACGTGTCTCGTCGCGCAAACCGCTCAGCTTGCCGACCATGAGACGCGCGACGTTTTCGGCGTAGCTTTTTTCCTTGATGCGTTCGAGATCCCAGTGCCACTGTCGCTTGTCATGATCGAAGGCCAGTAGTTCTTCTTCGGCCAGTGCCCGCAAAAACTGCGTGAGAAAGAACGGATTCCCGTTAGTCTTCTCGTATATCAGCTGCGCCAGGGGCATGGCGTATGCCGGCTCGCAGTGAAGTGCATCCGCGGTGAATTCCTCGACGGCAGCGCGGGTGAGGGGTGCCAGGTCGATTTCCCGCACCCGTTTACGGGAGGCGCGAATTTCGACGAGCCGTTGTGCCAGCGGATGTTTGACGTCGACATCCTTGCGTCGATAGGCGGCGATGAGAAGCAGATTTTGCAGGTCGGATCTGTTCAGAAGAAACGCGATCAGATCCAGTGTGGCCACGTCGAGCCACTGCAGGTCGTCGAAGAAAAGCACGAGCGGATGGTGAGGCTTGGCGAAGATGCCAATGAAGCGTCGAACGACGAGTTGGAAGCGTCGCTGTGCGTCTTGCGGGGGGGCCTCCGGGACAGGTGGTTGATCCCCGATCACCAGCCGCAGCTCCGGTACGAGATCCAACATCAGCTGACCGAGCTGGCCCAGCGCGTCGTGCAGTGCGTTACGCCAGGGTGCCAGATCGGCATCGCTCTTGGCGAGGAGGCCTCGGATAAGGCCTTGAAGCGCATGCGCGAGCGTCGCGTAAGGCATATCGCGCTTGTGCTGATCGAACTTGCCGGAGGCGAAGAAGCCTCCCAACGGGACCAAGGCCTTCTGCATTTCGTCGACGAAAGCGGACTTGCCGATACCGGAGGGGCCGGACACCAGGATCAACTCGGGCGTGCCGCTCCGGGTGACGCGATCGAACGAGGTGAGCAACGCCTCGATCTCGTGCTCCCTGCCGTAGAGCCGTTCGGGAATCAGCAGGCGGTCCGGTATATCGGTTTGTGCGAGGACGAAATCATCGATCCGTCCCTGCGCTTCCCACTCGGCGAGCGACCGTTCGAGGTCGCTCTTGAGACCGGCGGCGGTCTGGTAGCGGTCCTCGGCCGTCTTGGCGAGGAGCTTCATGATGATCGCCGACACGGCGTAAGGCACACCATTGACTCGTTCGGCGGGCGGAACGGCACGTCTCGCGATGTGGCTGTGCACCCATTCCATCGGATTGGCCGCGGTAAACGGCAGTACGCCCGTCAGCATCCGGTAGAACGTCACGCCGATTGCGTACAGATCGCTGCGGGAATCCACGGACCGATTCATGCGGCCGGTCTGCTCGGGCGCCATGTAGGCCAGCGTGCCCGCCATGGTCTCCGGTGGTTCGAGCTGCTGTCGCTCGCGCGGCAGGCGAGATGCAAGGCCAAATCCGGTGATCCTGACCTCGTCTGCTCCGCTCACCAGAAGATTGGCCGGCTTCAAATCCTTGTGGACCAGGCCCTGCCGATGCAGCTGGTCGACGGCGGTGGTGATGCCGAGAGCCAATCGCAAGAAATGGTCCAGCTTCATCGGCGCGCCGAGCAACTGCTCGAGCGGCTCGCTGCCGGGATCTTCCAATATCAGCAAGGTTCGACCACCGTCGCGGATCAGCTCCAGCGGCCGTACGGCCCAGGTCCCATCGAGCTCGTCGCGCAAGGCGTATTCATGGGCGAGCCGGTCGAGGACCGCGGCCGGCGGATGTTCCGCAGCCGCCCTAACGGTCAGGACACTGTTGACATCGCCATCGGCGCCCCGGCGCCATTCGCGACAAAAGACGCGCTCGCCGTCGTCCCATGACGCTTTGAGACCGGCATTGCCATTCGTGGATACCCGCGAGGATACGTGCATCTGCCGGACTCCGGAACTAGCCGGCCAGTCGATTGAAAAGGAGGGAAAGGTGTTCACCTGTCCCGTCCGGGAACGTACTCCCAACGCCAATCCCCAACAATAGCCGGGATCGGAGTCGTGGTATGGGCCACATTCCGTTCGGATCCAGCGTCACCGACAAGAGTTGTTCCGATGCGCTCTGATCGGCAATTCCGCTCAACCGCGGATGATGCATCCAGCTTGAGCGCGGGGAAACTGCGGGATTCTTCGAAAGGCCGTTCAGCGTGGACAGCGTCAAGGTCTATGAGCCGTCGCCCCAAACCTACGTTCACGTGGAGAATAAACTTGGCGTCCGTCCCTCGCAGCTCTGCATGATCGCCTGCCAACCGGCGCTATTGCATCGCTTCCTGTCGAACAATCCCGTTCTGAGCCGGCGACACGTCGGCTGCTGCCCGGAGGAGGTCACGCTTGAGCAGATAGATGGAAGCCGCAAGCAGTACCACATCCTTCATGAGGAAGAGGAACGGCAACGTGGCCGCAGGAAATCCGCCAGCCGGCGCGGCCCAGGCGTCGGGAAAGAACGGAATGATCGTCACGGTGGCGACATAGGTCGCGCATGAACCCAGCGATCCCAGGATCGCCAGTCTTCTGCTCCAGAAGCCGAGCAGAAGAAGCAATCCAAACAGCAATTCCGCTGAACCCAGGAAGTAGGCCGCGCCGCGCACGCCAAACACCGGATACAGCCAGAAGATCAGCGGACCATTGCTGATGAACGGAATCAACGCGTGCGCTTCGTAGTCGAACCATTTCTGGCAGCTGAAGACGAAGAACACGATGATCATCGCCACACGCGTGGCATGGTAGTCAAAATCGCCTCTGACCAGATCGAGCTCGGACAGTTTCTTTATGAGATGGTCCATCGGATGTCGTCTCATCCTCGAGGTCGCGGATTGGCGCCAAGGGCGGCGTCGACGTCTGTCGTGATCTGAACGGTAGCCAAGCTTCGAAGAACGCGCTGTGCGCGGATTATCGTGCTTTTTTCAAACTTGCGCTGTTCGGCCGCAGGCGGTCGGGATCGGCGTGGCCTGACATCGCGTCGCCCTCGGTGGCTCGCTCTTGGCGCCGCAAACCCATACCAAAGTATGGGTCTGTGCATCACAATCGCGAGATTGCCGGAGGCGCCCACCGAACGCATGCTCGAGGCCGACATGCGCAACCGATCCTGGCGCAGCTACTGGATTTTCCTCAGTTGGGGAGACCGAACATGTGCCTCTCGCGAACAAGCATCGAACGTCACGACAGCAGCCGCCTGGTCAACTGGAGAGCGGCTTGCGCTTCAATCGCCCGTGTTGCGATCGCGTTTCGATGATGATCGCGTCTTGCGAGGGTAAGTCAGGTGAAGGTCCCTTACGTAGGTGTCGTCGATGACGACGAGGCCCTGTGCCTGTCTTTGGTGGATCTGATGCGATCGATCGGCTACCGCTCCGAGCCGTTTGACAGGGCCGAAGCGCTGCTGAGCTACGCCGGCCGGTTCAGCTTCGACTGCATCATTGCCGACGTTCACATGCCTGGAATGGGTGGGCTCAACCTCGTTCGCGAGCTCCAGCAGCAGAAGGTCGGAGCGCCGGTGATTCTCATTACCGCGCTTCCTCACAAGCAGCTGGACGCCGAAGCGGCCTCGATCGGCGCATTCTGCCTTCTCAGAAAGCCGTTCGAAACGAGCGCGCTGCTTGAGTGTCTCGACAGGAGCCTTCGAAGATGAAAGCGCTCTCGGATGACGACATCTCGTCCTCTATGGCGACGCAATCGTCCGGCGGCGACGAGCCCGGGCGTGCACGACCCCGGGGGGAGACGGATTCGCCGCGACATGATCGCCGAAAGGCGGCCCGTTGGGAGAGATGGAACGATTGTTCGGAGCGATGGGGCCGGCTCTTGCTTGCGGCGCGAGCAGGGGATGGAGACGCATATGAGCGATTGCTGCGGGAGCTGGATCTGTGGCTTCGGGCCTACTACGCGCGCCGGCTTCCCTATCCCGCCGCCGACGATGCGAGGCAGGAGGTGCTCCTGGCCATTCACGCGAAACGCCACACGTTTGCGGCCTCGAAGCCCTTCGGCGCCTGGGTCACGGCGATTGCCCGCTATAAATGGGTCGATCGTGTGCGCGATGCGTCTCGCTACAGCGCGCTCGCGCTCGACGAAGACATCGCAATCGAGGATCACGAAGGTGCCGCGATCAGCGCTGCCGCGCTGGACCAGCTGCTTGGGCGGTTGAAGCCTGCGCAAGAGAGCGTGATCCGCCTCGTGAAGCTCAATGGTCTGAGCATCGCGCGAGCGGCCGGTGCGACCGGACAGTCGGCGGCCCTGGTTAAGATCAATATCCATCGCGGCCTGAAGAAATTGTCCACATTGGTCTCCTGACGTCATTGCGGCCGCGGGCCGGGCCGACCGAGACGTCGTGCGAAGGAAAGCCGAAATTGCTTCAACTCCAGAACGAAATGCGATCTACGGTGGCCGACCTGACGGCGGCGTTCCGCTATGACATCATGGAAGGGCTGAGCCTCGCGCCAAAGGCAATTCCGGCGAGATGGCTTTATGACCGCCGCGGATCGGCTCTGTTTGAAGCCATCACGCTGCTGCCCGAATACTACCCGACACGAACCGAGCGATCGATCCTTGCGTCCGCAGCATCGGAAATCGCCGCGCTCGCGGGGCCGGGCCGCGCAGTCATAGAATTCGGCTCAGGCTCGTCGGCAAAGACGCGACTGTTGCTGGCAGAGACGGAGCCTTCCGCCTATGTGCCGATCGACATCTCGGGCGAATTCCTCCGGGAGGTTGCGGTAGGCTTGTCGCATGCATTCCCGGGACTGCCGATCTATCCAACCGAGGCCGATTTCACCTATCCCTTTGCGCTGCCGGACGAGATTGCCTCGACTGCGCGCCTTGGCTTCTTTCCGGGGTCGACGATCGGAAACCTCACTGTGCCTGCGGCGGTCGACCTGTTGCGGGCGATGGCGGTGACCCTGGGGGCCGGATCGATGCTGCTGATCGGCATCGACCGTATCAAGGATCAGGATGTTCTCCTGCCAGCATATGACGACGCGCAAGGGCTGACGGCCGCATTCAATCTCAACCTCTTGCACCGGATCAACCGCGAGCTGGGCGGCTCGATTCCCCTGGGCGCGTTTCGCCACTTGGCGCGCTGGAATGATGCGGAGGCGCGTATCGAGATGCATCTGGAAGCCACGCGCGACGTCCGCTTCGAGGTCGACGGTCGCGTCTTCTCGTTGTCGAAGGGCGAGACCATCCACACGGAGAACAGCCTCAAATACGGGCGGAGGGATGCCTTCGTCCTGCTGCAGGCCGGCGGATGGCATCCCGTCGCCGATTGGAGTGACGACAGCGGGCTCTTCTCGGTCATTCTCGCGGAGCAAAGGCCCGCGCCGGCGGCACCCTAGGATGAATCGGGGGCGCAAACGGAATCATTTCCAACAATATCGCCTCAATCGGCGCAATCCACGAACAGCGAGGCTCGTACACATGCTGCATAATGTGCGCGTCATCATGGCAATCAACTGCGTTGAGGCGCGACCATGCAACTCCGTTCATCCCTCATCCTGAGCTTCGCCGCCATTCCTCTAACCGCCCTGGCAGATCCGCTCCCGGCGCCGTCGCCGAAAGCGCCGAGCCCGGCCGAGACCGTCCAGGTGCAGCCGCGCGGCAATGAATTCATGCCGAATTCAGTCGCCGAGGATGCGTTGCAGAAGCGCATTACCGACTTCAACCGGAAACTGGAAGGTCTGGACGCAGATCTCGACAAGAAGCTGAAAATCTGCCGCGGGTGTTGATCGAAATCCGGTTCAGCAAACAGCGATAGGTCCGCACATGAGGCACACTGTCACCGGTTCGTTCCACGACGGCGGAAGCGGGTGCGCGCACTATGAGCGGATCGCCCCGATCCGGGATGACGGGCTTGAGCTTGTCGTCAGGGAACTGCAGCATCGCATGCGCAATATCCTGAGCATCGTTCTGTGCTTCGTGAACAACACCGATGCGAATACGACCGCCGATTTTCGCGAGGCGCTCTCGGCACGGATCGCGACCCTGTCCGACGCCTACAGGATGATTGAATCCGCGGGAGATCAGCGCGTGTCCCTCGCGGCGATGCTGGAGCGAACGCTCAAGCCGCACGCGATGTTTCACAGAGGCCGCATTCTGCTCGCGGGGCCGGACCTCACGCTGGAGCCGCACATCGCCTTGGCGCTGCACGTCATCATTCACGAGCTGGCTACCAACGCGAGCAAGTACGGCGCGCTGACATCGACGGCAGGAGCCGTCGAAGTGATCTGGGAAAGCCCGCCCTATCTCGGCGGACAAGGTCTTGCGATCCAGTGGCGCGAGCGCGGCGGACCGATTGTGACCAAGCCCGAACGCAGAGGCTTTGGCACGCAATTGATCGCAAGGGCCCTGCCGGGCGCGCAGGTCGATCTCGACTTCGCGCCCGGCGGTCTTGTCTGCCGGCTTCTGATCGATCTCGGTCAGACGCTGACCACGCAAGGGCCTGTCAGTTAGGATCAGGAGGATCGACACCATGAGTACATTGGCGAGTGCCCCGCGCAAATCATTCGCAAGCAGGCTGCCGATATCGGGGCTGCTTGCGGGTGACCTAGATTACCACATCGTCCGGGCGTCGATGGTGATCCTGTTCTTCTTCTTCGGCTACCAGAAATGGTGGGCGTACGAGGCGGACCGCCTGGACCCCTTCATCAGCAACGGTCCGCTGATCTGGTGGCTCTATCCCGCTTTCGGCCATCAAGGTGCCAGTTGGTTCCTCGGCGTCGCCGAATGGACCGTTGGTGCTTTGATATTCGCGGGCTTCTGGAGCAAGCGCCTCGGCATTCTGGGCGCCCTTGGATCGACCGGCACCTTCATCGCAACAGTCACGATCATTCCGTTTATGCCGGACGGTTGGGATGCTGCTGCAGGCGGCTTTCCGGCGATGACGGGCAACGTTCCGTTCCTGATGAAGGATGTCGTGCTGCTTGCGGTATCGTTGTATCTGCTGAAGCAGGATGCGGCCCGTGTCCTGCGACCTGAGGCTTGAGATACACGGCAAGGCAGATGCAGATCATGGCCAGCGCGAGAATGGGATAGTGCAACGAGACGGCCGCCGCGGCGAGGAAGCCGAACAGGGTGGTCAAGGATCGCATCCGCATCATCATGCACGCCTTGTCCGGGATCGCCTCGATCGCCGGCCGGTCGACGGCTTCCCAGCACAGCAGCAGATAGGTCGCGTTCACCAGGGCGAATACGCCGGCATAGACGGTGACGGGCAGGGGCGCCAGCTTTGAGCTCGCGATCCAGGCTGTCGAGAACGGCAGAAGCGATACTGAAAACAGATGAGCGAAGTTTCCCCAGATCAATCGGGGCGTCGCCGCGCTGGCATAGTGCAGAAGATGGTGATGGTTCACCCAGACGATGGCGATGAAGAGATAGCTGACTGCGTAGCCGATGACGGTCGGCCAGAGTTCGAACAGAGCATCGAGGCTCGGAGCGTGCGGCGGGCGCAGGTCCAGGGCGAGAATTGTAATAACGACTGCAAAAACCGCGTCCGAGAGGGCATTCAGGCGTTCTGTCTTCGGAGAGTCCGCGGTCATCATTCCTGTTTCCTTGCCGATGCAGGCCTGCGCGGCAGTGTCTCGGCGCCCCGATTAAGGCTGAGCGGCAAGCGAGTCATGCCGACGGCCAGCGGGGCGCAATGCCGCTGCTCCGCACTTTCGTAGACATTCGGAGCAAACGTCGCATCGGTTACACCTGCTTCGAAAAAATCGGGCGAATGCGCAACGACGTGCATGGCGCGGGCTCGTGAACCGCGGCTCTCGCGACCAAACTTGGCAACGTTCGCAAGTCCCGTTACATGTTGCGGCGTACTGACGCGCTCTCGTCCCACCCCTCGATACGCAAGCGGCGGGGTGATGCGTCGAGACGTCTGGAAATGATTTTCACGACGAGACATCTCGGTATGAGGCTTGATAACGAGACGCACGAACTCGATCTGGTCGCAAAGGCGTTTCAGATTATCTCGAGAGAAATCAGCTATCAGGGATTGGCCAAGGCTCTCCTCATGGAGGCGCTGAGCTACTCCGGGGCCAGTCGGGGGGCGATCCTGCTCAGCGGGCAACGAGAGCTGCTTGCCAAGGCCGATGCGAGCTTCCCGCGCGAGAGGGCGAACTTCCTTGCCTCCTTCCCGCCGCACGCCGAATTCCGCCTGCCGAGCGACCTTGCCGAACAGGTGCTCGATCGAAAGCAAACGGTCGTGAGGCAAGCCGGCGCGGAGAGCTCGGCACTGATCGATCCCGCAAACCCGCCGTCTGGAAAGATAGCGCAGCTGTGCCTGCCGTTGATTCACCAGCACTGGGCGATCGGCGTTCTCTATCTCGAAGCGGATGGAGATGCGGAGATCTTCACGCCGCGATGCGTCTGGGTGACATCCATGCTGGCCAATCAGGCCGCCGTCTCATTCGAATCCGTCCGCCTGTTCGAGGCGCTGCGCGAGACCAATATGTGGATGGTCAGAGGTCAGCAGATCGGCGGGATGGGCAGCTATCGCTGGAACACGCGGACCCTGCTCTCCCGCGGATCGCGCGAATGTTACCGCATCCTGGATATCGACCTGGACGTAAACCCCGTGCCCTTCGAGGTGTTCAGGAGCCGGGTCCACCCCGAGGATTATCCCGCGCTGGAGCAGGACCTCACCGAGGCGATCAGCACAAAGTCGCCATTCACCCACGAGTACCGGGTGGTTCACCGGGACGGCAAGACGTTGCATGTCGTGGCCGTCGGGCAATTCGATGAGGGGCCCACGGGAGACCTCGAGCTGGAAGGCATCATCACGGATGTGTCGCAACGGAAGGCGGCGGAGCAGGCTCTCGCCGACGCGCGAAACGAGCTTGCGCGGGCGACGGGTCTGACGTCCCTTGGCGAGCTCGCCGGCTCGATCATTCACGAGATCGATCAGCCGCTGACGGGCATGATCATGAGCGCGGAAGCTTGCCTCCGATGGCTCGCCCGGGATCCCGTTCAAGCCGGGGAGGCCCGGAAATCGGTCGCGCGCATCATCAGGCAGGCGCGTCGAGCTGCGGAGGTTGTGACCGGGGTCCGCTCTCTGGTGCGGGGCACGCAGGTCCATTTTGCCGAGTTCGATATCAACGATGCGGTTGCGGAGGTTCTGCTTCTGTCGAACAGGGAAATCGAGCGGGCCGGGGTCATCGTCCGTACCGACTTCGATCGATCATCGCCGCGTGTCGAAGCAGACCGTGTTCAGGTCCAGCAGGTCGCGCTCAATCTCGTGCGCAATGCGATCGAGGCCATGGCCGGGGTCGAGGACGGGAACCGCATTTTGGCCCTCTCTTCGGGGGTCGCCGATGGTATGATTTCCGTGGCAATCGCGGATACGGGGGGCGGCATCAGCCCGGCTGATAGAGAGCGGGTCTTCGAGACGCTCTATACGACGAAGGGAGCGGGACTCGGTCTGGGACTGTCGATCTGCCGCAAGATAGTGAAACTCCACGGAGGACAGCTATGGGTGGAAGAAAACGGGAGGTGCGGAGCGAAGTTCACCTTCGCTCTCCCGCTTCGCCAGGCGGTTCAGACGTCGGAAAGCCGGTAGACATGCCTCCCTCCGGCGTTGTTCATATCGTCGACGATGACCGCGCGGTTCGCGAGTCCCTTGGCGACCTGCTCGAGTCCCTGCACTACAAGGTCGCCCTGTACGGATCTGCTTCGGACTTCCTGAAGGTTGAACTGTCTGACGCCCCTGCGTGTCTGGTGCTCGATGTCAGATTGCCCGGCACGAGTGGCTTGGAGCTGCAGGAGTACCTGACGAAAATCAATGTCGGAATCCCGGTGATCCTGATGACCGCCTTTGGCGACATTCCCATGTCGGTAAGAGGCATGAAGCTGGGGGCGGTCGATTTTCTCACCAAGCCGATACGGGATCAGGATCTTCTCGATGCGATCACGGCCGCGATCCGAAAGGACATCGATCGGCGCGACGACAGCGCGCACCTGGCGCAGTTGCAGGAGAAGTTTGCACTGCTGACCACGCGCGAGCGGCAAGTGATGACGCTGGTGGCATCCGGTCTGATGAACAAGCAGGTCGCCAGCGAGCTCTCGATCAGCGAAGCGACAGTCAAGATGCATCGTGGCAGCGTGATGCGGAAGCTCGGGGCAAGAACCGCGGCAATGCTCGTGCGAATGGCCGAAGCGCTCCAACTCCAGGGCTGAAGCTTCGCCTCCGGGACTGGCATCTCGTGCTGAATCATCTCGGCGCCGTCCCTGCACGCGACCCATACCTAAGTATGGGCCGGAACAGCACAAGCGTGAGATTGTCCGCCAGCGCGATGAAAAGCATGTTGCCCCTGTGCGGTGCTGCCAGCCGGCGTTGGCAGCGCGCCTTGACCGGAGAGGTAACGCCACGTGCAGCTTGCGGCTTCAACGCCCATATCCAGGCGATCAGGGCATCTCCTCCGTGCAGAAATTCGTTGACGATTGGACGCGGCCATCCGGAGCACAGAACAGGGCGACGACGATGGGGATGTACGTATCAAATTCGAGTGAGACCACGCCACGGATGGCGGTCTCCGCTTCGCCAATCCGGCCGGTGGACGAGACACTGTCTTCCAGGCCGTCCGACGCGGCGCTTCATCCGACGGTCAGCATAACGCCTTCCGAGCCGGTGAAGCGCCTTGGGATCGGCTGGCGCTGGTGGTTTTCGGAGAGCGTTCACCTCCCGGTCGGAAACAGGATTGAATTTCGCTTTCAGGGATCGAGACATCTCCTGGCGTTGTACAACGAGGGAGCGCGGAAAAGCGGTGAGACCTCAATCGATGGCCTCTGCTCGTCGAAGCTGCGAGGCTCCGAGCACAGGCTGACCTTTGTCCCGGCGGGACGCGCTTATCGGGAATGGCATGAGACTGCCTCGTCGGCGCAGGTGACCTTCCTCTACTTCGATCCCGCCGCGTTTCACAAGTCCGACGACGGCGCGGCCGGGCTCGCGCCAAGAATATACTTCGAGGATCCGCTGGTCTGGGAGACCGCCTCCAAATTGAAGAAGGCGATCGAGAGCGCAGAGACGAATTGCGCGCCTTACCTCGAGGCGCTCTGCGGCGTGCTCGCCCACGAGCTTTCCAGGTCTGATCACGATGTTGTTCGCGAACCGGCAGCGGTCAGTCGTGGAGGTCTCGCGGGTTGGCAGAAGCGTGTCGTGGTCGAGTACGTCGAGGGGCATCTGGGAGAACAGGTCTGCCTCCTCACGCTCGCCGAGCTCGTCAGGCTCAGCGTTCACCACTTCTGCCGCGCTTTCAAGAAGTCGTTCGGAATCCCGGCCTACCAGTATCAGGTGCAGCGACGCATGGAGTTCGCCAAGCTGCGGCTGGCGGATCGCGCGGTATCGATTACGGACATCGCACTCAGCCTGGGCTATGCGCAAACGAGCTCCTTCAGCTCCGCCTTTCGCAAAGCGACGGGTTGGACTCCTACGGACTATCGCAGGGAGTTCGAATGAATAGATCCGAGGGGCGATAGATCGGGCAGAGGAGGCGACAGGCCGTCTCGTACGGGCAGAAATCCCCGGGGAGTCTGTAACCGGATCGTCCCGAGTCACGAATGTCCAGGTGAGACCGCCTCGGATCGGCCGCCATCGGATCATCGATTTCACCGGGCGCAACAGGTGTCGAGGGAGGGACCACAAATGACGAGCATTCGATACCGCAAGGCGGACGTGGACGGACTGAACGTATTTTACCGGGAGGCTGGTCGGGCTGACGCGCCCGCCTTGCTGCTGCTGCACGGATTTCCGACCGCTGGCCACATGTTCCGCGATTTGATCCCGGCGCTCTCGGATCGCTTCCGACTGGTGGCGCCGGATTTGCCCGGGTTCGGCCAGTCCGACATGCCGGCCCCCGAGAGCTTTGCCTATACGTTCGCCGCGTTGGCGCAGGTGATCGAACGATTTACGGAAGTCATCGGACTCGCCCGTTTCTCGCTCTACGTCTTCGACTATGGCGCGCCGACGGGCTTTCGGATGGCCCTTCGACATCCCGAACGCATCGTTTCCATCATCTCGCAGAATGGCAATGCCTATGAGGAGGGATTGAGCGAAGGCTGGAGCCCGATCCGGGCTTACTGGCAAGATGCATCGCAAGTGAATCGGGCGGCGCTGCGATCATTCCTTTCGCCGGAGACGACGGTCTGGCAATACACCCACGGGGTGCCTGACGTCTCCCTGGTCTCCCCTGACGGATACACGCTGGACAACCATTATCTCGAGCGCCCAGGCGCGGACGAGGTCCAGCTCGATCTCTTCGGCGACTACAGGACCAACGTCGCCATGTATTCGGAATTCCAGGCCTACTTCCGCAAGCACAAGCCGCCCTTCCTGGCGGTCTGGGGCAAGAACGATCCCTTTTTCCTGCCGGCGGGCGCGACGGCGTTTCAGCGCGACATGCCGGGCGCCGAAGTGCGCTTCTTCGACACAGGGCACTTTGCGCTCGAGACTCACGCGCGGGAGATCGCAGCGGCGATCGGTGAGTTTCTTGGCCAGCTGAATTCGAATAGGTAACGGTCGCTTCCCTCGCCGCGAGAAACGTCAGGAGAGCCATCATGCGCGCTATCGTCCTTGAAAAATTCGGCGGCCTGGACAGCCTCGTCTATCGGGACGTTCCGGAGCCGGAGCCGCAGCCCGGTCATGCCGTCATCGAAGTCAAGGGATTCGGCATCAATCATGCGGAAATGCACATGCGCCGGGGTGAATGGGCCGAAGCGGCGCCGATCAGCGGTATCGAATGCGTCGGTCTCGTGAAGTCGTGCCCGGGCGGCGAATTTCCGGTGGGCGCAAAGGTGGCCGCATTGATGGGCGGTCTCGGCCGGACCATCAACGGCAGCTACGCCGAATACACGCGTGCGCCGGTCTCGAATGTCGCATCGATCGATGCGGATTTGCCATGGGCCGAGCTCGCAGCGATCCCCGAAACCTTCGCGACGGCATGGACCTGTCTCTTTCGAAATCTCGATCTCGCGAAAGGTCAGCTTCTCGTCATCCGCGGAGCGACGTCCTCGTTCGGTCAGGCGGCACTCAAGCTCGCGGTCAATGCCGGCGCGCGGGTCATCGCGACGACGCGCAGCCGGGAGCGCTTTGCGATGCTGGAGAAGCTCGGAGCCGCGCGGTGCGAAATTGAACGGCGCGATCTCTCAAAGCATCTGCCCGAGGCGAAGCAGGTCGACGCAGTCCTGGACCTCGTCGGCAACAGCGTCGTGCTCGACTCCCTCGCCATGCTTCGCCGCGGCGGCCGCTCCTGTCTCGCCGGCTGGCTCGGCGGGCTTGATCCGATTCCGGATTTCAACCCGCTGCTGCAGATGCCGAGCGGCGTCTACCTGACCTTCTTCGGTAGCTTCGTGTTCGGCACGCCCGGGTTCCCGCTCTCCGACGTGCCGCTGAGGGAAATCGCCGCCGACGCCGCAGCCGGCCGGCTGGACGTCAAGCCGGCGCGGGTCTTTCGCTTCGACGAGATTCGCGAGGCGCATCGCGTCATGGAGGCGAACGAGGCGGTCGGAAAGATGGTCGTCGTTCGCGACTGATATTTACAAGCTTGGTATTGGGGAGGGTTGATATGTCGAAATCAGTCGCGATCGTGACGGGGGCGAGCCAGGGAATCGGCCGGGCGACCGCGGTGCGCCTGGCGCGCGATTTCCCGGCGCTTGCCCTGGTCGCACGAAACCGCGCCAATCTCGAGGACACCGCAAAGGCGGTCAGGGCCGCCGGCGCCGGGGTGCTGGTGATCGACGCCGATCTGGCCGAACCTCGTGCCGCTCAATCTGTCGTCGACCAGACCTTGGCGGCGTTCGGCCGGATCGATGCCCTGCTCAATATCGCAGGCGCGGTACCTCAGGTCGATCTGTTCGAGACGACGGAGGCACAGTGGGACGCCGGACTGGCGTTGAAGCTGCATGGCGCCCGGCGGCTCACGATCGCCGCCTGGCCGTCGCTCATGGCCGCAAAGGGGGCGGTGGTCTTGATGTCGGGAAACTCGGCCTCTTTCCCCAAGGCGCCCTATGCCGCGGTCGGCACCATCAACGCTGCAATCGTCGCCTTGGCAAAGGCGTTCTCCGACAAGGGAATCAGTGATGGCGTCCAGGTCAACAGCGTCCTGCCGGGGCCGGTGATGACGGGCCGCCGCCGCTCCTACCTCGAGCACTGGGCGCCCCTGCACAACATGACCGTCGAGGAAGCCACGGCGAAGTTTCCCAAGGACGCCGGGATCGCGCGTTACGGCGAGCCGGAAGAGATCGCCGAGTTGATGGCGTTCCTCGTATCGCCCGGCGCGCGCTGGATGACCGGCTCGGCATTGCGGATGGACGGCGGCGAGGTGAAATCGATATAATCGGTTTGCACCCGAAGGGCGTCCGCGGAAGTGGCCCACTTGCAAAAGCGTTCGATGCGCGCAAGCATGGAGTAAGGGCTCTTTCGCTCTTCGCGAGCGCTGAGGAATAGCGATAAATCCGTCATGCAATTTGACACCAAGATCGCGGTCGTGGTCCGCACCGACCTTGAGCCGTGGCAGAAGCTGAACGTGGCCTCTTTCCTCGCCGGCGGGATCGCGGCGGCTTTTCCGGCCTGCATCGGCGACCCCTACGAAGACGGCTCCGGGACGAAATATCTGCCGCTGATCGGCCAGCCCATCCTGATCTATGGCGCCGACCGCGCGGCGCTGTCACGCGCGCTCGATCGCGCACTGTCTCGCGGGGTGACGCCGGGGCTCTATACCGAGGACATGTTCACGACCACTCACGATGCCGCCAACCGCGAAGTCGTGAAGGCCGTTTCCCGCACAGACCTGAATCTGGTTGGGATTTCCATGCGCGCCGAGCGCAAGGTGATCGACAAGATCGTCGACGGGTTGAAATTTCACGGCTGACGCTTCCCGATCTGCCCCGGCCGTCCTTTTCAGTCTTCGCCGGATCTGGCTCTGAGGAGCTCGTCGCGGCGCCTGATCAGAATCTCGAGCCGTGCGGCCTGATCGTCAATTCGCTGGCCGACAAGCTCTTCGCTCATCGCGGCGAGATGTGAGGCGGACTGTTCAATCAGCTCGCGAAGCTTCGCCGCCGTGGCGGCAATCTGGCGCTCGATTTCAGCGAGGTGGATGTCTTCACCGTGCATGGCGGGTCTTTGATTTCGGGGCTTGGCGCGCGATCGGGCGCGGCATTCAGAAGTACAGGTGCCGGGCACCGTGCATTTCAAGGACACATCCCCTCTGAGTGCGCGTCGCCTTCATCAGATCGCTTCCGCAATCGGCGCATTTGACGAGCGCCTCCAGCGGCCCGCCGTCGACGGCGAGAGAGCCAAGGCAGGACACGGTGTTGCATGCCGCGCACCGGATCTTCGTCAGGGTGATGTCAAAGGCAAAGGCTTCTTGAAGCAAGTGTGTGCCGGGGTCACCGCCAAGAATGAGGTCGGCGATGTTGTCTGCCATGGCGATCATGCTCCTGTTGGCCCGAAACGCTCGGTTCTTATGGCGAGAGGGTCGAAGCCGAGCTTCACGAGCATGCTCGAGATGCCCTCGACAAACCCGGTGGGACCGCAAATGAAGAACGTGGGATTCTGCTCGCGCGTAAAGCTGTTCTCTGCGAGCAGCGCCTCGTTGACCCGTCCCCGATGTCCGTTCCAGTCGCTCGGATGCTCGCGGGTGAGCGCATAGACCAGGCGGAGGTCGCGATCGCCGCGAGCCATCGTATCGAGTTCATCCCGATACACGACGTCGGCAAGGCTGCGTGCCGAATAGATCAATGATGCCGGTATGCGTGCGAGCGACCTCCTGCGGTGGCGCAACATGGCCATCAAAGGCGTAATCCCGGTACCGCCCGCGACCAGGCAAATCGGTCCACCGCGCGTTTGGCTCCAGATGAAATGCCGCCCAATGGGTCCCCGAAATTCGAGAGCGTCGCCAACCTGCAATTCGTCGAGGAGATAGGACGACACCTCACCGTCCTCGACCCGTTCGACGGTGAGAGTGAGCCGCTTTTCTTCCGGGGGCGATGCGATCGAGTAGCTTCGTTCGGCCTGATAGCCGTCATCGGCGGTGAGACGGATGTCGACGTGCTGGCCGGGCCAGTGCCCGGACCAGTTGGCCGGCTGCAGGATGATGCTCTTCACCCGGCTTGTTTCAGCCACGATGGCCTGCACGCGACCGGTCTGCCACGCGATCCTGGGCTGCTGCAGAGGCGCATCAATCGCCGTCATAACGTTGCTCCCGCCAGGGATCGCCATAATTGTGATAACCACGCGATTCCCAGAACCCGGGCTCGTCCTTGGGCATGAAGCGGAGCCTTCGCAGCCACTTTGCGCTCTTCCAGAAGTAGAGATGCGGCACCAGGAGTCGCGCGGGGCCGCCGTGCGCCGGGGCGAGCGGCAGGCCCTCATAGCGGGTCGCGATCATCGCCTTTCCCGCGACCAGGTCGGTCACCGGAAGGTTCGTCGTGTATCCGCCGTCGCAATGCGCCATGACATAGGCGTTCGGCGGCTCGCTCACCCCGACCACCTTCAGAAGATCGTCGAAGCTGACGCCCTGCCAGACCGTGCCGAGCTTCGTCCATTTGGTGACGCAGTGAATGTCGACCGTGATCGTGGTCTGGGGCAGTGCCTCGAATTCGTCCCAGGTCCATTTCCCCAGCAACGATCCGCCGAGTTGAAGCGAAATCTTCCAGTCAGCGACACGGATATCCGGCGTGGGTCCGGCGGACAGCACCGGGAAGTCGGTCGTCAGATACTGACCCGGTGGCAGCCGGGCGGCTTCGGGTGTCTGTCGCCTGGATTTGAAGCCGCGAGAAACGGGAGGTCGGTCCATGGAAGCGTGCCCTTGTGCGGTGACGCGCAGGATGTGCCAACGCGCGTCGGCGTAACCTGCAGCCCACGTCAGCGCACATGAACCCTGAGCGATGCCTTGTCGATGGCCGTCGCGGCGAATGCATCAAGATTGCGAAAGACGAAGCAATCACGGCTGCGCAGGCAAGAACTGTTTCAATGTCAAATGCGGCTTCGTCCTGAAGTGGTTCAGAAGGAGGAGACGATGTCGAGCGTGAGCCAGCCCTTGCATTCCGACGAACTCGCTTACCTCACCGCGCACGAACTGGCAGCTCGCATCCGGCGACGTGATCTGTCGCCGGTTGACGTGGTCGATGCGTTCATCCGGCGCATCGAAGCGCGCAACCCGAGCCTGAATGCGCTAGTCTATCTCGATTTCGACGGCGCCCGCGCGAGGGCAAAAGAGGCCGAGCGCGCATTGGTTGCCGGCGAGTCGTGGGGACCGCTGCACGGCATCCCGTCGGCGCTCAAGGATCTGTTCGACTTCAAGCCGGGCTGGCCTGCAAGCCTGGGCGGCATCCGCGCGCTCAAGCATCACGTCGTGAACGGTTACTGCGTGTTCTGCGAGCGCATGGAGAAGCGTGGCGGCGCCGTGTTCCTCGGCAAGACCAACAGCCCCCTCATGGGATTCCGAGGCACCTGCGACAACTACCTCTTTGGTCCCACGCGCAACCCGTTCAATCTTGCCAAGAACACGGGTGGCTCATCCGGAGGAAGCGCCGCGGCGGTCGCCGATGGACTGCTACCTATTGCAGAAGGTACGGACGCCGGCGGCTCGATACGGATCCCCTCCGCCTGGTGTGGAGTCTATGGCTACAAGGCGTCGTTCGGACGCGTGCCGTTCCTCGTGCGTCCCAACGCGTTCGGCGTGGCCGACTCTCCGTTCCTGTTCGAAGGGCCCATCACGCGGACGGTCGAAGATGCCGCAATCGCGTTGAACGTACTTGCCGGCCCTGATCCGCGAGATCCCTTCAGCCTGATCGAGCCGCCCGTCGACTTCACCGCGGCGACCCGTCGTTCGATCCGTGGCCTCAAGATTGCCTATAGTCCGGATCTGGACGTCTTTCCGGTCGACGGAAAAGTCGCGGCGACGGTCCGCCGCGCGGTACAGGCGTTCGAGGAAGCCGGTGCTCACGTCGAGGAGGTGAAGCTCGGCATCGTTCGCTCGCAACGGGAGCTGAGCGACGTCTGGTCGCGTCTCTACATGCTTCTGAACCTGCAGGCGATCGAGAACATGAAGCGCGACGGAATCGATCTGTTCGGCAAGCATCGCGACGACTTTCCGCCTGAATACATGGATTGGGTCGAGAAGACCAATCGCATGTCGGGGCTCGATTTCTTCCGCGACCAGGCCGTCCGGTCGGAGGTCTACGATGCCTTCCAGAACGTCCTTGAAAGATTCGATCTGTTGGTCACGCCGACCGTCGCGTGCCCGCCGGTCGACAACGCCAGCGACGGCAACACGGCTGGGCCGAAGTCGATCAATGGTGTCGAGATAGATCCTCTGATCGGATGGGCCCTGACCTACTTCGTCAACTTTACGGGCCATCCGGCAGCCTCGATTCCGGCGGGTCTGTCCGACGGGCTTCCGGTCGGGATGCAGATCATAGGTCGGCGAAACGCCGACTTCGACGTGCTGGCGGCGAGCGCGGCTTTCGAGCGGCTTCGTCCCTGGCAGGACAACTACCGGATCTGCCGCGAGCGCCCCCTGAGAACAGCCCCGCTTTCAGACCTCACCCGCTGACCTTGCACCCTCTCGGTCGCTTCCATGGCCGTCCGCGCCGCGATCGCGGCGCCGATTGGGGTCGCGCGTCCTGCTTCCGCAGCGTCAACCTCTTCACCGATCGCAGGTTCGGCACGGAATGCATCAAGATGGCCAAAGCGGAAGCAATCCCCAGCGCGCAGGATCTTCCGCGACTGGCTAAGTCATCTCTCGACAGGTCAATCGTGCCGGCGCCTCGCGCGTTCGGCCGCAGTCGCGGGAGAAGACAATGCGCGTGAGAGTCCAGGCAGCAGCGGCGGTCATCGTAGGCAGTGCGGTCGCAACGATTCTGTTCTTCGGATCGCTTAGGGATAGCAATGCCCAGAGCAATACGCGCTATCTGCCGGAATACACCGCGGACGGGCAGTTGCTCCTGCCGAAGAATTTCCACGAGTGGGTCTATGTCGGCTCGCCGCTGACGCCAAATGCCCTCAACGGCGGACAGGCGAACTTCCCGGAATTCCACAACGTCTATATCGAGCCGGGCTCGTACGCGATCTACAAGAAGACCGGCGAATTCCCCGAGGGGACGATCCTGTTCAAGGAGCTGCAGCTGACGTTGCCGCAGGAGAATGCCGACGGCTCGCGAACGGAAGCGTCGGGACGTGGCTACTTCCCGGGCAAGTGGAACGGCGCCGACGTGACCGTCAAGGACTCGAAGCGCTTCGCCGACACCAACGGGTGGGGCTATTTCAACTTCAATCACCACGAACCGAAGGCGCCGACGGCCAAGGTGAAGTCGAAGGACGAGTGCGCCTACTGCCATATCGCCAACGCCAAGAAGGATGAGGTCTGGACCCAGTTCTATCCGCTGCTGGACGACAAGGACGCGCGGTGACCGCGTGATCGGCGGAAGATCGGCATGAAAATCCTCAAAGCCGCCTGTGTCGCCGTCGTCGTGATCCTTGGGGTCGCGGCCGTGGTCAGGCAATCACAGCTGCCGGCGAATGCGGCGGATGGCGTTTCGGCCGGTGCGAGTGTCGCCGACCGCGACAGGCATCTGCACGTGCCCGATGACTATCGTACGACCTATCAGATCCTCGGAAGCTGGGCGATCGCGGCAGACGACACTCACGGCTCGAAGGAGCTTCACGTCGTGTACGCCTCGCCGGGAGTGATCGACGCCTATCGGAAGGACAGGCGCTTCCCGGACGGTGCGGTGCTGGTCAAGGAGGTGTTCAAGGCGGCAACCTCGGAAATGACGACCGGCACCGTCAGCCGCGCCGATGCTTTGAAGGGATGGTTCGTCATGGTGAAGGACACGTCGAACCGTCACCCGGAGAGCGCGCTGTGGGGCGACGGCTGGGGATGGTCGTGGTTCGACGCGGGCGATCGTTCAAAAACGACGACGACGAATTACAAGGCGCAATGCCAGGCGTGCCATGTGCCCGTGCGGACGTCCGACTGGGTTTACATCGATGGATACCCTCCGTTGAAGCCATAGCGATGGTGCAGGTCACCGAAAGTCATTCGATTTACCAAAGCCAATCATCAAAGGAGCGAGAGATGGCTAAAGAAGCGACGGCGAGCGAGATGGGAATGTCGAAGGGGCAGACTGGCCATCTCTATATCCAGACCAATGAGATCGACAACGCCATTATCCACTACACGCGGCAGGCGGACGGCAAGCTGGCCGAGGTCGCGCGTATCAAGACGGGCGGCGCCGGCTCCGGTGAATTCAAGCCGATCAGCGGCCAGGACAGCGCGCCCAACTCTTACGAGGGTGCAGGAAGCGTCATCATTACATCCGATCGGCGCTTTTTGTTTGCGACCAATGGCGGAGACAATTCCGTTTCGAGCTTCCGCCTGGAGAGCGACGGTCGTCTCACGCTGCTCGACGTGAAGTCGACCGGCAACCCGGTCGAGGGCAGGAGCGGCACGGCCAAATCGCTGGCTTTCGCTCCGTCGACGCGCACCCTCTTCGTGCTGCACGCGTTCGGACCGGATCACCTTCGGCTGATGTCGGTCGATGCCGAAGGCATGCTCAAGACGCGGCCCGAGCGATACACGGTGAACACGTACAGCAAGCGGAATCGTGTCTCCACCATGGTCGTGGTCTCGCCCAACGAGGAGCTTGTGCTTGTCGGCACCACTTTCGATGAGCCGATCGCGCTCACCGGCTTGTATCCCGACGGCTCGCCGATTCTCTGGGTCCAGCGCGCCGGCGGTGCGTTGCACTCGATTGCGTCGAATGCACCGGATCCGGACGGCCTTGCCGTGTTCGCCCTGCAAAAGGACGGCTCGCTCGGCACGGCCAGGTTCTACGATGCGAAGGGCGGTTCTCCGTTCTACATCGCGTTCCTGAATCAGCGTCCGAATACGTTCGTGATCGGCTATGCCGTCGGCGACGGATGCTCCATTTGCACCATCGAGAAGGACGGCTCGATCAAGATCGGCCAGCTCGTCAAGATCGACACCAGCGCGGGCCTGCCGTCCGAGCTGTGCTGGCTGGCCATCGCGCCCGATGATCGCACGATTTACGCAACGAACTTCGGCTACAGCAACATCAGTAGCTACCGCATCAACGGTAGCGGCCTGGAGATTGCGTGCGATCCGGCGTGTCCGAAGGTGCCCGGCGACGGCACCGCGAGGGGATTGAACGGAACCGTGACGAGCGGTCCCAGCGATAGCTGGATCTCGCCGGACGGCGCCTATCTCTATCAGATCTACGGCAACGCCTCGAAGCTGGTCAGCTACAGCACCCAGCCGGACGGTTCGCTGAAGGAGATCGGCAGCGTCAAGATCCCGTACAATGGCTCCCAGGGTCTTGCGGGTTTCTGATCCCGGTTTCGCGACATGAGGTCCGGGCGTGGTCGGCATTGCCGTTCCACGCCCGGCCTCTCCCTCGCCGATATGCGAGACACACACGGTCAATCATGAGCCCCGAGACGGATGTTTGAAGCAATTCATGAGCGCTCTCGCGGGACATCCGCGGCTCATCCCGGCCATCCGGGAGAAGGGCAGGGCGCCACGGAAAAATTCGATCTGCAGCGCGCTGTCGGGGAAGCTCGCGTGGTGTTCTCCGGCGCCGCAAACGGCACGGAGATCATCGACGTCTATCAGAAGTTTCCGATGGCCGTTGCCTTCCCGAATGTCGACGATCGCCGGCGCAAGGAGGCGGTCCTCATTAATACCTCGGGCGGTGTCGCGGGTGGCGACGAGATCAGGATCGAGGTGGTCGCTCAAGGCAACGCGTCGGTCGCGGTGACCACGCAGGCCGCGGAGAAGGTCTATCGCGCGCTGGATCGGCCCGCCCGAATCCGGACGCGGTTAAGGGCTGAGGGAAATGCCCGGCTTGCGTGGCTTCCGCAAGAGACCATCGTCTTCAACCAGGCGCGCATCGCGCGGCACACCGAGATCGATGTGTGCTCGGGCACCGAATTGATTGCCCTCGAATGGCTGGTTCTTGGCCGCATCGAGAGCGGCGAGGAGGTTCTTGCCGGACATATCCTGGACAGTTGGCGCGTCAGGGTCGACGGCCGTCTGGTGTGGGCAGATGGCTTCCTCGCCTCCGACCAGGCGCTCCTGCAGCTTCGGAAGACGGCGCTGCTCTCGAACTGGAAGGCTATTGCGACGATGATCTATTTCGGTCCGGGCCTTGAGGCCCGGCTCGAGAGATTGCGCGAGATCGGTGCTTCGCTGGAATGCGCGTGCGGCGTCACGATCGTGGGCGCGATCATCGTCGTCCGGGTCGCCGCGATTGCAAGCGTGGATCTCAGGCGAGGTCTGCGCCGCTTCCTCGATCAACTCGACCATGAGCTCGGATCCGGTCCCTTCGGAGTGCCGAAGATGTGGTCCTGTTAGCAGCGCGGCCAAGTGGGAGGAGCATCTTGAATCTGACGCCACGGGAACGAGACAAGCTGATGATAGCCCTCGCCGCGATCGTTGCGCGCGGCCGGCTCGCGCGCGGCGTCAAGCTGAATTATCCCGAAAGCATCGCATTGATTTCGGATGCCATCATGGAAGGCGCCCGCGACGGACGATCGGTCGCGGATCTCATGTCCGAAGGCGGCCGGCTGCTGCGCCGCGACCAGGTCATGGAGGGCATCCCGGAAATGATCCGCGAGATCCAGGTGGAGGCGACGTTTCCGGACGGGACCAAGCTTGTCCCGGTGCACAACCCGATCCGATAGGAGCTGATGATGCGTATCATCCCGATTTGCGTCGCCGCGTTGAGCCTGCTTGCGGCGCCGGCCTTCGCTCATCCCATTCCGGGCGCGGGCAGTTCGTTCGACGCCGGTCTCGTCCATCCGTTCAGCGGCGCGGATCATCTGATTGCGATCACCTTGGTGGGAACGTGGAGCGCGCTTGTGGGCGGATCCGCGAGAGCCGTGTGGCCGCTGACCTTTCTGATCGCGATGCTGGGCGGCTTCGCCGCCGCAAGCGCGGGACTTCAGATGGACTTTGTGGAGGCGGCGATCAGCCTCTCGGTGGTGGCGCTGGGAGCGTTCGTTGCGTTCGAATTCAGGATACCCGTCATGCTCGGCGCGGCGGCCGTCGGCCTGTTTGCGTTCTTCCATGGTCACGCCCACGGAACTGACGCCGCTGCGATGCTTGTTCCCTACGTGATCGGCTTCACGACGGCGACCGCCGCTCTTCTCCTGACCGGCATGGTCATCGGGTTCTCAGGAGGAAACGCGGCCAGAAGAAGTTTGCTTCGCGCGGCGGGCGTATGCGCCGGGCTTGTCGGGCTGCTGCTGCTTGGAGGCGTGGCATGATTCCCGGGGAGGTCATTCCGGCTGACGGCGACATCGTCCTGAACGGGGACCGGACCGGACCATCGATTGCCGTAGCCAACACCGGCGATCGGCCGGTCCAGGTGGGCAGCCATTATCATTTCGCCGAAGTGAACGCCGCACTCGCGTTCGATCGATCCGCTGCCCGTGGGTGTCGCCTCGATATCCCGGCCGGGACGGCCGTGCGGTTCGAGCCGGGCCAGTCGCGCGAGGTCTCATTGATCCCGTTTGCCGGAGCGCGGCGCATCTACGGCTTCAGCGGCGGCGTGATGGGACCTCTGGAATCGGCGACCGGTGCGTCCGGCGCCAACGAATAAGGTGAGGAAGACATGCCCCACACGATGAGCCGCGCGGCCTATGCGCAGATGTTCGGCCCTACGGTCGGCGACAAGGTGCGCCTGGCGGATACCGACCTGTTCATCGAGCCCGAGAGGGACCTCACGATCTATGGCGAGGAGGTCAAGTTCGGCGGCGGCAAGGTCATTCGCGACGGCATGGGACAATCGCAGCTCACGCGCGCGCAGGGGGCGGTCGATACGGTCATTACCAACGCGCTGATCCTCGATCACTGGGGAATCGTCAAGGCCGACATCGCGATCAGGGACGGGCTCATTGCGGCCATCGGCAAGGCGGGCAACCCCGACATTCAGCCGGGTGTCTCCATCATCATTGGGCCGGGGACGGAAATCATCGCGGGCGAGGGCAAGATCATCACCGCCGGCGGAATGGATACGCACATTCATTTCATCTGCCCGCAGCAGATCGACGAGGCGCTCTTCTCGGGCGTCACGACCATGATGGGTGGCGGCACCGGACCTGCCGCAGGGACGACGGCGACGACCTGTACGCCGGGGCCATGGCACATCCATCGGATGCTCGAGGCGCTGGATGGGTTCCCGATGAACTTCGGCATTTTCGGCAAGGGCAATGCGAGCCTACCCGCGGGCCTGGTCGAGCAGATCGAAGCCGGCGCGTGCGGCCTGAAGCTGCACGAAGACTGGGGCGCAACGCCCGCATCGATCGACTGCTGCCTCTCTGTCGCGGACGACATGGACGTGCAGGTCATGATCCACACCGATTCCCTGAACGAAGGCGGGTTCGTCGAGCGCACGATCGCCGCGTTCAAGGGCAGGACGATCCATGCGGCCCATACGGAAGGGGCCGGCGGCGGGCATGCGCCTGACATCATCAAGGTCTGCGGCGAGAGCAACGTCATTCCGGCCTCGACAAATCCGACGCGTCCCTACACCGCGAACACGCTCGACGAAGCACTCGACATGCTGATGGTGACCCACCATCTGGACCGCCGCATTCCGGAGGATGTCGCCTTCGCGGAGAGCCGCATCCGAAAGGAGACGATCGCCGCCGAGGACATCCTGCACGACCTCGGCGCGTTCTCGATCGTGTCGTCGGATAGCCAGGCGATGGGGCGCGTCGGCGAGGTGATCACCCGGACATGGCAGACCGCCGACAAGATGAAGAAGCAGTTCGGGCGGTTGCCGGAGGAGACCGGGCAGAACGACAATTTCAGGGCGCGGCGCTACGTCGCGAAATACACGATCAATCCGGCCATCGTGCAGGGAATGTCACGCCATGTCGGTTCGGTCGAGGTCGGAAAGCTCGCGGACATCGTCGTCTGGGATCCGGCGTTCTTCGGGATCAAGCCCGACATGGTCCTGAAATCCGGCATGATCGTCGCCGCGATCATGGGCGACCCCAATGCGTCGATCCCGACGCCTCAGCCGGAATATTACCGGCCGATGTTCGGCGCCTTTGGCCGTTCTCCCGGCAGAAATTCCGTGACCTTCGTCAGTCAGGCCTCGCTCGAAACGACGAGACAATTGGGCCTGGCCAAGCAACTCCTGCCGGTCTCGAACACGCGATCGATCGGCAAGCATTCCATGATCCTCAACGACGCGCTGCCCCTCATGGAGGTCGATCCCGAAACCTACGAGGTGCGGGCCGACGGACGGCTGCTCACGTGTCCGCCGGTGAATGTGGTCCCGATGGCGCAGCGCTATTTCATGTACTGACGCGTTGCCGGCATGGTGGTGCGATGACAGACCAGAGTTATGGACAGCAGGCGCTGGCGTTCCTGAGGCTGCAGAGCTGGCTCTCGCCGTCGTTTCCGAACGGGGCCTACAGCTACTCGCACGGACTGGAGTGGGCCGTGGAGGCCGGCTATGTCTCCGATCGGCGCAGCCTGATCGATTGGCTCGAGGCCGACCTTTGCTATGGCTCCGGCCGAAACGAAGCCATCTTCTTCAGCGAAGCCTACCGATGCGTGGCCGAGGGCGTCGAGGACCAGCTTCCGGATCTGGCCGAGCTCGCAGCCGCTTCCCGCGGCACATCCGAATTCGTGCTCGAATCCGCCCAGCAATCGTCCGCGTGCCTTACGACCCTTCGCAGCGTCTGGCCGGATCGAATTCTGGACATGTTCTCCGACCCGAAATGCCCGCCCGTGCTGGCTGTCCTGCTCGGAGCGCGGGCGGCGCGCGAGCGGATTGCCGTCGAAATCGCGCTGCCGGCATTCCTGCACAGCTACGTCGCCAATCTGGTGAGCGCGGGCGTGCGATTGGTGCCTCTCGGCCAGACCGATGGTCAGCTTGCCATCGCGGCGCTCGAGCTGCCGATCCTGTCGCGCAGTGAAATCGCAAGCCGTGAGACGGTCGACGATCTCGGTTCGGCGGGCCTGATGGTTGAACTCGCGTCCATCGCACACGAGCTCCAATATACGAGGTTGTTTCGCTCATGAAGACGATTGAACGCGAGAGCAGGTCTCTCCGCACGTCCGGCATTGCGGCAACCAACGGGCCGCTGCGCGTCGGCATCGGCGGCCCTGTCGGTTCCGGAAAGACGGCGCTGGTCGAGGCGCTGTGCAAGCACCTGCGCGATTTCTACGAGATCTACGTCATCACCAACGACATCTACACCAAGGAGGATCAGCTCATCCTGACCCGCGCGCAGGCCTTGGCGGCAGAGCGCATCATGGGGGTGGAAACGGGTGGCTGTCCGCATACGGCCATACGGGAGGACGCCTCGATGAACCTGGCGGCGATCCACGACATGAACCTGAAGTTTCCGGACGCGGAGCTTTGCTTCGTCGAATCGGGCGGCGACAATCTCGCCGCCACCTTCAGCCCGGAGCTTGCGGACCTGACCGTCTACGTCATCGACGTCGCCGCAGGAGAGAAGATCCCGCGCAAGGGTGGGCCGGGGATCATGCGATCCGATCTGCTGGTGATCAACAAGATCGATCTGGCTCCCATGGTGGGCGCGAATCTGGAGATCATGGAAGCGGACGCACGGCGGATGCGAGGCGCGCGACCGTTCATCTTCTCCAATCTGAAGAGTGGCCAGGGTGTCGATGAGATCGCGGGCTTCATTCTGCAGAAGGGCGGGTTGTCCGCCGCGGCGCTGCCTGGAGGTGCCGATCGATGACGGATGATGACCAGGAGTTTGCCGGCGATCTCGCCAGGCTGCGCCGCAGCATCGACAATCTGGATGCGGCGATGGTGCACCTGCTCGCAGAACGCTTTCGCTGCACGGATGCGATCGGAGAGCTCAAGGCCAGGCATGGACTGGAATCCCGGGATCCCAGACGTGAAGCGGCGCAATTGAAGCGGCTTCGCATGCTCGCCGCACAGAGCGGGCTCGATCCGGACTTTACCCGGAAGCTGCATGCCCTGGTCGTTCGAGAGGTCATCACCAATCATGAGGCGGTGAAGTTCGAGTCGGGAGCCGGCTAGAGCGACGAATATCATCGCAAGCCTGCTCCGGCGAAACGAGGTCCAGCCGAGAGCCGCCATCCCTGGGAGCCACATTTGTCGAATGATCTGCGCAACTGCGCTGCCGCTCTGGCGATCGTAGCAAGCTTCTGGACGCGCCCCGCGATCGCGGACGAACCCGGAAACGCCGACTATGCGGCGCTGAACAAGGCGATCGTCGATGGCAAGGAATTTCGCATGCTCGTGGACCTTTCAGCCTGTCAAGTTCGCGGCACGGGCGCGGCGGGACCTCCGGTCAAGGCGAGCATGCGGTTTGACGGATACATGATCCAGCCTGACGGGACGATCGCTTTCGCGACGACCCATTTCACGGTGAGACCGGACAAGGCGGTCAGGGAATTCCTGTCGTTCAGGGTGCACCCAAACGGCAGGATCGAAGCGCGCACGATGATCCTGGACGCCGTCAATGACGCCGTTCTCAAGGATACGGCATTCGATTGCGAGATTGGAAAAGGCGCGACATTCCACTGGTGATGCGCGGTCGTTACGCGGACTGGTCGACCAGGCTGCCGGGCTGCTGGCCCTTCTTCTCCAGCTCCTTTTCGATGGCGTCCCGGATCTTCTGCTCCACCGCCGCTTTCTGGTCCGGGGTCATGTTGGCGAGGTCGGCCTCGCTGAGATTCATGCTCTTCAGAATGGCAGCCCGCATACGGTCGAAGGGATTCATCTTCGCGTATTTCAGGAATTCCTGCACGACGCTGCTGTCGCCCGATGCGCCATCTTCGCTTGCTTGCGAGGGCCCGCCATTGTCGGTCACCGACGGCTTCGATGCACCGGTCGCTGAGCCGGCTTTTGCAGGCTGGTAGCCGAAGATTGATGCTCCTGGCGTGACTTGCATGTTAGGCCCCTCGAGACGATCGCGAAGGGCAAGCAACGTGCGTGCCAAATCAATTCGTTGGATTTCCCGATGTTTCCGGGCTCGCGCTCATCGGCAGCTTGAAAAAATTGCCGGTGCGGCGGTGTCGCCGGCAAAGTTTGCCCGGTCGCCTGCGGGAATCGCGTCGTCGCGCGTGCCGTCGGCACCGATCAGGTTGCCTTCACTCCGGCGCTCTCCGAGCGTCGCCAAAGGCCGAGCCTGAACCATAGCAGCCTGGCAGCGGTCGATGGCCATCGCACCTCCCACGCCGGGCGCCGCGGTTTGTCCAGGCGCTCGGCAATCAGGAATGCACTGGTCGCGGCCATCGCCGGCAAATGCCCGCCTTGCGTCGCCAACGGAACGAGCATCAGCGCCCAGCAGGCTCCGCAACACCAGATCCCCTGGGTGACGCCATATCCGAGAGCAGCCAGATCGGCCCTGATCCCATACGCCGCTAGCGGCGGCTGGTCGTGGCAGTGGTTCAGGCAAATCTGTTTCCCGGGGGAGAATTGCCAGACCAGGACGAGCGATCCCGCCAATGCGATCGTGACGATCGATGATGATTGCACCAGTTGCAGCGCCAGGACGGCCAGCACGATGGGAACGCCACAGGCAACCCAGATGGCGCAATATCCGATCATGAAGAGCGCCATCGACCGCATGCGTCGGCGCGGCAGGCTTCGCGCACGCACGTGCCCAAGAGCGCCCGCGAGCATCGGCATCATCATCGCCGCGACCATCAGCATCCATTCGCCGGCGAGTCTTGCCGGCGAATAGAACGTCATGGCAAGGGCGAGCTGATCGAGCGACAGTGCCGGCCAGACATCGCTGTTGCAGAAGGCGACGAGCCTGCGCTGGTCCGACAACGCCACGACGGCCGCCCACGCGGCGGCTGCCGCGACGGTGAGCGGAATACGGATTTGCAGACGCTCGTAGGCCGCGGGCGTCATGAGCGGCCGTCAATCGCCCTGTCGGACGATGCTGATGCGGCCGACACTCACGTCGGCCGACTGCTGCACCGGCGCGACGGCCTGGAGACGAACGCCGACCTTTGCGAGATCGGTATTGCCCGAACCGGCGAACTCCGAATAGGGCTTGGTAATGTTCAGCGCGTACGACAAGCCGTCTCCCGCGTGCCCGGTATCGCCCTCCGTCGCCTTGGTGATGCCGAAGAGCCCGATGCTCCCGACCTGCCGCTCGAAGGACGGCGCGCCGTCCTTCCCCGCAAACTGCAGATACACCTGCAGCACGGTGGCGTCGGAATATCCGCGCACATTCTCCAGATTGAGGAAGACCTGCTCAGCGCGTGCCCCGGGCGCAGGGCCGGCAGCCAGCCTGGCGGCAACTTTCGTATGCGTACGCGCATCAAGCTGGACGGAGGTCTCGGCGCCTTTCCCAGCGACGGGAAGCGCTTGGGCATTGGCGCCAAGCACCTCAACTGCTGCTCCAGTCGATCTCGCCATCGCGACCGCTCCGGGTGATGTCGCTGTCCTGCCGGCGACGGCCGCCAATGGCGCGCCTGCCGGCGAGAAATCGCTGTAAGTATAGCCCACCCCGGCAAAGTCCGACATCTGTTCCGGCGTGTACTCCCACTGCGAGCCGTCGGGGAGAGGAACGACAAATTTGTGCTGGCCGAGGCTGGCAGGTCCCTTCTTCCAGCTGGCTTCTTCCGGATCCGTGTTTTGGGAATCGCTCTGCCTCCAGCTTTGCCACAGCCGATCGATATTCGCGTGGTGCAGCCAGAAGATGGGATCCAGGCCGGCCGTCACCGGTGACGACATCAGTCCCGGCAATGGCCTCGTGCTCGCCTCCGGGAACATCTTCTCGCCGCCGACAAGGCCGTGAACCTGGTCGTGCGGTTGACTTTCGATGTCGCCATGCTTGGTGCCGCCGTGCTCGAAGCCGGTGTCGATGCCACCGAAGCCGCGGTCGCCACCACTTGCCACACCGGTGAACTCGTGAACGTCCATCGCGTCCAGGTTCACGGCGTCGAGCGGGACGAAGACCTTGCCGGGCTGCGAGGGATCGCCGGGTCCCCACCGCTGTTCAATGAAGAGGGGATTGTTGCCTGTGCCGTCCGGCCAGTCCGGGCTGCCGAATGCCGGCGGCAAGCCATCCTGACCGGGTTTGAAGTAGTTCCAGTAGGGCAAGGTCCAGTCAGGCGGCCCGCCGAGCGTCACGACGGTCGAACGAATGAGCTTCTCAAATCCGATCAGATAGCCGCGGTGCCACGGCAGAAAATACCAGCTGCCGTGCTGACATTGCTGCCAGAACTCGTCGAAGTCGGCCTGGGCAGGAACTTGCTCGGCAGGCGCCTTGTAGCCGTAGAACTCCCACAGGCCCTGATGATAGCCGTGCATGCCGGCCCAGAAGCGCCAGCTGGTTCGATCGTTGAGCGGCTTCGGCCTCAATGCGCCAACCGCGCGCGCGTACCAGAGAATCGGATCCGCCCAGTCGCCGCCAAGCTCCCACACGTTCTGTCGAACCAGCATGCCGTTCTCCTTGTCGCTTGACTGCGGCGCCGGCCGGCCGAGAGAACGGGCAGGCGGCTCCGCCGGATTGATCTTCCTCTCATCCACCAGCTCGCCTTGAGAGCCGGCATCTTGGGTCACTCGGACTTCGACCGAGGACGCCCTGCAATCGCCGCGGCCAGGAAAATAGACGAAAAATCTATGGTTGTGTAGTAGCGAATTCTAACCGTTAGCGCGAGCGGTCTTTGATCGGCCAGGCTCGGCCGCCGGAAATGCCTGCAACGACAGGAGAATAGCGGCGCATGAACGTGCGAGCTCACGGCCGGCAACAATCTGCGACAAAACGCCGTCAATCCCGGTCGGCCGCGCGCGTCCTCAGAACGTCGTGATCGGCTTGCCGTCCGCCCCCACGAGGCTCGACGGCGCTTCGCCGAACACCAGCCCCTCCGGCTGAAACTTGATCGTCTTGCCGCCCTCGACGAAGTCGGCGAAATTGCGCGGCGTGGCCGAGTGCACACCGTTGGTCAGGAAGTCGTCGATCTCGTAGCAGGTGTCGGGCTTGCCGCCGGAACCTTCGCCCAAGAATTTCTGGAAGGTCTGGCTCGTCACCTTCGCCTTCTTGCGCGCCGACCAGTTGGTGTAGCGGCGATAGAGCTTTGGCAGGATCACCGGGCCCTTGTCGGTCGCGAGCACGTCGGTCTCGTTCTTCCTGGGTTCGCGCAGGTCGAAGTCGAAGGCGGGAATCGTCTTGGCGAGATGCTTCCAGACCGGCAGCTTCTGCGCGCGTGCGGGCTTCGCAAGCGCGAGGAAGGCCTTGATCTCGTCGTCGTTCATCGAAGAATAGAAGGTCGGATAGGCAAAGCCCTGCTCGACCAGCCAGTGGTTGATGTCGATTTTCTTGCCGGCGACCGTCACCTCGATGTCGCCGACCAGCCGGCCATAGGTGTCGAACACCTCGTTCGGCGCATCGACATGGGTGAACGCGCGGCAGGCGAGCGTCGGCCCGCCGGCGCTGCTGAGGAAGTCATGCAGCGCCTTGCTCGTCGTCGCGCCAAGAAACTGCCGGTAGGGGTGTGTGACCTCGTGATAGGCCTGCCGCTTGGCGTCGCTCAGGCCCTTCTTCTCGGCGGCCGAGAGCGGCGAGGGCTGATAATGCAGCTCCGGCGCGTCGATGCCCTGAAGGCGAATGGTGAGCTTGCCGTTCTTGATCGGCGCCGTCGCGGTCCGGCCCTTGACCTTGGCGCCCTCGAAGACGTGGGTCGGCTGGAACGGCACCTGGTCGTTCTTGCGGAAGCGGATCGCGTCAGGGGCGACATTCACCACGACCTTGGTCGTGTCGGCGTCCGACCGGCCCTCCGGCCAGAACTGGCCGACATCGATGGTGCCTACGACCTCCAGCAGTCCAACGGGCATCGGCCGCTCCTGTCAAACGAACGCGGCGACTGCTTCAAGCAGGCGACTCGCACGCGCACGGCGGAAGCGGATCATTTTCGTGCGACAGGTCCATGACAGGGCGCGGCCGCGAGACAGTGCAACGCGGCCTTCGAGCGGAGAGGGCGGGGCATGATTGGTCCGTCGTGCAACGCATGCTGTGGCGACGACGGACCATCTTCGATTGGTGCGGAAGCCTCCGCGCTGCCGCTCCCGCTCGGAATCAGGGGCGGTACGGACAGACCATCGTCAGGTGGAGCAGCGTCGGCGCCTGGTCCTCACCGTTGTCGTACTCCCACTCCAGCCGGATCTCGTGCCGGTCGGCATAGGCATCGCTCGCCGCGTGGGTGATGATATTGGTCTTCATCGGGATCGGCGGCTCGGAATTGAAGCACTTCCGCACGCAGGCATCGAGCAGCGCGCATCGCGTCAGCGGGATCACGCCGGGCTCGTCCTTGGACAGCGGGACCGTATTCAACTGCGTGGTGAGGTCGACGCGAGCCCGTCCCTTCTCCTTGTGCCAGTACGCCGCGCTCCCGTCCGGCCATTTGTCCGCCGGCGTCAGGATCAGATGGTACTGGCCGTACTCCAGGGTCGGCACGTGGATGTCCGGCGACGCCTTGAGGATGTCCACGCTCCTCTGCATATTTTCCAGAGGGAAATAATTGTCGTTCATCAAATCTTTGAATGAAGCCCCGGTGTAAGTTCTCGACCCCATCGTCTTTTCCCTCAATATGTCCTTGGCTTTGTGAAAATACATACAGCTCCGCGACGCCGGTTAGTTTTGCCAACCCGGCTTCGCCGAATATATGCCCCATCTTTGCTGGGATTTGCATAGGCTACCACTCAGGACTGTGTTTCGTCCAGATCGCCAACCGCACCGTGCTCCGCTAACGGCGATGGGCAAGTCCGATTGCTAAGCGGTTCTTGATAGGTATTCTTACCACGAGTTGCTCGCGGGCGCTGGACGACAGCGACGCCGCGATCCTTGAAGGCGCAGGAATGCATTGCTTCGCGTGCCAGTCGGCGATTGATTCGGACGATAGCTGGTGCTCCAAGTGTGGGGCGGCGGTACGTCGGCGTGCTGATCCCGACAGCGAGCGGCGGTTTGTGACAATTCTCCGAGCCGACGTCATCGACTCCACAGGGCTTGTTGCCGAATTGGAGCCGGAGGAGGCCGTCTCACGCCTGGAGCCAGCGCTGGCGGCCATGAGGGGCGCGGTACGCCAGTTTGGCGGCATCGTCAGCAAGGAGTTGGGGGACGGCTTGGCCGCTGTCTTTGGTGCCCCGATCGCCGACGACAACCATGCTCCGCTGGCCTGCCATGCGGCCATCGAGCTTGTCCGGCGGGTCGGCAGCCTTGGCGATCCCGGACTTCAGGTTCGGGTCGGCCTCCATTCGGGGCACGTCGTCGCCTATATGGTCGCCAGCGAGTTTTCCAAGGTCTACGAGATCGGAGGAGCCGCTCAGCATCTTGCCGCGAGGCTGGAGGCCGCGGCCGAGGCCAATCGGATCTACGTGTCGGAGGCCTGCCAGAAACTCGCGGATGGACATGTCCGATTCGAAGCCTTGGGTCGCAAGGTGCTGCGCGGTTTCAACGAGCCGCTGCCGGTCTACCGTGTCGTCGGAGCGAGCGACCTTTCAAGCTGGCGGGTGCGACGAGCGCGGAGCGTTTCGCGGTTTGTCGATCGCACGACTGAGCGGGCCCTTTTGGCACGTGCCGCGGAGAGGTCCAGTGCAAGCCGGCAGACGGTCCTGCTGATCGGCGATGCAGGCATCGGAAAATCGCGGCTCGCGCATGAGTTCGCCCAGGAGCTCAAGTCCGATGGCTGGCGGCTGATTGACGCCGAGTGTAGTCCGAACCTTCAGGGCGTGCCGTTCAGCGCGCTCAAGCGCACCATACTTTCGATCATCGAACTTGCCGCCAGAGATTCGGATAGTCTGGTCGACATCCGAAAGGAGTTGCCGGCAATCCATCAGCTCGCGATCGATTCCATATTGGATATTCCGGTCGCGGATCATCGCTGGAGTGAACTGGAGCCTTACGCGCGCGCGCGTGCCATTTCCGATGCAAGTTGCGCCATCGTGCAAAGCCTGGCCTTTCAACAGCGTACGGTTCTTCTCATCGAGGACCTGCACTGGATCGACCGAGCCAGCGATGCGGTTGTTGCTGCAATTGCGTCGTTACAGAGTCCCAACCTGATAGTTTTTCTCACGAGCAGGCCGAACGGCATGCCCGAGTGGATCGCACGCTGCCATGCGGAAGTGATTGCAATGCGCCCTCTGGATGACGATTCGGGATTGGCCATGTTGGCCGATATGCTCGGACCGTCGGCGATGAACACCGATTTGAAGAACCGGATCATCTCTCATACTGCCAACGTTCCTCTATTTCTCGAGGAAGTCTGCCGTGGACTGAAAGATAGTGGCACGCTTCGCGGTCAGTGGGGTGACCTTGCGCTCGTTCGACCTATTGACGAGCTCGGCATCCCTACCAGCATTCAGGGGGTGATTGCGGCGCGGCTCGATCGTGTCTCAAGGCAGGAGCGCTCGGTTCTCCAAATAGCGGCGGCGCTGGGGCCGCGCTCAAGCGTGATGATGCTGCGGAACGTCGCCGCGCTGCCCGAAGACATCCTCCAGGATTGCCTCGGAGCGCTCGACCGAGCCGAGATCCTCGTCAGGATCGATAGTGAACTTGAGGACTCGATCGAGTTCCAGCACGAGATGGTCCGCCAAGTGACCTACGAGTCGATGGTCGAAAAGGTGCGCGAAAATATACATGGGCGAATACTTGCGGCCTTCGAAAGCGACGAGACATGGAGCGACGGTCCTGACACGCTTTGCTACCACGCAATGCGCGCGAAGGATTGGCTGAAAGCGTTCGGGTACGGGAGAGGTGCCGCGCAGAAATGTCTTGTGCGCTCGGCGTATGCCGATGCGGTCGACTATTTCGGGATCGCGATGAGTTCGCTCGACAAGATGCCGATGACTCTCTCGCGGGAGGCAGATGCAATTGACCTCCGGATGGAGGCGCGAATGGCATTCATCTGGTCCGGTCAGGTTGCCGAGTGGATCGATCTCGGAAAAGAGGCCGAACGCCGGGCTAGTGGAATTGACGACATCGGAAGAAAGGTCGCCGCCATGACCGTCATGGCGGGTGGACAGAATTTCTACGGAACGCCAACTGAAGCGGTTGCGCTCGGCCAGGAGGTCGTTGGCCTCGCCGAGAAGTCAGGCAACCCGGGTTGGCGCAACCTTGCACAATACAATCTGGGACAGGCCTATTTTCTCGCCGGTCGATATCGCGAAGCGGAGCAGATGTTGGCGCAAGGCGGCGCTAATCTCATGGGGCCGGACGCAAGCGCGCCCTTCGGAACTCCCCCAAAATACACGCTCCTCCTCTGCTGCATGATGAAGAGCTTCACGCACACCGTCATGGGTGAGCTCGACACCGCTGGCCAGCTCCAGCAACAAGCCGCTGCGATCGCGGAGGAGACGGGCCGCCCCTACGACCGCGTCGCCGCCGCCTATAGCGGCGGCTGGCTGATGCTCGGCCGCAATGAGCCGGCCGCGGCCGCTGCCATTCTCGAAGACGGTTTTGTGCTGGCGCAGAAGCACGGCATCCGGCTGTTCGTGCCGGTGCTCGCCTGTCATCTCGGCATCGCCTATCTGGAGCAGGGGCTGTTCGACCGGGCGCGCGGCATGCTGGCCGAGGCGCGCGAGGAGGCGAAGGCGGTCGGCTATACCTCGGCGGTGCTGCGCAGCTCGATCTACCTTGCGCTCGCAACCTTCCGCCTCGGCGACGTCCAGGCCGCGCAGAACATGCTGCGCGAGGCGCGCAACACCGCCCGCCAGCAGGGGTTTTCCGGCCTCGAGGCCGAGGCGCTGTTCGGCGAGGCCGTGGTGACGCCGCCGACGGATGCGGCGAACAAGGCCGCGATCATCGTCGCCTTGCGCGCGGCCATCGCGATCGCCTCCGAGAGCGGCGCGCTGCCGCTCCAGCACAAGGCCGAGGCGATGCTGACCGAGATGCTTGCCCGGGGCGGCGAGCTGACCTGACCCTGCTCCCTCCCTGGCGTGCGATCGTACCGCCGGGCTGATTTTTTGCCCGACGGGCCGTTTGAGTTTCGCAGGCAAAGCAAGGACTTAAGAGACCGTCTCTACTGTGCATGGGGTTGTTTTCGACATTTTACAGGGAGGACCACCACCTCCAGCCGGCGCCGTTCAAGGTCTCATGACTTGCCGGACGCGGTCTGTGCGCCCCGATGACGAAGCCCCTTGCACGGACGCCAAGGTCGGCTACCGTCGGCACTAGCCGCAGGGCCAGGTGACTTTTGATTTACATTTTTTAGCATCTTCTTCGGCGCCGCGACGGCGCGACGCCCACCGGACGAGGCGGGGCCATGAGCACACGGGACCAGTCAGCTTTGTTGGCGCCGGTCGAGCGCGATTTGCGGCTCGATCTCTTCCGCGGCATCGGGTTGTGGATGATCTTCCTCGATCACATCCCGCACGACGTCGTGGCCTGGCTGACCTTGCGCAACTACGGCTTCAGCGACGCCGCCGAGTTCTTCGTCTTCATCTCCGGCTATCTGGTCGGCTGGATCTACGGGCCGATCGTCGCCGGTGGCTGGTTTCTCGCCGCGCTGAAGCGGCTGTGGCGGCGCGCGGGCGAGATGTACGTTGCCCACATCATGCTGTTCCTGCTGTTCACGGCGCAGATCGCGCGCACGGTCAGGAGGTTCGACAACCCGATGTATGCGGACGAGTTCAACGTTCACAATTTTCTCGACCATCCGGACATCCTGATAGGTCAGGCGCTTTCGCTGCGCTACAAGCCGGTCAATCTCGACGTGCTGCCGCTCTACATCACGCTGGTGCTCGCCGCGCCCTTCATCGTGTGGGGCCTGGTGCGCCGGCCGAACCTGACGCTGGCTGCCTCCGTGGTGTTGTATGTGTTGGCGCGCCGGTTCGACTGGAACATCGCCTCCTATCCGCCGGGCACGACCTGGTACTTCAACCCGTTCTGCTGGCAGCTGATGTTCGTGTTCGCGGCCTGGTGTGGCGTCGGCCAGATCGACAAGATCGCAACATGGGTGTGGTCGAAGGCGGTGATGGGACTGGCGGCGGCCTGGCTCGCCTTCGCGTTCCTGATCGTGATGACCTGGCACATCCCTGCGCTCGAGGCGCTGATCCCGAAATGGATGATCAAGGCGATCTACCCGATCGACAAGACCGACCTCGACATGCTGCGCTTCACACACTTTCTGGCGCTGGCGGTCTGGGTGATCTATTTTATCCCGCGCCACTGGAAGGCGTTGCATTTGAAATGGCTGCACCCGGTCATCCTCTGCGGCCAGCATTCGCTGCCGATCTTTTGCCTCAGCGTGTTCCTGTCGTTCTCGGCGCATTGGATCCTGATGCAATTCACCAGGGGCGTCTGGGAGCAACTCGCCGTCTCGTTCGCCGGCTTCGTCATCATGTTCGGGGCGGCGTGGCTGCTCGACCGCGCCGAGCGGGTGCCCAGCCTCTTCGTCAAGGTGACGGATGTCGACGACGAGCGGGAGGCCGCCGCCGAAGGCGCGCCGGTAACGATCATCGGCGCGGCTCCGGCTCGCCGCTGAGAGCACATCGCGTCGCCGGGACGATTTTTCGGGAGAGATGCATGTCGAGATTTTTGTTGACGATTGCCGGCGCCCTCCTGCTCCTCGTCTGCAACGCGTCGGCGCAAGCGCCGTCGCCCGAGGCGATGGATGCTGCGCGAAAACTCGTCGCCACGCTGAAGATCGCTGATCAGTATCGCGCGGCGCTCCCGCAGCTCCTGCTCAAGCTGAGACCCGTGGTCGCGCAGGACCGGCCTGAGATCGAGCGCGACTATGACGCAATGACGGCGCCGGGCTCCGACATCTACGCGCCGTTCTTTGCCTCGATGATCGACCAGATCGCCGCGCTCTATGCCCAAAACTTCACCGTCGACGAGCTGCGCCAGATCGAGGCGTTCTATGCCCAGCCTGCTGGCCGGAAGTTTATGGAAAAGTCCGATGCGCTGGCGCAGGCGAGCGCGCAGATCGGCCAGGACGTCAGCCAGAAGGCCGCAGATGAACTAAAGCTGCGCCTCATCGAGGCGCTGCGCCAGAAAGCGCACAAGCCGTAGACCGTCATGCTCAGTGGATCGCGGCGTACATGATCCTCTCCTCTGTCGCCTCCAGTGCGGAGAATTCCTCCACGACCTTGCCTTGGCGCGAGACCAGGATGCGGTCGGAGAGCGCCATGATCTCGGGCAGGTAGGATGAGATGACCACGACCGCCTTGCCCTCGTCGGCGAGCTGGTTGATCAACTCGTGGATCTCGACGATGGCGCCGACGTCGACGCCGCGCGTGGGTTCGTCGAAGATGATCAGGTCGGGCTCCTGAACCAGCGATTTGGCGATCACGACCTTCTGCTGATTGCCGCCGGAAAGCTCGACCACCTTGCCGTCGTTGCCGATCGCGCGAACCTTGAGCCGTTCGATCCAGGTCCTGCCGATCGCCTCGTTCTCTCGCCGCGACAGCATCATGCGGCCCTTGGGAAATTTCGACAGAAGGCCGAGATAGATGTTGCGTGCGATCGAGGACGTCTCGAAGAAACCTTCGACCTTGCGGTCTTCAGTCACATAGGCGATGCCGGCCTGCACCGCCGGCGCCGGCACCCGGTAGCGCACCGGCTTGTCGTGCAGCAGGATCTCGCCGCCATGGAAGAAGTCGCGCTTCAGCACGCCGGAGACGATCTTGAACGTTTCGGTGCGGCCGGCCCCGACGAGGCCGAACACGCCGGTGATCTGGCCCGCGAATACCGACAGGGAATTATTCTTCACCATCGGCGCCATCTTCAGGTTCTGCACCGTCAGCACGCGCGCGCCGGCCGGCCGCACGCTGCTCTTTCGCGCACCGTAGAGCGTGTTGGAGAGGTCGCGCCCGACCATGGCCTGCACGATCGCCGCGCGGTCGAAGTTGGTGGCATCGTCGGTGACGACGTGCTTGCCGTCGCGCAGGACCGTGATGCGGTCGGCGAGCAGCAAAGCTTCTTCCAGGGCGTGCGAGATGAAGACGATCGAGACGCCGCGCTTCTTGAGATCGCGGACGAGGTCAAAGAAGTATTTCTTCTCTTCCGGCGTCAGCGACGCCGTCGGCTCGTCGAAGATGATGACCTTGGCGCGGTGCAAAACCGCGCGCGCGATCTCCACCATCTGCTTCTTGGCGGCGCCGAGGCCGCCGACGGTGGCGGTCGGCGTGACGTCGAAATTGAGTGATTGCAGGAACTGTTGCGCAGCGATGTAGATGCCGCGCAGGCGGTTATAGAACTTCTCCTGCCCGAGAAACAGATTCTGCGCCACCGTCATGGTCGGGACCAGGCTGTTTTCCTGGAACACCATGGCGATGCCGAGATTGCGCGCCTCCAGCGGTGTCCGTGGTGCGACGTCGGCGCCGTCGATCGTCATGGTCCCTGACGTCAGTGTCACCACGCCGGCCATCACCTTGGTCAGTGTCGATTTGCCGGCGCCGTTCTCGCCGACCAGCGCGTGGATCTCGCCGCGGCGGAGGTCGAAGTCGACCCCGTCGATGGCGGGCACGCCGGCGTAAAGTTTTGTGGCCTTGCGCAGCGAGAGTGCGATGTCGCTCATGAGCGGAACTCCTCGGCAAGACCGGACAGCGGCAGTCGCAGCACGCGGCCCGGTCCCTTGGCGATCAGGACGAGATCGCCGCCCATCTCGATCGCCGCAACGATACCGTGATTGGCGCCGTCGACCCGGCTGTGCAGCGAATAGAGCGGCTGGCCATCTGCATCGAGTCGGATGACGAGGCCATAGGAGCGCGGCGGCGCCCACGGCTTGATCACGCCCATGGTCTTGATGTGTGCACCCTGCATCGGCTCCTTGAACGAGAAGCCCGAGCGCAGGCGTGGGGCAACCCAATATGCTGGATCGATCTCCGCCATCATGCGGCGCCGGTAGGCCGGCTCGCGCAGCACGAACTCGATCAGCTGCGTGCGCGCGGTGAAGGCGGTGAGCCAGTAGCCGCCGCCCGCGGCCTTCGACAGCCGCGAGGGGTAGACGGAAAGGTGAGCGAGCACGGTCCGCGGCGGTGCGCCCGGCGCAACAAGGACGAGCCGGTGGCGCCAGCTCTCGCTGACCAGCACGCCATTGCCATGCGCGCAGGCGCCGAAGGCATGGCCGAGCCCCTGAGCCAGCGGTGTCACGGTCTTGCTGGCGGGATCGAGCCTGAACACGCGGCCGGTCCGGTTGAGTTCCATCAGGTCGCGCGCCCAGTCGTCGACGCCGCATGTCGCCGAGCCGTCCGTCGCGATCAGCGTGCCGTCGTCCGCTAACGCGAGCGCGTTGACGGCGTTGAACGCGCCATCCGCAAACGTCACGCTTGGCTGCTCGGCCGAGGGGCTTGCGTAGAGCCGCACCTCGCGTCCCCCGAGCGCAACCGCAAGACCGCCGCCGGGGAGGGCACACAGTGCCGAGATTGGCCGCTCGAAGCTGCGGACTTCCGATGCCGTGCCGTCATTCAGAGACAGCAGCCGCTGGCCGTCCGCGATGAAGAGGTTGCGGCCATCGGTGGCGAGATCCTCCGGCGCCTCGCATGTCAGCAAGGTTTCGGCGGATTCCAGCTTCTGGTTGGGCTTCAATGCGCCGTCGAAGGACGGCACGGTGATGGTGGCGTCGCCGCGCCCGAGAAAGCGGTTGGCGAACTCCCTGACGGCCGCGATCACGACAGCTTCCCCCATCGCTTGTCATACTGGACGAAGTTCGGATCGGCGTTGTCGAGCTTGTAGCGGCCGATCCGGTTGTTGAGGATGCCGCCGAGATAGAGATAGCCGCGATGCTCGCGCATCGAGGTGATCATCGGATGGTTTTCGCCGCGCAGGTCCCAGAACGATTCGACGATCTTGCCCTGCTCGTTGAACTTGACCACGCAGCCGGTGTTGATGTTGGGGAATAGCCACTCATCGACCGGAACGCGCTTGCCCATGCGGCGACGGAAGCCGGGCATCTTCCAGGCGAGGTCGAGCGAGGGGCTGCGCATGCCGACCAGTGCCAGCCAGTAATTGCCGTCGGAGGCGAGGTTGATGTTATCGGGGTAGCCCGGCAGATTGTCCATGACGACCTCGACCTTGCCCTTCTTTGACCCTGCGAACCAATAGCGCTTGATCGAGCAGCCGAAGGTTTCGGCGAACAGAATCGACTGGCCGTCGCTGGCGACGCAGATGCCGTTGGGGAATTTGAGGCCGCGCAGTTCGGTGCGCGTCACGCCGGTCTTGGTGTCGTAGGAGATGATGCGGCCATTGCCGCGCGCCTCGAGGCCGTCGATCGGCCATTCGTCCATCTCGTAACGCACGGTTGCCTCGGAGAAGAAGATCAGGCCGTCGTCGGTGATGTCGAGATCGTCGGCGAGCCGCAGGCGGCTGTCGTCGTTGACCGAGCGCATGCTGCGATTGGTCTCGTCGGTCGCCTTTTCAACCGTGCCGTCAGGCTTGATCCGGTAGAGCCCCATGCCGCCGATGCAGACGTAGAGATTGTCCTCGCGGTCGAAGGCCATGCCGAGTGGTTGACCGCCGATATGGGCGAACACCTCCATCTTCTGATAGTCGGGCGCGAGGAAGCGCATGATGTCGCCGTGGCGCGAACCCGCATAGAGATTGTCGTGGCGGTCGAGGATGACGTCCTCCGGCGCCTCGATGCGGCCGAGGCCGATCGACTCGACGTTGCGCAGCTTGTCGTTCTGCTCGAACGGGCCGCCTTGCCCGATCTCGGTCGGCGGCGGTGGCGGCAGCGCGTGATAGGTGGGGGCCACGTAGACCTTGCTGATGATGCGCGTCCGGTTCTTCTGCCAGCGGATGTCGACCATGGCAGCAACGAGCAGGATGCCGGCAAGCGCCATCCGGTTGACGCCGCCACGTGCATTCATGGTCGTCAGGCCATTGGTGATCAGGAGCACGATCAGCACCCCGACTGCCGATTTGGCGACCGAGCCCTTGCCGCCGCCGAGCGTGATGCCGCCCAGCACCGTCGCGGTCAGCACGATCACCTCCAGGCCGACGCCGATGTCGCCACCGACGGTGCCGAGCCGGGACGCGAAGAACAGCGCACCGATGCTGGTCAGCACGCCGCTTGCGACGTAGCAGAGCGCGATGGTGCGGCGGACGGGGATGCCGGAATTGTACGCCGAGCGACGCGAGCCGCCGATCGCGGTGATGTGCCAGCCCGGGCGCAGCCGGGTCATGAAGATATGACCGAAGATGGCGATGACGATATAGACGAGCGCCACGGTCGGAATGCCGAAGACGCTGCCGCTGCCGATGAAATCCCAGGACGGGATGTCGGGGAAGGCCGACGCGATCGCGTTGGAGTAACGCTGGATCAGGAGATCGTAGGCCGAGCGGTAGATGATCAGGGTGATCAGCGTGGTGATGAAGGCCCGCAGTCGCAGATATCCGATCAGGATGCCGTTGACGGCGCCGAGCAGCGCACCGCAAAGCAGGGTGGCCGCCACCACCGCCGGGACCGGCCAGCCCAGCACGTCGAGCAGATAGAGGGCACAGAAATCGGTCAGTGCGAAGATCGAACCGACGGAGAGGTCGATGCCGCCGACGATGACGACCAGCGCCAGCCCGAGCGCGATGAAGCCGATCTCTCCAGCCTGGCGCGCGGTGTCGGCGAGGCTCGCTGGCGACAGGAAATTGTCGATGGACCGGCTGAGCGCGAGGCCGACGATCAGGAGGAGGATGACCGGGATAGCTGTCTCGGTCCATCGCTTGGACAGGATTTCACCGAGGAGATGATCGGGCCAGTAGCGGTAACGCAGGCTTGTCAGAGTGTCGCGCATCGGAATTCCGGGACCTTGCAAGTTTCGAGACCGCGTCCCGGACGTGAGATCGTCCGGGACGCCAGGGTCTTGCGTCGCGACAATTATTTCTTGAGGTCGCTGAGATTCCAGCAGGCCATCTGGCTGTCGGCGTTCTCCTTGGTGATCGGAATGAGCGTGGTGTATTCCGAGCCCTTGACCGAGCCGGGCTTGACGCCCGACGACAGCAGCCATTTGATGGTGCCGGCCATCTGCGCGGCCTGGGTCGGCACGTCGTAGCTCATGTTGAGATCGAACGCGCCCGACTTCACCAGTTCACAGGCGCCCTTGCGCTCGCCGCCGCCTGAGGTCGCGACAAACACCTTGCCGGTGAGGCCGGCTTCCTTGACCGCCGCCGCGGTGCCGATGTCCATGCCATCCCAGAAGCCGACGATGCCGCAGAGATCGGGATTTTGCTTCAGCACCGTCTGCGTGATCGCCTTGGCCTTGGCGGCGTCCCAATCGGCGGCCTGGCTGGAGACCACCTTGATTTCAGGGTGCTTGGCCAGAACGTTCTCGACGCCCTTCAGCGTATAGGCGCTCGCGGCGGCCGACAGCGCACCCTGGATGATCGCGATCTTGTTGGACTTGCCCTCGCAGGCCTTGACCACGCCTTCGGTTTGGCGTTCGCCGATCTCGACCCAATTGGCGCCGACGAAGGCCGAGCTGCGATAGGCAGAGCCCATGTTGATCTGGATGACGTAGATGCCTTCGTTCTCGGCGCGCTGCAGCAGCTTGGCGTAGGTCTGCACGTCCGGATTATGAACCACCATCACCGCCGGCTTCTCCGAGATCAGCGAGGTGACGGCCTGCGCGCCGGCATTGGTGTTCCAGTTGGCGTCGCGGATCACGAACTTGACGCCGAACGGCTCGAGCTCCTTCTTTAGTCCGGCATACCAGCCCTCGGTGAGGTCGAAATTCATGGCGACCGGCACATAGGCCACGGTCTTGCCGGCCAGTGCCTCCTTGAACGGCTTCTGGAATGGCTCGTCGAGGCCCTGCTGGGCCAGGGCCGGGGCGGTCATCGCCGCAAGACCCAGTGCGGCAACGATTGTCTTTGTCGGGCTGCCGAAATGCTTCATTGCTTCCTCCTTGGTTGTGGTCGTCGTTATTGTTGGATCGCTTAGATGTCGCCCTGTTGTGCCGTTTCCTCGTTGCGCGGATTCAGGAAGGAATCCGTGATGACGGCGAGCAGCAGCACCACGCCCTTGATGAGATTCTGCCCGGCGTAGGAGATGTCCATGATGGTCATGCCGTTGAGCATCGTTCCGATAACGAGCGTGCCGATGACGACGTTGAGCACGCCGCCACGGCCGCCTGACAGCCCGATGCCGCCAAGTACGACGACCAGGATGACGTCATAGATAAGCGTCGAGTTGAAGATGCGGGTCGGCATCGAGTTGACGGATGCCGCCATCACGAGGCCGGCAAAGCAGCCGATCAGGGCGGTGATCACATATTGCAGGACGATGATCGGGCGAGAGGGAATGCCGGTGACACGCGCGGCGTAGGGGTTGTCGCCGATCGCATAGATATAGGCGCCCCAGCGCGTCTGGCGCAGCAGGAACGCGACCACGACGCAGGCGATTGCGAACATCCAGATCGACGTCGGAATGCCGAGAATGGTGCCCTGTCCGAGCCGCTCGAAGCCGTCCATGCCCGGGCTCCATTGCACGACGTCGAGCTGGAACAGTGCGGTCTGCCCGAGCCCGGCCAGCAACAGGCCTGACGCCAGCGTCGCAAACAGCGAAGGGACTTCGGCATAGGCGATCAGCCAGCCGTTGACGAGGCCAAAGGCAATCGTGAGCAGGACGGCGGTCAGCAGCGAGGCCGGTAGCGAATGACCGTTCTGCACCATCTGGAGCACCAGTCCCGGCGGCACCGCAAGGGCTGCGATCAGCGAAATGTCGATGCCGCGTCCGATCACGACGATCGCCATGGCAAGGCCGAGGATGCCGAGCACTGCCACGTTCTGGAGCAGCGTCAGCATGTTGTCCGGCGTCAGAAAGCCGCGCAGGAAGATCGAAAACACAAGGAACAGCAGCGCAAAGACTGCGAAGACGATCTCTTGCTGATTGAAACGAAAGCGCTTCATCCCCGTCTTGCCTTTCTTCGACCCGGCTGTTGCGCGACCGTCAGGACGATCGGTTCTCGATGCGATAGGTTTGTGGAAGCGTTGCAAGGCATTCGACGAGCATCTTTGTTCGATCCAGATCACCGGAATGGACCGAGATGCTGACGACTGTATTGAGCTTCTCGTCTTTCTCGACGAGGATATCTGCCGCGGTGTCGGGGCCGAAGATGCGATCGATCTCGGTCCTGACCTTTTCCCGGACGGCGAGATCGCGAAGCGTGGGCTTGAAGATCTTCCCGACGGCGGTAACCGGAAGAGCTTCGAGCAGGACGACGCGCTTTGGCCTCGCAGGCGGCTCATTGACGTTGTGTTCGAGATGCTCGCGCAATTGCGCCAGATCGATTGTCTGTCCGGGGGAGGGCACCACGAAGAGAACTGGAACCTCTCCCGCGTAGGCGTCGGGCATGCCGACGGCCGAGCTCATCTGGACACCGGGGAAGGCGTTCGCGACGTCCTCGATTGCGGCAGGGTCGATGTTGTGACCGCTTCGTACAATGAGGTCCTTCTCGCGCCCCGTCAGCACGAGGCGTTGATCCGGGGTGAGATAGCCCACGTCGCCGGTGACGATCCAGTGGTCGTCGGTGAGCACGCCCTTATTGTGCTGGGAATCGACGTATCCGGGAAACACTTGCGGTCCGCTGACGAGGACGAGGCCACTGGAGAGCGGCGGGCACTCCTCTCGCAAATCGGCATCAGCCAGAGCGACGATTTTGGTCTTTGCGAACGGCGCCCTGAAGCCGACGCTGCCTTGCACGGGAGTGCCACGGCCGGGATTGAAAGCGATCGCGGCCGCGGTTTCTGTCATCCCGTAGGTCTCGAACAAGGTAATCCCGGTCCGCGCCTGAAACCTGTCGCTGACCGCCTTGGGAGCCACGGCCCCGCCGGTGAGCGCCATGCGAACGGTGCTGACATCGGAGGACCCGATCGGCACCTCGGCAAGAGCGGCAATCGAAGTCGGCACTCCGCTCACGATGGTCGCGCGAAACCGCTCCACGGTGTGCCAATAGTCGCGGATCGCGTCGGGGCTTCTGAGGCTGTACGGTGAGGGGATGATCACATGACCGCCGGCAGCGAGAATCGACAGGCCGAGCGTCATGGTGCCGCCGACGTGAAACAGCGGAAAACCGTTCACGGCGGCATCCAGCTCATCCAGTCCGTGGACCTGCGCAAAGCTCCAGGCCGCATGGATCTGGTTGCCATGTGTCAGCCGAACCAACTTAGGTCGTCCGGTGGTCCCGCCGGTGTGGAAGAGGGCGCAGATCGCATTGCGATCGGTCGAAGGTGCGAAGTCCAGTGTGCCGCGCGCGCTCGCGGCCGTCTCATTGAAGTTTAGAAATCCTCCAGGCAGCGGACCGTTCGCGCCCATCACAAAAATGGTCTTCAGCGACGGGACGCGTTTCGCGACATTGGCCGCCTTGGCCCAGATCGCGGGATCGGCCGCTTCGGCCGGGATCACCAGCACAGTCGCGTTCTGCGCCTCGAGCAGGTCGGCGATTGCGTCTTCGTTCAGGAGATAGTTGATCGAGCTGGCGACGCCCGCGACCTGGGCGCCGAGCAATGCGGGGAACAGCGGCGGCAGGATTGGACAGAGGAACGCGGCGGTCCCGCCGCTCTCGCCGATCCCGTGCGACCGGAACAGATTGGCCGCGCGGATGATCTCCGCAAGCAATTGCCGGTGCGTCAGCGTCGCGTCGCCCGGCTCGCGCGAGCCTTTGGTCAGCACCGTTAGTGCGGGCCGATCGGGATGCAGGTGCGCCGTGGCTTCGAAGAGATCGAGCAGATTGCGGGAAGGGACCAGCGAATCGTAAGGCCGCTGCTCCAACGCCTCGATATCGGCGATGGTTTTGACCGGCTGCGTGAACCGCGTTGTGATTTGCGATGACAAGGCGCTGCTCACGGGCATCGCCATTCGGGCGGCACGGCAAGCTGTGCAGCAGTTGACTGGACCTGACGCAAGCGAACGTTTCCCGCCTATTTTGTGGACTGCTTTTTGTTCTTCATAGGCCACATGCCGGAGCGCGGCTTGCTCCGGAGCGCAAAGCTTTTGCTTCTCCGCGCAAACGGTCTTGCGTGTAGGCGGCGGCCCTCTAGAATCTCGACGCGTGGCCAGCTTGTGCGATGCACAAACGACGTTCATCATGGCGGCGCAACGGATGGGCGGACGATGAACCTGGTGTTTTCGACAGACGATCTGGAGCCGTCCAAACGCTACGCCGCGTGGCAAGGCGCGATCTGCGACGTCTACGTCCATGTCGACGTGAACGCGGAGGAGCGGTCCGACTATCACGGCTTCATCCGCGAGGCGCGGTTCGGCGCCGTGACGATGACCGACGTCCTGCTGTCGGAGCAGCGCATCTCGCGTCGCGAACGGCATATCGCGAAGCTCGACAAGGATTGCTACTACGTCGAATTCGTCCAGCAGGGCCGGGTCAACGTGCTCCAGGCCGGCCAGACCCTGCTGTCGAATCCCGGCGTGAGCGCGATCTTCTCGGCGTCCGAGGCCTATGATCTCGAATGCGTCGGCAAGGTGCGATCGCTCTATCTCGAGATTCCGCGCGCGGAATTCTCGGCGCGCTTCAGCGAGGGGCGGCTGCCGGTCGTCACTACGATGGCCACGAGCCGCGGCCTTGGCCGGATTGCCGCCGAGTTCTGTGCGACGCTCGCCGCGGAGGGCGCGCCGCTCGACGAGACCGCGAGAACGCGATTGGGCGGTGAGCTGATGGACGTGCTGGCGCTCGCGCTCGACATGGGCGAGCGGGACGAATTCTCCGAGGATGCGAGCGCTGCGCAGGCCCGCCTGCGCTCGGTCAAGGCCTGGATCGAGGCGCACCTCACCGATGCGGATCTGTCGCTGGAGAAGATTGCGAAGAGCAATGGCGTCTCGCTCAGGCATCTGCATTATCTCTTTCGGCTGACCGATGTCTCGGTGTCCGAATGGATTCTGGATCGCCGGCTGCAGCGCTGCTACGACGTGCTGACGCGGCCGGAACTGCGGTCGCTGTCGATCACCGAGGTCGCCTATCAGCTGGGCTTCAGCAGTTCGTCCTATTTCAGCACGGTGTTCCGCAGGAAGTTCGGCCACAGCCCGTCTGACCTGCGACGGCGCTAGAGAACCTGCACCGCGCGCGGCGATGCAGGTCCGTCATCGTCAGCGTTACTTCACCAGCGGGCAGCCGCCGTCCTTCAGCGGACGGAAGGCCTGATCGGCGGGCACTTCCGCGAGCAGCTTGTAATAGTCCCACGGGCCCTTGGATTCCTCGGGCTTCTTCACCTGGAACAGGAACATGCTGTGCACCATGCGGCCGTCCTCGCGCAGGATGCCGTTGTCGGTGAAGGCATCCTTCACCGGCAACTCGCGCATCTTGGCCATCACGGTCTTGGTGTCCTTGGTGCCGGCGGCCTGCACGGCCTTGAGGTAGTGCAGCGTAGCGCTGTAGGTCGCGGCCTGGTTCATCGTCGGCATGCGCTTGATGCGCTCCTGGAAACGCTTGCCGAAGGCGCGGGTCTTGTCATTGAGGTCCCAGTAGTAGGCCTCGGTGATGATCAGGCCCTGCGCGAGCTTGAGTCCCAGGCTGTGCACGTCGGAGATGAACATCACGATCGCAGCCAGGTTCTGGCCGCCGGCGACGATGCCGAACTCGCCGGCCTGCTTGATCGCGTTGATGGTGTCGCCGCCGCCATTGGCGAGCCCGATGATCTTGGCCTTGGAGGCCTGGGCCTGAAGCAGGAATGACGAGAAATCGGCCGTGTTGAGTGGATGCTTGACGCTGCCGAGCACCTTGCCGCCGGCTGCCTTTACCACGTCGCCGGTGTCGCGCTCGATCGAATGACCGAACACGTAGTCCGCGGTGAGGAAGAACCAGCTGTCGCCGCCGTTCTTGACGATGGCGCTGCCGACGGTGTGGGCGTTGGAATAGGTGTCGTAGGTCCAGTGCGCGGTGTAGGGCGAGCAGGATTTTCCGGTGATGTCGGAGCTTGCCGCATCGGTCACGATCATCACCTTCTCGTACTGCTTGGACAGCTCCATCACCGCGAGCGCGGTGGCCGAGGTCGGCAGGTCGATGATCATGTCGACGCCCTCGGTCTCCCACCATTTGCGGGCGATGGTAGAGGCGACGTCGGGCTTGTTGAGCACGTCGGCTGCGACCATCTCGATCGGCTTGCCGAACATCTGCCCGCCAAAATCCTCGATCGCCATCTTGGTGGCTTCGACATTCCCCTGGCCGCCGATGTCGGAATAGACCGAGGAGAAGTCGGAGAGCACGCCGATCTTGAGCGGGGTCTGCTGGGCGGAGGCGGGGACGATCAGGGCAGCCGACAGCAAGCCGGCCGCAGACACGAGTGCTGCGATAGGTCTCATGGATACGTTTCCTCTTGTACGGGACTATTCTGTCCCTTTGTCCGACAAAGTTAGAGGGAGGTTCCCCAGGAGTCAATTTGCTGCATCTGCGGCATGAATGACGGCAGTTTGACGCGTCTTCGGGGCGATCCTATAATTTGTCGGACAATCGCCATTGGGGGCTATCGTGCCGATTTCGCCGCTCTTCCGTCCGATCGATGTCGCGCCGGCCTATCAGAAAGTCGCCGACGCCATCGAGCGCGAGATCGTCAATGGGCGTATCAAGCCCGGCGATCCCATCGGCACCGAGCATGATCTGGTGCGCCAGTTCGGCGTCAACCGCTCGACCATTCGCGAAGGCATCCGTGTGCTGGAGGAGGGCGGCTTGATCAGCCGCGATTCCTCGCGCCGTCTGCACGCCTGCCTGCCGCGCTACACCAAGCTCGCAAGCCGCCTGAGCCGCGCACTGGTGCTGCACGAGGTGACGTTCCGCGAGCTCTACGAGGCCTCGATGACGCTGGAGGTGGCGAGCATCGAAGGCGCGGTGGAGCGCGCGACCGAAGAGAACCTCGCCGAGCTCACCAACAATCTCGTGCGCAGCGAGGCCGTGGTCGGCGATCCCGCCACGCTCGCCGAATGCGATGCCGAATTCCACGTGCTGGTCGCCAAGGCCTCGCAGAACCGCGTGCTCCAGCTCGCACGCGAGCCGGCGGCGCAGCTGTTCTATCCGACCACCGAGATGATCGTGACCGGCGTTGCCGAAGGCGGCCCACGCCTCGTCGCCGCGCACCGCCATCTGATCGAGGCGATCCGCCGCCGCGACCGCGAGGCGGGCGTGCTCTGGACGCGCCGGCACTTGCAGGACTGGCGGCGCGGTTTCGAGAAAATCGCCTCGCTCGATCGGTCGGTCGAGCACATGTACATGGAGCACGCCCAGGCGGCCCGGCGCAGATAGGCGCCTGATGAAGACGCAAGATTTCAGTCAAGAAATCCAACAAACAAAGACATCACACGGAGGAGCACATGACCGGCGACATCGCGGCCACCATCTCGAAAGCGCGCGAGCATTCCATCGGCGACCTCTTGCGCCGCTCGGCGGGGCGCGAGCCGAACAAGCTCGCAGTGAGCTGCGGCGATGTGAACTGGACGTTCGCCGAGATGGACGCGATCTGCAACCGGCTCGGCCGCGGTCTGCTCGGGCTCGGCGTCAGCAAGGGCGATCGCGTTGCCGTGCTCTCGCGCAATTCGCATGCGTTTGCGGCGTTGCGCTTCGCGCTGGCGCGGATCGGTGCGGTGCTGGTGCCGATCAATTTCATGCTCAACCCGGATGAGATCAATTTCATCCTGAAAAGCTCCGGCGCGAAGCTGCTTGCGACCGGTCCCGATTTCGTCGAGCCGGCAAAGGCCGCAAGCGCCAGGGATTGCGCGGTCGAAAAGATGATCTGGCTGCCGGGCGAGGATCCGGCCACGGCGCCCGCGGGTCTCACCACTTTCGACGATCTCCTCAGCCCCGACGGGTCGTTCCTGGAGGCCTCGGTCGACAGCCGCGATCTCGCCCAGATCGTCTACACCAGCGGCACCGAATCGCTGCCCAAGGGCGCGATGCTGACCCATGAAGCCGTGATGTGGCAGTACGTGAGCTGCATCATCGACGGCGGCATGAGCGCGGACGACAAGTTCCTGCACGCGCTGCCGCTCTATCATTGCGCCCAGCTCGACGTCTTCCTGGGGCCGCAGATCTATCTCGGCGCCTCCGGCGTGATCACGGGCAAGCCGACCGCCGACAGTATCCTGGCGCTGATCCAGGCGCACAAGATCACGTCCTTCTTCGCGCCGCCGACGATCTGGATCGCGATGCTGCGCTCGCCGAATTTCGACAAGACCGATCTGTCGACGCTTCAGAAGGGCTATTACGGCGCCTCGATCATGCCCGTGGAGGTGCTGCTCGAGCTGCAGCGCCGCCTGCCCAATGTCAAATTCTGGAATTTCTACGGCCAGACCGAGATCGCGCCACTCGCGACCGTACTGCGGCCCGAGGACCAGCTGCGCAAGGCCGGCTCGGCCGGCAAGCCCGTGCTCAATGTCGAGACGCGCGTGGTCAACACGGCGATGGAAGACGTGAAAGTCGGCGAGGTCGGGGAGATCGTGCATCGCTCGCCGCATCTGCTCTCCGGCTATTACAATGACCCCGTGAAGACCGCGGCGGCGTTCTCCGGCGGCTGGTTTCACTCCGGCGATCTCGCCACCGTCGATGCCGAGGGCCACATCACGGTGGTCGACCGCGTCAAGGACATGATCAAGACCGGCGGCGAGAATGTCGCCAGCCGCGAGGTCGAGGAGATGGTCTACCGCATCCCTGCGGTCTCCGAGGTTGCCGTGGTCGGGCTGCCCGATCCGCGCTGGATCGAGGCGGTCACCGCGATCGTCGTGGTCAAGACCGGCGAGACGCTGGATGAGGACGCGGTCATCAAGCACTGCGCCGGCCAGATGGCGCATTTCAAGGTGCCCAAGCGCGTCATCTTCGTCGACAGCCTGCCGAAGAACCCGAGCGGCAAGCTGCTCAAGCGCGAGCTGCGCCAGCGCTTCGTCGGCGGCGAGACGCTCGACAAGGCGATCCAGAAGAATTTTGGGACGTAAGCATGGAGCGGTCGCCATGAAGGTCTGGCAGGTCGCGCGCGACTGGTCGATCGAGGGGATGGAGCTGGCCGATCTGCCCGAGCCCGCGCCTGGTCCGGGCCAGGTCGCGGTGCGGATGAAGGCGGCATCGCTCAACTATCGTGATCTGCTCACGGTGCAGGGCAAGGGCGGCGTCTCACGATTGCCGCTGATCCCGTTCTCGGATGGTGCCGGCGAAGTCATCGCGGTCGGCGACGGCGTTGCCCGCGTCGCGGTTGGCGATCGCGTCTGTCCGATGTTCTTCCAGTCCTGGATCGACGGAAAGGTGTCGGCGACAAGCCGCCGCTATGCGCTCGGCGGTACGCGGCCGGGCGTGTTGCAGGAGGTGATGCTGCTCGATGCCGAGGGCGTCAGCCGCATTCCATCGCACCTTTCATTCCTGGAAGCGGCGACGCTGCCCTGCGCCGGGCTCACGGCGTGGCGCGCGCTGTTCGAGGAGGCCAGGGTGAAACCCGGTGACACTGTGCTGGTGCAGGGCACCGGCGGTGTCTCGATCTTCGCGTTGCAATTCGCAAAGCTCGCCGGCGCGAGCGTGATCGTGACGTCGTCGAGCGACGAGAAGCTCGAACGTGCCAAAACGCTCGGCGCCGACCACACCATCAACTATCGTTCGGTGCCGGAATGGGGCAAGGCGGCGGCCGACTGGACCGGCGGCGGCGTCGACCACGTCGTCGAGGTCGGCGGCAAGGATACCTTTGCGCAGTCGCTCGAGGCTATCAGGGTCGGTGGCAACATTCTGGTGATCGGCGTGCTCACCGGCTTCTCGCAGCAGATCGCGATACCGAGCCTGTTCTCCAAGAACCTGCACGTCATCGGCCTGTCAGTCGGCAGCCGTCGGATGTTCGAGGGGATGACGGCCGCGATAGGCCGTAACGGCATGAAGCCAGTCATCGACCGTGCGTTCGGCTTCGATGCCGTGCCGGACGCGTTGCGGCTGATGCAGCAGGGCGGTCACTTCGGCAAGATCGTGGTTGAGTTTCCTTAGCCCATCTCGCCAGAAAGCTTCCTGACGTCGTCGGGCGTCCGTCCGAAGCGGCGGCGGAATGCGCGGTGGAAGTAGGAAACGTCGTGAAAGCCGGCGAGGTGCGCGATCTCGATGATCTTGCGCGCGAGGTGATGCCGGCCTGCTCGAACATCAACTGAATCGTGCGCGGGCTGATCCGGTGCGCGGCTGAAAGGACGGTGAGCGACAGCGCGGGGTTGTCGAGCTGGGCCAGGATGTCGGATTTGAGGGTTTCGAGACGCGCCGCCGCAAGGCCGCGCATGCGAGCTTGCTCGGCGACATCGCCACGCGCTCCGATCATCAGCACGGAGAGGTCGAACAAATGCTGCGAGACCGCATCGAGCTCCGCGGGCGCGAGCTTGTCGGCATAAGTGTGCGCGAGGTCATAATATCGCAGGAACATCGACGTGATCGGATTGGCGCCGGGGATCGACTGCGCGATCAGGTCCTCGGCATTCGGGCACGCGCGCAGCAGCGCCTTGCGCGGCAGCAGCGCGGTCTGGAAGTTGCCGTGCGTCGTCTGGGTGATATGGGCGCCCTTGATCGAGGGGTTGCCGATCGTGACGTCGCCGGCGGCGACCTCCAGCGGACGTCGTCCCATGACCCCGCTCAGCGCCGAATTCGGCGACATCGTGATCACCAATTCGTCGTTCGTCCCCAGCGATACGAAGGACATCGGCGTGCCGAACGAGGCCGAGAGTCGGAGGCGCGGAAGGATGGCCGGCGAAATGGTCCGGTGAACACGTCCTTCCCCGATCGGAACGAAATCGACGTCGGCGACCTGGCGGCAAAACTGCTCGCGCCATCTTTCATAGGCCTGGCCATTCGGGTCGCCATCGAATGAGAGTTGAGGCTGGATCATCGATCGGGAAGGGCAGGTTAGTTGGCGATTTACGGCAGGTTGTATCGTCAGGCCGGTGCTCCGCAACCGCAAAAGCGCCGGATTGCGTGATAAGCCACTCGCAACGACGCGCTGTGACCGCGACCTGGTGCCGCAGCCCGGCGTTGCCGAGATGAAAAAGCGCGAGCGCGAGCGCCAGCACGAGCAGCGTCCGGTGCTTGAGCAGCATGGTGAACGCATCCGGCGCGCTGTCGGGGTCATCCTCGTTGCAGCCGCGCGAGGCGCGATCGTCGATCGCCTTTGCGGGGATCATCAGCACGCAGGCGATTGCGATGACGCCGAACGCGGCCGCCAGCACGAACACGGCGACATAGCCGAACTTGTAGCCGAGATAGCCCGACAGAGGCGGGGAGCGGAGCGCGATGCCATCGAGACGTTGAGCGACTGCCGGCGGAGACGGTCTTGCACACGCAGGGCTGACAAGACGGGCTGACATGACCGGCCAACTGGCGCCGGGGCGGACCGGAAAGTAACATGTGCTAGCGGGTTGGTTCCTCCGCACTTGCGATGGGAGGGCCACGGCGTCATCTCGTGGGTGTCCCCTTCTTCTTCTTCTGGATCACGGCCATGCCCCTCTGGACCTGCGAAACCTGCGGCGCCCAATTTCCTGAAAGCGAAAAACCGCCCGCATCCTGTCCGATCTGCGAGGACGAGCGGCAGTTCGTGAACTGGAAGGGCCAAACCTTCCTCACACGCGAAGCGTTGGCGGAACGGCACCGCCTTGCCTGGCGGGATGATCTCGGCCTCAACGGCATCGGGTCCGAGCCGAGCTTCGCCATCGGCCAGCGCGCGCTGTTGGTGCCGCTCGGCGACGGCTGTCTGATGTGGGACTGCGTCCCGCTGGCGACGCCGGAAGCCATCGCGCATGTGCGCTCGCTCGGCGGGCTGAAGGCGATCGCGATCTCGCATCCACACTTCTACGGCGCGTTTGCCGACTGGAGCGAGGCGTTCGGCGGCGTGCCGGTCTATCTGCATGCTGATGACCGCCAGTGGGTGATGCGGCCGCATCCCGCCATCGTGCACTGGACCGGCGATCAGCAGCGCATCTCCGACGATGTGCTGCTGCTGCGCACCGGCGGTCATTTCGCGGGCGCCACCATGCTGCACCATGTGCGCGGTGCGGAGGGCAAGGGCGCGCTGCTCACCGGCGATATCGCGCAGGTGACGATGGACCGGCGCTTCGTCAGCTTCATGTACTCCTATCCGAACTACATGCCGCTCAACGCCGCCGCGGTGCGGCGGATCGCGGCCGCTGTGGAGCCGCTCGCCTTTGACCGCATCTACGGCGCCTGGTGGGGCCGCAACATCGCCTCCGGCGCCAAGGCCGCATTCGCGGCGTCCGTGCAGCGATACATCGCGGCCATCGCCTGACGCGTGACGACCAAACCCCCTTGTTCCGATCTAATAACTGTACTATAAGTACAGATATTAAGCGCGACGCAATGATGCGTTTGCCGGTCCGGCACGAACAATGCATCGTTGTCTCGGCGGGCGCATGCTGCGGCCGCGTGAGCGGGAGTTGGACGCATGACCGGGCAGCGCGACTACGAGATATTTGAGGCCGGCGACGTCACGCTTCAGTCCGGCGCCGTCTTCCCCGCGATGAAGCTCGCCTACAAGACCTACGGCACCCTCAACCCCGCCAGGGACAACGTCATCCTCTACCCGACCTCGTTCAGCGCCCAACACTACGACACGGAATGGCTGATCGGGCCCGATGGCGTGCTCGACCCTACGCGCTACTTCATCATCATCCCGAACCTGTTCGGCAACGGCCTGTCGTCCTCGCCGTCGAATTCCGGCGAGGCGCCATTCCCCCAAATCACCTATCACGACGCCATCGCGATCCAGCACCGGCTGCTGACCGAGCGTTTCAGCATCACAAAACTCGCGCTGGTCTATGGCTGGTCGATGGGCGGCATGCAGACCTATCATTGGGCGGCGCTGCATCCTGACATGGTGGCGCGGGCCGCGGTGGTCTGCGGCAGTGCGCGCTGCGCGCCATATAATTACGTCTTCCTCGAAAGCGTGAAGGCTGCGCTGACCGGTGATCCCGCCTTCCGCGACGGCCGCTTCGTCGAGAAGCCCGTTGCCGGCTATCGCGCCATGGGACGCGTCTATGCCGGGTGGGCGATGTCGCACGGCTTCTATCGTGACGAGCTCTGGCGCGAGGCGGGCTTCACCTCGCTCGAGGACTATCTGGTTCGGAACTGGGACGCGACCTTTGCCCGGCGTGATGCCAACGATCTCCTCGCGCAGGCCGGGATCTGGCAGCGCGGTGACATCAGTCGTTGCGCTTCATTCGATGGCGACCTCGATCGGGCGCTGGCCGCGATCAAGGCGCATATGCTGCTGATGCCGGGTGCGACCGACCGCTATTTCGACGTCCGCGACAATGAGGACGAACTCGGCAGGCTGGTCAACGCAAAATCGGCGGTGCTGCATCCGATCCCGTCGCTGCACGGCCATCGCGCCGGCAACCCCGTCAACAATCCGCGCGATCAGGCCTTCCTCAAGGCCGAGGTCGCAGAGCTTCTCAGCAAGTAGGGCGAGCCTTCGATGATGACTGACGCGACCGTTTCAGAGCCCGGCCATCGTCTGAAGCCGCTGAGCCCGGCCATGCTGCGCGAATTGTCGGTGCGCTCCAATCTCAGGGGGGCCGCGAAAAGTCTCAGCCATTACGGCCTGGTCGTGCTGGTCGGCACGCTGGTCTGGAAGGTCTCTTCAGCCTGGGGCGTGTTGTGGGCGCTCCCGCTGATGGCGGTGCAGGGCTATTTCGTCGCCTTCCTGTTCATGGCGCTGCACGAGACCGCGCACAAGACCGCGTTCAGGAGCCGTGGCCTCAACCTTGCGGTCGGCTATCCCTCGGCCCTCATCATCGGACAACCTTACGAATATTACTGCCTGTTTCACTGGGACCATCACCGCTACACTCAGGATCCGGACAAGGACCCGGAGCTGATCGTCGGCGTGAAGCCGAAATCCGACACGCAGCTCGCGCTCGCCTATAGCGGCCTGCTTCAGGTCGCCGGCCGCCTCCGGTTGATGCTCGGCCACGCCGTCACGGGCAAGGTCACCGTGCCCTGGATTCCCGAAAACAAGCGCGCCGTCATCGTGCGCGAGGCGCGCGCCTATGCTGGGCTCTATGCGCTTCTGCTCGCACTCTCGCTGTGGTTTTCCTCAGCGTTGCTGCTCTGGGTCTGGATCGTCCCGCTGATGATCGGGCAGTTCTTCCTGCGGCCCTATCTCTATGCCGAGCACACCGGCTGCGACCGCACCCGCAGCGCCTTCCAGAACACCCGCACCACCTATACCGGCGCGATCGTCAAATGGTTCGCGTGGAATATGCCCTACCACGTCGAGCACCACGCCTATCCCTCGATCCCGTTTCACGCGCTGCCGAAGCTGAACGAGATCGTCGACGACGAGATCGTTCATCGCGGCCGCGGCTATATCAGGACGACGCGGGAGACCTGGGCCTGGTTTCGCCGGCATCGGCAGATTGGTTAACCCAATGCAAAACTCCGGCCGCAGTGCGACCGGAGCTTTGTCGAGGGCATCAGATATCAGTAGATCCCGTAGGCGCAGACATTCACGACGCGGACGCGCAGGCCATGGCGGGTCCTGACGACGCGCTCCTGGTAGCAATTGCTGACGCCGGTGTTGACGTAGACGCCGCCAAAGCCCCAGCCGGGACCCCAGTGATGATGGAAGCCGTGGGCCGAAGCCGCGGTGGGCGCGAGAGCGGCAGCACCGAGCGAACCAGCAGCGATCAGACCAAGAGCAAGCTTACGAAACATTTTCATTCTCCAGTGTGGCGCTAAGGCCGTTGTTGTGTCCCTGCTTCTCCGTCGGGCTGAGACGCGAACGCGTTCAGGGCGCGAGGCAGGAATCGTGTTTCAGGAATGTTTCGTGAGCTTCGGTGAAATGCGCCGCTGTCAGGCTTTTCGCGCCGCTGCGCGATAGCGCGCAGCCATCGCCTGCGTCATCTCCGCCATCTTCTCGCGGAGATCGGCGGGCTCCAGCACTTCGGCTTCGGACCCCAGCCGCAACAATTCGGATGCCGCGTGCCATGACGTCTTGCCGGTCGGAACGCGCGCGATGCGCCAGCCGTCCGCATCCGCGCTCTCTTCAAGCTGGGTGCGCGCCTTGACGTAAGGCTGGCTCAGCGCGTCGAGCAGTTTGACGCCGAACGGCGACAGCCGCACGATCGCGACATTGGGATGCATCTCGGCTTCGAGGCGAAGCGTCGCGGCCTGCCAATAGCCGGCGAGATCGAACGCGGCGGGACGATCGAAGCGATCGTCGAGCGCGGTACAGTCCAGCACGCGCGCGATGCGATAGGTGCGCGTGCTGCCGTCGACGTGACCGGCGAGATACCAGCTGCCGCCCTTCAGCACGAGCCCGAGCGGTGCAACGCGGCGCTGCTTCTCCGCGCGCCAGCTCTGGTAGCGGATCTTGATCAACGTCCCGCGCAGAGCCGCGCCGGCAATGGTGCGCAGATGTTTGGGTTCTTCCGTCTCACCGAACCAGCCGGGTGCGTCCAGGTGAAAACGCTCCTGCATCCGCCCGGCGTCTTCGCGAAGATTGGCAGGCAAGGCCGCCATCAGCTTGTTCTGCGCGGCGATCATCGCTGCGTCCAGCCCGAGCGCCGCGGCCGGTCCCGGCAGTCCCGCAAGGAACAGGGCCTCCGCCTCGTTCTGCGACAGGCCGTTCAAACGCACGCGATAACCGTCGAGCAGGCGATAGCCGCCCTCCGCGCCGCGGTCGGCGTAAACGGGGACGCCGGACGCCGCGAGCGCGTCGATGTCGCGATAGATCGTGCGCACCGAGACCTCGCAGGCTTCCGCAAGCTCGGGCGCAGTGACCTGCCCCCTGGCCTGCAGGGTGGTGAGGATCGACAGCATTCTGCTCGCGCGCATGATCCCTTAAACCATACCTGACACAGGATGTCAGGTATGGTCCGCTACAAGCGCCATCGCCAGCCGGCCAGATGGAGCCCTGTTATGACCGATCAGAACCGCATCACCCTGTATTATTCGCCGCAAAGCCGCGCCACCGGCACGCGGGTGCTGCTGGAGGAGCTGGGCGCGCCCTACGATCTCCACGTCCTCAACATGAAGGCCGGCGAGCAGCGCAAGCCCGCCTATCTCGCCCTCAATCCGCTCGGCAAGGTGCCGGCGGTCCGCCACGGCGAGGCGCTGGTGACCGAGCAGGTCGCGATCACCATCTATCTCGCCGATCTGTTTCCGCAGGCGGGGCTGACGCCCGCGCTGAACGATCCGCTGCGCGGTCCCTACCTGCGCTGGATCGCCTATTACGGCGCATCGTTCGAGCCGGCCCTGATCGACAAGTTCATGCAGCGCGAGCCGGCACCGATCATGCAGTCACCCTATGCCGATTACGACACCATGCTGGGCGCGATCGAGGCGCAATTGTCAAAGGGGCCGTATCTGCTCGGCGAGCGCATGACGGCGGCGGATGTGTTGTGGGGCGTCGCGTTCAGCTGGACCATGATGTTTGGCATCGTGCCGAAAAAAGATGTATTCGTTCGCTATGCCGAACGCATGACCTCGCGGCCTGCGTTCCAGCGGATCAATGCCGCCGACGATGAGATGGCGGCGCAGCACGCCGCGGCTGCTGGTGGTTGAATGATCCAGGGTTGCAGATGACAAAGTCGATCCACACGACCAACTGCTTCAACACCTTCATCCGGGTCGCTGAAGACTGTCCCGCGCATACTGGCGAGGAGCCGTCGCTGCGCGCGGGAAAGCCGACGGTGGCATGCCTGCAATACGAGATGATCGCCAAGGCGCCCTACAAGCACACGTCCGACGACGTGATCTTCGCGACGTCTGCGCCGGGACGCGAGCTCGATGCGAAGGCTCCGAAGACGGAGAGGCATGCGGCCCGTGAAGCGTTCTTCTCCCGGGGGCAGGCGTGCATGAGGGCGTCGAGCCTGGGCAAGCGCTTCGGCTGGGGCGTTCATGCCGACAATGAGGGCCGGATCGCGATTTACGCCGTCGACAGCAAGCGCTACCAGGCGCTCGTCCGCGATCCCAAGCTCACGCAGGTGCGCGCGATGCGGTCGCAGCGGGCGTGATCAGAATTTTGGCGGCCGTTTTTCCGCGAACGCCTTGATACCCTCCTTGATCTCGTCGCCGCGCATGCTGTCGCGGTGGCGCTGATCGGCGGCCGCTTCGTCCAATTCGCCGCGGGCGAATTCGTTGATGGCGCGCTTCATGCCGGCCATTGCCTGCGGCGCGTTGCCGGCGAGAACCGTGGCGAGCTTGTCGACCTCCTCGTCCAGGAATTCCACCGGCACCATGGCGGTGAGATAGCCGATCCGCAGCATCTCCGGCGCGCTGATCTTCTGCGCGGTGAGGAACAGCTTTTTCGCATTGTCGACGCCGAGCCGCGTCACGTAACGCTTGATGCCGTTTCTGTAGTAATGCAGCCCGAGCCGTGCCGCCGGCATGAACATCTCGGCGGTGTCAACGCCGATGCGGAAATCGCAGGCGAGCGCGAGGTCGGTCGAGCCGCCATAGACGCCGCCATTGAGCCGGCAGATCGTCGGCACGCCGAGATCCTCCAGCCGGTTGACGACGACCTCGAACGCCGAGCCCGCGCTCTGCTGCTCGTTGGCGCTGACCGCGCGCTCGGCAACCGAGTTGAGGTCATAGCCCGCCGAGAAGGCCCGCCCCGTGCCGGTCAGCACCAGCACGCGGATATCAGGATCGGCCTCGATCCGGTCGAAAAGCCTGACCAGCTCGCCGAGATCCTCGGCCTGGAGCCGGTTGAGATGTTTGGGCCGGTTGAGGCGGATGGTGGCGCGTGCGCCGTTGCGTTCGAGCACGGGGCCTGAGGCTGCGTCGGCTGTGTCCGACATTCTTGTCTCCATTTATTTGTTTTCGAGTGTGCGGCGCTTGGCTTCCGCATCGATGGTCTCGGCGAGATCGGGATGCCGCGCCATCAGCACGCGGAAATCGACGAGGTCGAGCACCAGCAGCCGCGACACCTTCGTGGTCGAGACATTGGCGCCGCGCTTGTTGTTGCCGAGCAGCGCCATCTCGCCGAAGAACGCGCCCTCGCCGAGCTGGACCTTCTTGCCGGGCAGGTCGACCTCGACCTCGCCGGCGGCGATGAAATACATGCAGTCGCCCTGCGTGCCCTTGCGGATGATCATGGTGCGCGCCGGCAGCTCCATGGTGCGCAGCATGTGGGTGACGTCGGCGATGGCGGCAGGGCCGAGCGCTGCGAAGAACGGCACCTTGCTGACGGATTCCCAGGTCTTGAGGAAGTTGTCGCGGCGGGTCTCGGCGGCAAAGCCGGTCGCCAGGATACCGGTCCACAGTCCGAACACGCCGAGGCCGGAGATCATCACCATCGCCGCCACGATGCGCCCGAGCGGCGTCACCGGCACGACGTCGCCATAGCCCGTCGTCGTCAGCGTGACGACAGCCCACCACAGCGCGGCGGGGACGCTGCCGAAAGTCTGCGGCTGCACGTCCCGCTCCAGGAAATATTCGGCGACGGAAGCGAGGAACACCACCATCAGGAAGATCACGAGCACGCTGACCAGCGGCCCCGATTCCAGCACCAGCACCCGGCGCAGCTGCCGCAGGCCCGGAATGCCCGGCACCACCTTCAATACCCAGAGCACGCTGAGCAGCCACGCCGTCTTCGGCTCGATGCCGATCAGGAGCGCGACCGGCACGGCCAGCGCGCCCAGAGCATCGACCACTCCGGCCGAGGAGGTCATGTAGAGCGACAGGCGCCCCGTTTGTGCCATGTGGCGCAGCCGGACCACCCATTCGAACACGAAATAGACGAGGCAGGCCCATAGCAGGGCGTCGACCCAGCGGTGCACCGTCTCGTAGGCCGGGTTGACCGTCAGCAGCACCATGCTGAGCACGCCGAGGCCGACCGCCACATAGGCCGCCTTGGTCATGTTGCGGCCGGCCGTGGCGGCCACGAACTGGGCCAGTGCGGGGATCAGCGGCTTGGACATGCGGGAAGGCGGGCTCGGTCGTGTCTCTTGCGGTCCCGGCTGGGACGCCACCGCCAAAGTGCCCGCCCGGGCAGGAGCCGTCAACGACGGGCAGGGGACTGCCCGCAGGTGTGCGGTGAGCCCGGTGCCGTGGTGGATCAGGGGGCGCTACCTGAAATGCGGCGGCTCGTCGTAGCCACGGCGGCTGCTAAAAAAAAGCAGCATCATCAGGCCGATGCCGACGACGATGGCGAAACCCGCTCCCAGCGCCAACGCCACATAGCCTTCCGTCGGGATCGGCTCGCCCTCGATCGCCATGGCGGAATAGGCGAAATATCCAGCCGCCACCAGCATGCCCAGAAGGATGATGACGAGGAGTGTACGCATGGCGCGTGCTCCGGTTGTATCCGCGAGCAAACGGTTGCGGACGGGGGACGGTTCCCGGATTCTGCCCGGGGATTCGCGGGAAATGCCGGCAAGACGCCGCTGCGAAAGCCGTCAAATCGATAGGTCAGGCACTCTGAGCTGTCTTCACCACGACGATCTTGCTCTCGTCCTGCTGGGGAGGGGCCGTATCCTGGGCGACCTTGTCGGCCTCGCCGCAGTGGCGTTTGAGATAGTCGCGGCGCATGCCGATCTCGTCGCGGACGAACTCGTAGCCGAGCTTGAAGGTGTCGAGCCCGTCGGTACTGATCGTGCCGTCCCTGAGACCTATGACCGCGCCGCGCAGAATGCCCTCCAGCTCGTCCTGGAGACATTCGAGCTGGTCCAGCGAATGGGCGTGCTCGATGCGTTCGCCGATGTCGAGGACGGCGGTGGAAAGCTCGCCAGCCTTCTCCGGCGCGATCCGGGTGATCTTGGCGTAGATCGCGGCGAAGATCGAGCCGATCACGCTGAGCGCGGCGGCGCCCAGATACATCAGGTCGCTGTACTTATCCATGAACGACTTGGTGTCGTCGTTGATGTAGTCGGCCGCCCCCTGATGCGCCATCACGTAGGCATCCTTCTCGACGGAGGCCGGCTCGATTCGGCTGGCGAAGCCGTTGTCGAGCCCGAGCGCGGACTTGTTCTCATAGACGACGCGCGCGAGCTCGCCCGCCGTGCTCGCCGACATCCTGGATTGCGCGACCAGCAGCCATTCGAGCCCGATCGTGTCGAGGTCGTCGTCGGGGATTTCCGGCGATGCGGACAGCGTGCCCGCAGTCAGCGTTTCGCTGGAAATGCCGGGAATCTTGCGCGCCAGCGCCTTGGCCTCGTCGATCGCGTTCAGCGTGAAGCCGCCGCGCTTGGCGACCTGCTCATAGGCCTTGTCCCGCACCGCCCTGGAGGCATGGACGATGGCGATCACCGCGCCAAAGCCGCTCGCCGGCGCAAACAGCTTGTCGAGCGTTGCACCCTGCGGCGCCATCTGGATCCTGGCAGCATCCGGACCATCGGGGATGTCGAGGATGCTGCGGACGAAGGCGAGCGAGGATTCGTTCTCGGCGAGGACCGCAACTTTCTTCTTCTTCAACTCGGCGAGCGACTTGATCTTCTTGTTGCCGGGACCGAGCAGGAGCACCAGATCGTGCTCGAGGATCGCGAGCGTGCGCGCCCGCAGCGGCACCTTGGCGTCGGTGCGAAGGACGGCGAGGTCGGCCTGCTTGCGGTCGAACTGTGCGAGCGCCTTGGCATTGTCTGCGTTGTTGACGATCTTGATCCGGAAGCGCGAGGCGTTGTTCTTCAGCAGCGTGGCGAGCTTGGCGGCGAACAGCGCCTCGTCGCTGTTGGGGGTGCCGACGGCAAAGGTCAGCGTCTCCGAATTGTGCAGCATGGCGCGGCCGCCCCAGACGGTGGCGAGCGACAGCAGCAGGGTCAGCACGACGTAGAGGAGGACTTGCTGCTGATTGGTCTTGATCACCTTGGGGCGCCGCGGCGGCGGTTCGGTCGGTGGCGAGGTCGGGCCTTCAGTACTCATGTCAGCACTCCGGCCTTATTCCTGAGTGGCGGGCGGCTCGCGGATGCGATCGCGGCGGGCGCCCTGCAATTCCTAAACGTTTGAAAAAAGAACGATATTCTCTGCCGACAATGATAGCGCGCCGGTACCGGAATGCAAAATTCGAGCCGGAGGTAACCTTACTCGATCTGGCCGCGGCGATTGGTCATCCTATCACCAGTTAGCCACAGTTGGCGATTTTCCAGTTCCCCCCGGCTGCATTCCGTCGCGGGAGATGTCATAAATCACACGTCCCGGCGATTTGACCGGTCCAAAAAGAAGTTGCGCTAACGCTCCGATCTTTCTTGTCACGTCAATGAGGGCGTCAGCTTGTCGTTTCCACCCATGTCATCGGCGGTTCCGGTCGAAGCGCTCATTGGCTGGATGTTGCTGCTCACCTTCAAGCACATCATCGCCGATTTCGTGCTCCAGACCGCCTGGATGGCGCACGGCAAGGACCAGAAGCACGGCTGGGCTTTGCCGCTTCTGGTGCATTGCCTGATTCACCTCGCGGTTGCGCTGCCGCTGATCCTGTTGGTGGCGCCGCGATTCTGGTTCGTCGCGTTCATCGACTTCGCGATCCACATCACCATCGACCGCGCCAAGGGGTTCGTCTCCGCCAATTTCGGTGTCGACCTGGCGCATCCCTGGTTCTGGACCCTGATCGGCGTCGACCAGGCCCTGCATCATTTGACCGGCTTCGGCCTTTCCATCTTCATGGCGGCGAACTGAGGCCGGCGGGCCTGCGGATAGTCGTCGATCGGCACTCACAAGAGGTCGTCATGCCCGGGCTTGTCCCGCCTGCGCGGCCGAAGCCGCTTCGGCGCGGCGAAGGCCGGGCATCCACGTTCTTCGTGCCGCGTGGCCAGCCGTGGATGGCCAGGACAAAGGCGAGCGGAAGCGACGCCGTCCTTCGGACGGCTATGCCCGGCCATGACGCCGTGGAGGCATTGGCGTCCCGACTTATCGGCTCAGATGTGGTGGCCCGACCCCCATTCGGGCGCCTCCGATTCGCGACCAGGGCGCAAGGACCCCGGGTGACTACCGGGCGGCGTGGTTAACCTTTCATTAGAGAATTGCGCTGCATCTTCGGCAACGAGGAGAACCGCAATGTTTTCAAGCCGCGACGCATATGAAAGCGATTTCTGCCCGGTCCGCGACGAGCTCCTTGGTGAGATGTATCGCGCCAGCGAGAGTGGCCTGCCGAGGCTGGTTGAGAGTGTTTCCCCTGACGCGCGCGCCAGGCTGGCGCTGTTCTGCTATCGCCGCAGCCATCTGCACTCGCTGGCGGTCGCGATCGCAGCCAGCTGCAACGAGCGTGACCTGATCGACAACGGCGGCCGCGTCGGCTCGACGCTCTACGCGCTGTCGCGCGAAAGCACGGTCAAATCGTCGCCGTCGCTGTCGGGGGGCCGCAAGCCGATCACGCTGTCGACCAAGCCGCTCTCGGTGCTTGCACCGCTTGAGGACGGGTTCGACGACGAGGTCAGCGAAGCCGTTCCAGCTGCAGCCGTTCCAGCCTAAGCGACCTCGATTGCCGGCAGTCCGAATTTCCGCCGTGCCATCGCGCATTCGGCGTCTCCCGGCATGCAGGTGCGGCACACCTCCGGCCGCACCTCGTAAATGCCGCAGGCCGTCTGCTTTCCGATCTCCCCCCGCAACGCCGAACAGCGATCGCCCTCGCAGCGCATGCCGGATTGGCGCGCGTTGACGAGCGTTTCGGGAATTGCGGCAAGCTCCTCGTCGCTCTCGATCGAGAAGCGCGGCCAGTTCTCCGAATAGCCACAGCAGGCGCCGCAGCTCTGGCACCAGCTCGACAGGTCGACGGGGGAGGTCTCTTCCATCGCGCTCACGTGTCCTTTGGCGGGCCCCAGACCAGGCTCTGCCGCCATCTTGCGCGCAGCACGTCGCGCCGCTCCGGATATTTATCGTCGAGATAGTTCGCATCCACGACGCGATCGGTGCGGAAGCTGCGGAAGTCGCCGCGCAGCTCGCACCAGGCCGCAAGCAGGCGCACGGCTTCGAGATAGCCGACCGAGATCGGCCAGATCATGCGCTCGCTGGGGCGGCCCTGCTCGTCGCGATAGCGCAGCATGATCTTCTTGCCTTCGTGGATCTGGGTGCGCGTGCGCGCCATGTCGAGGCGGTCCGGCTCCCTGTTCCAGCTCGGCCGCGCGCGGCTTGCCGGCTCCAGCACGAAGGGACGCAAGCGCTCAGGCACGGTGTCGGCGATCTTGGCCATCAAATCTTCGGCCGCGCGTGCCAGCGCGGAATCGGCATGGCCCGCGACCCATTGCGCGCCCAGCACCGCCGCCTCGATCTCGTCGGGTGTCAGCATCAAGGGCGGAAGGTCAAAACCCTTCTCGAGGATATAGCCCATGCCGGCTTCGCCGCGGATCGGCACGCGCTGGCCGATCAAGGTTGCGATGTCGCGATAGATGGTGCGCTTCGAGGTCTCGAGCTCGGCCGCGATCGCGTCCGCGGTCAGCGGCTTACGCGTGCGCCTCAGCACCTGGATGATCTGAAACAGCCGGTCGGCGCGTCTCATGGCAATTCTCTTATCGGGTGACGGATCAGAAAATGGCGCGCTGCTGCTGACAGGATGTTGGCAGCAGGGGGTGTCTATACCGGGACAACACATCGACTGAAGAGGATTTGTCCATGATCATTCCAACCCATTTCGGCCCGGCGATTCCGATGTTGCGGGCACAGGTCTGGTCCGCCTGGGGGCTCAGCCGTCTCGTTTCGCTCGATCTCATGGCCGTCGACCTCCGATTTGCTCTCGCAAGCGTGATGGCACGCTTGCTGACCCAGGCTGCGGACGCGCTGGCCCGCCATGTCATGGCCCGCGCCTGGCGGGGGGCCCGTTTCGCAGAAGATATCACGGCTGCTGCCACCATGGTGGCAGCAGCCGGTCACTAGGTTCCCTCAAAGTTTCGCAAGTCCAAATTTCGCAAGCCCAAATTTCGCAGGTCCAGGAGAGAGTTCGCATGATCACGCTTTATGGCTTTGGCGCCGGCTTCGGCCTGCCGGAAATCAGCCCCTTCGTCACCAAGACCGAGGTGCAGCTCAAGATGGCGGGACTGCCCTACCGGAAGGAGCGGGCGATGCCGCCGGCCTCGCCCAAGGGGCAGCTGCCGTTCATCGACGACGGCGGCGAGGCGGTGGCCGATTCCACCTTCATTCGCGCCCATATCGAGCGCCGCTATGGCTTCGATTTCGACGCGGGGCTGTCGCTCTCCGAGCGCGCGCAGGCCTGGGCGTTCGAGCGCATGATCGAGCATCACGTCTACTGGGCGCTGGTCGGGGCGCGCTGGGTCGATCCGGTCAACTTCGCCAAGGGGCCCTCGCATTTCTTCGACGGCGCGCCGGAGCACAATCGCGAAAAGTTGCGCGAGGATGCGCAATTTCGTGTCGCCGAGAACTATCTGCTCTCCGGCCTCGGCCGCCACGCGCCCGATGACGATGTCGATCTCGCGGTACGTTCGTTGTTCGCGCTCTCGGTCCAGCTCGGCGACAAGGCCTACCTGATGGGCAACAAGCCCTGCGGCGTCGATGCCACCGCCTTCGGCGCGCTCGCCGGAATCCTGACGCCCTTCTTCGAATCCGGCCTGCGTCAGCGCGCCGAGGGATTTGCGAACCTCACCGCCTATGTCGACCGCATGATGGACGATTATTATCCGGAGTTCGCCTGGACCCCGCTGCGGCAGGCGGCCTGAGGCTTGATGGGATGAGACCCGACTAGCGCCCCGACGGAGGTGCGTTCCCTCCCCCCTTGCGGGGGAGGGCTAGGGAGAGGGGTAGCCCAGGACAAGGTGCCGGTTGTTGTTCTTGCATCGAGGGCGGGGGCGCGACGGAAAGAATCCCCGTGCGGCTCCCCTCTCCCTGCCCCTCCCCCGCAAGGGGGGAGGGAACGGAGAGAGCGCTGCTGTAGGCCGACTCGATTCGACTTCGCGCTCGCTAATCTCAAACCCAAAACAAAAGAGCCGGCCCATCAGGCCGGCTCTCGTTGTCTCGAAACTTTCGTCGCGCCTTATCTCACGAGCGTGTACTTGCCGTTCTTCACCGTGAGCAGGATGCGCGAGCGCTCGTCGAGGCCGTAGCGGTCCTTTTCGGTGAAGTTGTAGACGCCCTGGCTCGCTGCCAGCTCCTTCTCCGACAGCAGCGCCTGGCGGATCGCTTCGCGGAATTCCGGCGTACCCGGCTTGGCCGTCTTCAGCGCCGTCGGAATGATGCGCTTGAGGATCTCGAACGCATCGTAGGAATGACCGGCGAACTGGCTGCGGCTGTTCGGGCCGTACTTGGCCTCATAGGCGGTGTTGAGCGCGAGGCCCGGCTTCTTGGTGGCGGCCTCGTCGGGCTGGTCCTCGGGGTCCATGACGGGACCGGAGGCCATCAGCACGCCTTCCGCCGCTTTGCCGGCGATGCGGATGAAGTCCATGCTGGCGGCGCCATGGGTCTGGTAGATCAGGCCCTGATAGCCGCGCTCGCGCAGCTCAGTCTGCGGCAGCGCGGCCGCAGTCCCGGAAGCGCCGACTAGGATCGCGTCGGGGTTGGCGGCGACGAGCTTCAGCACCTGTCCGGTCACCGACGTATCAGGGCGGGCGAAGCGCTCCTCATCGGCGATGCTGATGCCCATCGGCACGGCCTGGGCCTTCAGGTCGTTGAACCAGAGGTCGCCATAGGAGTCGGAATAGCCGATATAGCCGACGGTCTTCACGCCCTTCGACTTCATGTGGTCGTACAGCACCTTGCCCACGATCGGGATCGGCTGCGGCATCGCCACCGACCACTTCATGCGCTCAGGCGTGATCGGGAACGGCGCCAGGCCGAAATGCGGAATGCCGGCCTCGTTGGCGACGTTGGAGACCGCGATGGTCGGCGGCGTCAGCGCCGAGCCCATGATGATGTCGGCCTTGGATTCGGTCACGAAGCGGCGGGCGTTGGTGGTCGCCGTGGTGGGATCGCCGCCGTCGTCGAGCACGATCACCTTCAGCGGCACGCCGCCGATCTCCTTCGGCACGAATTCCAGCGCGTTGCGCTCGGGAATGCCGAGAGCTGCGCCCGGACCGGTCGTGGTGGTGGTGATGCCGATGGTGATTTCGCTAGTCTGGGCCAGCGCAGGCAGAGCCGGCAGGGCAAGCGTCGCCGCGGCGATGGCGGCGGTCAGGTAAAAGCGTTTCATCTATTCCTCCCTTGACGTGTTTCTTTGAAAGCAGAAATCGGGGGGTAATTCAGCCCCCTCTTTTGGTGATGCGGCGATTTAGCTCCAGACCTAGCTCCCCGTGAATTTGGCTACCATTTCGGCCGGAAACGGTGCCGATTTCAGCTTGTCGGGGTTAACGGGATCGCGGCGGACCAGGACGCGGGTCTCAAAACCCTCAATCGCCAGCGCCTCGCCCTTGTAGACGTTGTGCTTCACCTCGAAGCTCGAGCGCTTGATGCTCTCGATCTTCGTCTCGATGGTAATCCAGTCGCCATAGGTCGAGGGGATGTAGAACTTGGACCGCGTGTCGACCATGGGGATGCCCACCAGGCCGTATTTGCGGACCAAATCCTGCTTTGAGAATCCGGCGACCTCGAACAGGGTCGACGTCGAATCGTCGAACATCGCGAAATAGCGCGGGTAATAGACGATGTTGGCGGGGTCGCAGTCGCCCCACTGGATCTGGACGTCGCGCCGGTTCACGAACATGCGATGGCCCTGCTTTCGTTGCGCCTTACTTCGGCGCCATGCGCAGCGAGCCGTCGAGGCGCACCACTTCGCCGTTCAGGTACGAATTCTCGACCATGTGCAGCGCGAGCGCGGCGAACTCGTCGGCGTGGCCGAGCCGGCGCGGGAACGGGATCGCGGCGGCGAGCGAGTCCTGGGCTTCCTGCGGCAGGTTGGCGAGCAGCGGCGTCAGGAACAGGCCGGGCGCGATCGTCAGCACGCGGACGCCGAACTGCGCGAGCTCGCGTGCGATCGGCAGCGTCATGCCGACGATGCCGCCCTTGGAGGCGGAATAGGCCGACTGGCCGATCTGGCCGTCATAGGCGGCAACGGACGCCGTATTGATGATGACGCCGCGCTCGCCGGTCGCCTGCGGCTCGAGCTTGGACATCTCGGTCGCGGCGAGGCGCAGCATGTTGAAGGTGCCGATGAGGTTGACCTTGATCACCTTGTCGAAATCGGCGAGCGCCATCGGCCCGTCGCGGCCGACCACGCGCTTGGCGACGCCGATGCCGGCGCAGTTCACCAGCACGCGCGCGGGTCCATGCGCCTTGGTCGCCTGCGTGATCGCAGCCTCAGCCGAGGCGGCATCGGAGACGTCGCAGGTCACGGCCACGCCCTTGAGCTCGGCGGCGACGGTCTCCGCAAGCTTGGCATTGAGGTCGAACACCGCGACCTTGGCGCCCTGCGCCGCCAGCTTTCGCGCGGTCGCCGCGCCCAGTCCCGATGCACCGCCGGTAACGATGACTGCCTGATCCTTCAACAACATGGCGTTCTCCTTTGGCGATGGTTTCTTAGCCGACCGATATCACACGGTCCGATGGATTGGCAGCGTAGAGCTCCTCGATCAGCGCGTCGCGATGTTCCAGCACCGCGCGCTGGTTGATCGAGCCCTTGTCGGTGACTTCACCCTTGTCGATCGAAAGCGGCGTATCCAGCAGGATCGCGCGCGTGATCCGCGTCGAGGAACCGGTGGCCGAAGACAGAAAGCCCGTCAGGCGCTCGCGGAAGGCCTCGCGCACCAGCCGGTCGCGGGCGGTGACGGTGAGATCGTCGGCCGGCAGCGTCGGGTTGATCAGCCGGCAACCGTCGAGATCGAGCAGCACCAGCGCGGAGATTTCGTCGCGGTTGATGCCGGCGATGACGACGTCGCGCACCAGCGGCGCGCAGGCGGCGACGAAGCGCGCACGCAGCGGGCCGACACTGACCCAGGTTCCGCTGCCGAGCTTGAAGTCTTCGCTGACGCGGCCGTCGAAATCGAAGCCGGCGTTGAGATCATCGGGATCGACGGGCTTGAGCGCGTCGCCCATCTTGTAGAATCCTTCCTCGTCGAAGGATTTCGCGGTGATGTCGGGTTGGCGCCAATAGCCGGGCATCACGTTCGGCCCCTTGGCACGCACTTCCATCTTGCCGTTGTTCGGCACCAGCTTGGCGTCATTGCCCGACACGGGCAACCCGACATGGCCGGAACGGCTGGTGCGCGGATTGACCGACATGAAGAACGGCGCGGTCTCGGTGGCGCCAAGGCCGGTCAGCATCGGCACGCGGTAGCCCTTCTCCTTCACCGCGAGCTCGTCGAGGCTGTTCCAGACGAACGGCGACAGCGCGGCGCCCGAGAAGAACATCGCGTGCAGCCGGTCGAAGAACTTTGCGCGCAGGCCCTGGTCGTCGCGCAAATACGGCAGCAGCGATTCATAGCCCTTGGGAACGTTGAAATAGACCGTCGGTGAAATCTCCTGGAGATTGCGCACGGTCTCCTCGATGCCGCCCGGCACCGGCTTGCCGGCGTCGAGATACATCGAGCCGCCATTGTAGAGCGTCAGCCCGATATTGTGGTTGCCGCCAAACGTATGATTCCAGGGCAGCCAGTCGATGATGACGGGCGGCTCGTCCTTGAGGAAGGCGAGCGTCTCGCGCAGCATCACCTGGTTGGCGCAGATCATGCGCTGGGTGTTGATGACGGCCTTGGGATTGCCGGTCGAGCCCGAGGTCAGCAAGAACTTTGCGATCGTGTCGGGGCCGATTTTGTCGTGTATCGCGTCGAGATCGCCGTGGAGCGGCGTCGCCATGAGGTCGGCGAGCAGGGTGACGTCGCGGCCCGGCACGCTGCCCCAGGACGCGGCGATCTCGGTGCCGAGCGTGACATTGGCGGCGAGCGCATCCGCGAACTTGCTGGCGTCCTCGGCGAAGACGAGGCCGGGCGTCAGCAGCTTCATCAGGTAAGAGAGCTTGCCGTAATCCTTCGACACCAGCGAATAGGCCGGCGAAACCGGGCAGAACGGAATGCCGGCATAGAACGCGCCGAACGCCAGCAGCGCGTGGTCGATCGAATTGCCTGAGAGGATGACGACTGGCCGCTCCGCCGACAGGCCGCGCGCAATCAAGCCGGAGGCAATGTGCCGGCTGGCGGCGAGCAGCTCGGCGTAAGTGATCTTGCGCCAACCGCGGCCGCCTTCGCGCTCGGCCATGAAGACGCGGTCCGGCGTCGTCGTCGCCCAATGATGCAGGCGGTCGGTGAGGCGGACCGGATAGTCGCCGAGCGGCTGTTTGGGCCGCAGATAAATCGTGCCGTCGTCGCGCCGCTCGATGTTGACGACGGGATCGCCGAACGAAATGGGCCGCAGCGGGGAGGTGCTCGCGCCGCGCTCCATGCTGGAAGAGGACGGCTGCCCGCTCATGACTTCGGCTTCACCTTTGCGGTCTTGTGTTCGAGGAATTCGCGAATCCTGCGTTTTGCCTCTTTGTCGCTCTGCGCAACCGTTGCCATCAGCGATTCCATCAGCAGGCCGGCCTGCGGATTGGCCTCCGCGATCATCGGCAGCGCCTGGAGCACGGCGAAGTTCGTCAGCGGCGCGTTGGAGGCGACCTTGGTCGCAAGCTCCAGCGCCTTGCCGAGCCCGTTGCCGGCCTCCGTCACATATTGTGTAAAGCCGTAGGAGGCGCCTTCGGTCGCGCTATAGACGCGGCCGGTCAGCATCATGTCCATCATCCTGGCAACGCCGATCAGCCGCGGCAGCCGCACCGAGCCGCCGCCGCCGACGAAGATGCCGCGCTGCCCTTCCGGCAGGGCGAAATAGGTCGAGGGCTCGGCGACGCGGATATGGGCGGCGCAGGCAAGCTCCAGCCCGCCGCCGATCACCGCGCCCCGCAGCGCAGCGATCACAGGCACGCGGCTGTACTGGATGCGGTCGAACACCCGGTGCCACATCTGGGAATGCAGGAGGCCGCCGGTCGCGTCGTGGTCCTGAAGCTCGGAGAGGTCGAGACCGGAGGAGAAATGATCGCCGATGCCGTGGATGACGACCGCGCCGATATCCTCGGGCAGGGAGGCAAAGCACTCGCCGATTTCGAGGATAATGCCGTCATTGAGCGCATTGCGCTTGGCCGGCCGGTTCAGGCCCACGGTCAGAACCCGGTCCGCCCGCTCGATCCTCAAAAGCCCGGAGGCGCCCGCGTCAGCGGTCTCGGCGTTTCCCTGTGTCATTTGCGTCCTTGTCAGAATAGTTATGTTGTATAACGAATTCTGGGGGAGTCAAGGAGGGCGGGAGGATATCACCCCTGGCGGGGATTGAATTGCCTGGGTCTCATCCGGCGGTCAGGGGTCTCTACGGCCTCGTGATACGCTGCTGTTGCCACATCCTCCGTCATTGCGAGCGCAGCGAAGCAATCCAGAGTCTCTCCGCGGAAAGATGCTGGATTGCTTCGCTGCGCTTGCAATGACGAGGTGGCAGCTTTCTCACAGCACCTGATGCACGTCGATCACCACGCGATCGGCATGGCGTGCGGCTGAGCCGACAAAAACGTGCTCCATCAGCCAGCGATATTTTTCGTGCCCCGTCTCGAACTTCGGGACTGTGCGGAAATAGATCAGCTTCGGATCGACCGGCTCGCCGCGCTTGAGCTTTTGCAGCAGCTCGACCGGGCCGAAGCGCATGCCCTTGTTCTCGACATAGACGATAGCGCCGTCATCGGTCTCGAAGGCGTATTTCGCTTCGAGATCGATCAGCTCGTTGGGGCGGATGGTCTGGAAGTCGGCGCCGAACGGCAGCACCTTGCCGGTGATCGTGCCGGTCACCTCGCCGCCGATAATCGGAATGATGCGGCGGACCCCAATGCCGGTCTCGCCGGCCGTGACGACGTCGCCGATCTCAGCGGTGACGGTGAAGACGTATTTGGTCTCGAGCGCCGGTGTGGTCATCGCTTCACCTCGTCAGTGCGCCATCATCCGTGTCGGCAGCCAGGTCGCGAGCAGCGGGAACGCGATCAAAATCACCAGCCGCACCAGATCCGTCGCCACGAACGGGATCACGCCCTTGAAGATCGTGGAGAAGGAAACGTCCTTCACCACGCTCTTGATGACAAAGACGTTCATCCCGACCGGCGGATGGATCAGGCCGAGCTCGACGGTCATCACGATGATGACGCCGAACCAGATCGGATCAAATCCGAGATGCGTGATGACGGGAAAGATGATCGGCACGGTGAGGATGATCATCGCCATGGCGTCCATCAGGCAGCCGAGCACGAGATACATCACCATGATCAGCGCCAGCACGCCGTAGGGGCCGAGACCGAGACCGGTGAGGAATTCGGTGACCTTCTGCGGCGTCTGCGTCACCGTGAGGAAATAGCCGAAGATCAACGCGCCGATCAGCACGGTGAACACGGCGGCCGCGGTGCGCGTCGCCTGCAGCAGCGAGGCCAGGATCTTCTCGCGGTCGAGCCGCCCCGTGACCACGCCGATGATGAAGGCGCCCGCGGCGCCGACGCCGCCGGCTTCGGTCGGCGTGAAGCGCGGCAGGAACGGCAGGCCGTAGAGGCCGCCGATCACGAACACGAACAGCAAGACCGGCGCCCAGATGTCCTTCAGGCCCGCAAAGCGCTCGCGCCACGGCAGCACCTTGCCCTTGGGCAGGAAGTCCGGGCGGAAATGACCGATCAGGAAGATCGTGATCATGTACATGGTCATCGCCAGGAGGCCCGGAATGATGCCGGCGATGAAGAGCTTTCCGATGTCCTGCTCGGTGATGATGCCGTAGACCGCGAGCACGGTGGACGGCGGCAGCATCGCGCCCAGCGTGCCGCCGGCGGCGATCACGCCGGTGGCGAACGATTGCGGATAGCCGAAGCGGCGCATCTCGGGATAGGCGACCGCGGAGAAGGTCGCGGCGGTCGCGACGGAGGAGCCGCAGATCGCGGCAAAGCCGCCGCAGGCGCCGACGGTGGCGATGCCGAGCCCGCCGCGCAGATGCCCGACGAAACCGTTGGCGGCGCGGAACAGCTCGCGGCTCATGCCGGAATTGCTGACGAAGGAGCCCATCAGCAGGAACATCGGGATGACGCCGAACGTGTAGTCGGTGACCGTACGCATCGAGGTCTGGCCGACCAGTTTCAGCGCCGCAGTGCCGTTGACGAGATAGGCGAAGCCGGTCACGCCGACGAGGCCCATGGCCATGCCGACGGGCACGCGCAGCAGCATCAGGACGAACAGGGAAACGAAGCCGATTAAGGCGACGGCATCGGTGCTCATGATTACTCCGTCGCCTTCAATTTGGGATCGTGCATGTCTTCGGGATGGAAGATCAGGCGGTAGGTGCGGATCGCGATCAGCAGCACGGCCGCGGCATCACCGATCCACGCGACCGCGAAGAACGGCCAGGTCGGCATGTGCATGTCGAAGGTCTGGACATTGTCGTTGTAGGTGCCGCGCACCTTGTCGAACAGCGTCCAGGTCTGCACGGTGACGACGAACAGCAGCACCAGCGTTGCGAACACGTCGATCCAGCGCTGATAGCGCGGCCCAACATTGCCCCAGACAAGGTCGACCGTGATGTGGGTGCCGCGATAGGACGTCGCCGCGATGCCCCAGAAGATGAGAATGCCGAGCAGCATGCGGCCGATATCGAACGAATCGGGGATCGAGTAATTCAGTGTGTTGCGCAGCAGCACCGACAGGAAGATGTCGAGCGCGACGATGCCGACGAAGCCGGCCGCGATCCATTCGATCGTGTCGATGATGCGGTCCATCCAGGAGCGCTTCATGGGAGGTGTCACGTCGTGTGCTGTCATTGTTTGATCTCGGTCTCGCCGCGCACTTCACCTCGCCCCGCTTGCGGGGAGAGGTCGAATTCGAGCGTCGCTCGAATTCGGGTGAGGGGGACTCTCCGCGAATCGAGCTGTCACCGTCTCTGCGGAAGCAGCCCCTCACCCCAACCCTGTCCCCGTAAGAACGGGGAGGGGGGAAGAAGAGAGCCGGCCGCGGCCGCAGCTTGGCGTCACTCCGCCAGCGCGTTGTACTTCTTCAGCGACGCCTTGAGCTCGCTAAGCGCCGCGTCGGGATCGGCGCCGGCCTTCTTGGCGCCTTCTCCCCAGGTCTTGACCAAGGGATCGGCGGCCTTCTTCCAGGCGGCGGTCTGTTCCGGCGTCAGCTTGTAGACCTCGTGGCCGGCTTCCGCCTTCACCTTGTCGACGCCGGCGTCCTCGAACTTGCCCCAGTGCTCGCCGACCACGCCGGCCATCTCGGTCGAGCAGTTCTTGTCGACCGCGGCCTTCTGCTTGTCGGACATCGCGTTGTACTTGTCCTTGTTGATCACGAACACGAAGGTCGTGGTGTAGAGCGGCGCCTCCATGTCGTACTTGGTCACCTTGTCGATGCCGAACAGCACCAGCGAGCCCCAGGGGAAGGTGACGCCGTCGGCAACGCCGCGCTCGATGATGTCGCGGACCTCAGGTGCGGAGGACTGCACATTGGTGCCGCCGAGTGAGGTGACGAAATTCGCCATGGTGGCGTGCGCGGGACGGATCTTCAGGCCCTTCACGTCCTCCGGCATCACGATCTTCTTCGTCTTGGAATGGAACGACGAAGGCGAGTGGACGAAGGCGAGGCAGTATTTGACGTCCTTCATCTCCTTCTCGGCATATTTGCGATACCAGGCATCCAGGCCCATCGAGCCGCCCTTGGCGTCCGAGATCAGGAACGGCAATTCGCCGGCGCCGACGATCGGGAAGCGGCCGGGCTGATAGCCGGGATTGACGTAGGTGACGTCGGCGATGCCGTCGCGCGCCATGTCGTAATGGTCGAATGCCTTGCCGAGTTGCTGGGCGGGAAACACCTTGCCCGTGATGGTGCCGCCGGAATCCTTATTCACCGCGGCCACCCAGTCTTCCAGGGACTTCTGCAGCGGATGCGAGGCCGGCACCCAGTGCGAAACCTTCAGGTCGAAGGTCTTGTCCTGCGCGAACGCGGGGCTCACGCTTGCTGCCAGCAGCAACGCCAGACAGGCTTTCCTCATCGGTCGTCTCTCCCTGTTTCGACGGCGGGCTTCGATGGCCCGGTCTCATTAATTAACATGTTATCTAATTTGCCGGCGCGTTCAAGCCGGAACTGGCGCGGCGTGCCGCCGCGTCATCTACGTCAGCCATGTTGCATGGATTTGTCGCTGCTCGGGCGCACTCCCCTTTTGCCCAACGATTATATGATATAATTATCTTGCGCGGACCGACGCGACAAGCGAGCCGCGGCGAAAACCTACAGGATCGGGAGGAGCAAGTATTGCGGACAAAAGTCGCAATCATCGGGGCCGGGCCGGCCGGATTGTTGCTTGGGCAACTGCTGCACCAATACGGCATCGACAATGTGATTCTGGAGCGGCAGAGCCCGGACTACGTGCTGGGCCGCATCCGTGCCGGCCTCCTCGAGGAGGGAACCGTCGCGCTGCTCGACCAGATCGGCGCCAGCGCGCGGGCGCATGCCGAAGGCCTGGTGCATGAAGGCATCGAGCTCGCCTTTTCCGGCCGCCGTCACCGCATCGACATGAAGGCCGCGACCGGCAAGACGGTCATGATCTATGGCCAGACCGAGGTCACGCTCGACCTGATGAATGCGCGCAAGGCCGCGGGTCTCACCTCGGTCTACGAGGCCAAGGACGTGCAGCCGCATGATTTCGACGGCAGTCGGCCGCGCGTCACCTATGTCAAGGACGGGGTCACCCACACGATCGATTGCGACTTCATCGCCGGCTGCGATGGCTTTCACGGCGTCAGCCGCGCCAGCGTCCCGGCCACGGCGATTGAGGAGTTCGAGCGGATCTATCCGTTCGGCTGGCTCGGCATCCTCTCGGAGACGCCCCCTGTCAGCCACGAGCTGATCTATTCCAACCACGCCCGCGGCTTTGCGCTCTGCACCATGCGCTCGACCAAGCGCAGCCGCTACTACGTGCAGTGCGCGCTCGACGACCATGTCGACCAATGGCCGGACGACCGCTTCTGGGACGAATTGAAGCGCCGGCTCGACCAGGAGGCGGCCGACAGTCTGGTCACGGGCCCCTCGATCGAGAAGAGCATTGCGCCGCTGCGCAGCTTCGTCGCCGAGCCGATGCGGTTCGGCAAGATGTTCCTGTGCGGCGACGCCGCCCACATCGTGCCGCCGACCGGTGCGAAGGGGCTGAACTTAGCTGCCAGCGATGCGCATTATCTGTCGAACGCACTGCGCGAATTCTACGACGAGAAATCCAACGCCGGCATCGACGCCTATTCCGCCACGGCGCTGGCGCGGGTCTGGAAAGCGGTGCGCTTCTCCTGGTGGATGACCTCGATGCTGCACAAATTCCCCGACACCGGCACCATCGGCGGGCGCATCCAGCTCGCCGAGCTCGACTACGTCACGCAGTCGCAGGCCGCGGTGACGTCGCTGTCGGAGAACTATGTGGGGCTGCCGTTTTAGGAGGGTGCCGTAGGGTGGGCAAAACGCAGCGTGCCCACCAGCTTTTGCGTTTGCTATGAGATGGTGGGCACGGCGCGATGCGCCTTTGCCCACCCTACGGCATCGCGTGTTTTCTCCACATCGTCATTGCGAGCGAAGCGAAGCAATCCAGACTGTTTCCGCGGAGAAAGTCTGGATTGCTTCGTCGCTTCGCTCCTCGCAATGACGGGAGTGCCCATTTCAAACACCCGCGCAAATTCCGTTTAAAACTTTGTAGGTGATGCGTCCGTCACGTCCATCGCGTTCAATGGCGCCAGCCAGCAACGCGAGACACGCTATGACCGACACCGACATCCCCGACGGCTTCGAGCCGCTTTCCCGCAAGAGTCCGCTCACCGAGCCGTGGGAGCCGCTCTACGCGAAGAAAACCGACAAGGCCGTGATCATCGGCCTGCGTCTCGCCAGGCCGCACACCAACGGCCGCGGCCTGATCCATGGCGGCCTCATCGCCGCACTCGCGGACAACGCCATGGGCTATAGCTGCGCGCAGATGACGAACTGGACCATCTCGTTCGTCACGATCTCGCTCACGGTCGATTTCGTCGGCTCCGCCGAGATCGGTCAGTGGCTCGCGATCGAGAGCGACGTGATCCGGACCGGCAAGACGATCTGTTTCGCGCAATGTCTGGTGAAGGCGGACGACACCGTGATCGCGCGCGCCAGCGGGACATTTCGGGTGGTTCCGAAGAAGGGGTAAGGCCCTCGTGCCCCGGACGCGGTGCGGCGCGAAGTGCCGCTCCGCAGAGCCGGGGCCCATCCATCCGCGGCCCTTGCTCTGGCCTTCTGGGGCCCGGCTCTGCGCAGCAACGCTACGCGTTGCAGCGCGTCCGGGACACGAGACCATCACCCAAACCGCCACTCCGCCGTCTCCACCACGAGATCGACGAACGCCCGCACCTTGGCCGACAGCAAACGCGAGGTCGGATAGACGATGTGGATCGGCAGCGCCGGCTGCTCGTATTTCGCCAGCACGATTTTTAGCCGCCCGCGCTTCAACCCCTCCGCGGCCTGATAGGCCAGCACCCGCGTGATGCCCCCGCCGGCTTCTGCATATTGCAGGGCGGCGTCGGCGCTGTTGCTGGTAAAACGTGGCGTCGGCGTCCACTCGATATCGCGGCCGTCCTGCACGAAGTGCCAATTGGCGTAGGGGCCGAACGCGATGGTCTGGTGCGCGAGCAATTCCTGGGGCGTCTTCGGCTCGCCGTGGCGCTTCAGGTAGCCCGGCGTCGCCACCGTGATCCGCCGCATCTCGCCGACCTGGCGTGCGACCAGCGAAGAATCGGCGAGATGGCCGATCCGCACCGCGGCATCGACTGCGTCCTCGACGAGATTGACGAGGTTGTCCGAGAGCCTGAGCTCGGCCGTGACCTCCGGATAGCGCTTGAGATAATCGGTCATGACCGGCGAGACATGCAGCCGCCCGAAGCCGAGGGGCGCCGACACCACCAGACGGCCGCTCGGCCGGTTGCGCTCCTCGCGCGCGGAGCCGTCGGCCTCCTCGACATCGGCGAGGATGCGCCGCGCGCGCTCCAGATAGCGCGTGCCGACATCGGTCAATCTCACCTGCCGGGTGGTGCGCTGCAGCAGCCGCGCGCCGAGATGCTCCTCCAGCGCCGCGATCAGCCGCGTCACGGCCGACGGCGACAGCTGCAGCTTGCGCGCCGCCGGCGCAAAGCCGCGCAGATCGGCGACGGTGACGAAGACGTGCATGGCTTCGAGGCGGTCCATGGTATTATTGCATATATCGCAATGATTAAGTGTCAAGTGGCCAGATTGTTTTGCCCGCCGGAAGGTCCATCTTAGACAGCGAAAGACGCAGGGATGCGCCGGGATTTCAGGAGATGTTCCGATGACGGCAACTCACACCTACGCCAGCGACGTCGCGTTCACGCCGGCGGTGAAATCGATCCAGACCCGAAAGGGATCACGCGAAGGCTATGCTCATGCCGAGCAGCGCGGATGGCGCACCGAGGTCGATGAGAACCTCGCGGCGTTCCTGGCTGACGCCAGCAGCTTCTATTTCGCCACCGCCTCGGCCGATGGCCAGCCCTACATCCAGCACCGCGGCGGCCCGAAGGGGTTTCTGAAGGTGCTGGACAAGCAGACGCTGGCTTTCACGGACTACGCCGGCAACCGGCAATACATCACGCAGGGAAACCTGTCCGAGAATCCCAAGGCCTATATCTTCGTGATGGACTACGCCCATCGCCGCCGCGTCAAGATCTGGGGCGAGGCGCGCGTCGTCGAGGACGACGAGGCGCTGACGACGTCGCTGATGCCCAAGGGCTACCGCGCGCGCCCGGAGCAGGTGATCCTGTTCAAGATCGCAGCGTGGGACACCAACTGCCCGCAGCACATTCCGCAGAAGTTCGATGCGCCGGATGTCGCGGCAGCGCTGGCGGCGAGGGATGCGAGGATCGCGGAGCTGGAAGCGGAGGTCGCGGCGTTGAAGGGAAAAGCGAGTCTGCCTTCAAGCGAAAGCTAGTCCGGCTCGCACGGTGTACCCTCTCCCCTTGCGGGAGAGGGTGGCTCGTCGCGTAGCGACGAGACGGGTGAGGGGTTTCTCTCCGCCTGCGATGGTCCCACGTCGCAATTGGCGGAGAGAGCCCCTCATCAGGCGCGATAGCCGCCGATGCGAAGCATCGGCGTTCTTAAGAACGGCGGCCGAAGGCCGCGAAGGGAAGCGGACCTAGCCAAGAAATCAGATCACACTCGCGCCTTCGTGCTGGAAGCCGAGATAGCTGGCCGCGACGCGCTCGTTCGCCGCGACATCGCTCGCCTTGCCGCTGAGCACAAACTCGCCGAGCTCCATCACATAGGCCTGGTCCGCGATCTTCAGCGCGGCTTGTGCGTTCTGCTCGACCAGAAGCACGGAGACGCCGCTGGCGCGCAGCTCAGTGACGATGCGGAAGATGTCGGCGACGATGATCGGGGCGAGGCCGAGGCTCGGCTCGTCCAGCATCAAGAGCTTCGGCTCGCCCATCAGTGCGCGGCCCATCGCGAGCATCTGCTGCTCGCCGCCGGAGAGGGTGCCCGCGAGCTGCTTGCGCCGCTCCTTCAGCCGCGGAAACAGCGTGTAGACGCGCTCCATCGAGGTTTTCGCCTTGCTGCGCTCGATGCGGAAGGCCCCGAGCTCGAGATTGTCCTCGACATTCATGGTCACGAACAATTCGCGGTGCTCGGGGACGAGGCCGAGCCCCATCGCGACGCGGTCCTCGATGTCGAGCCGTGACAGATCCTGCCCTGCGAAGGCGACGCGGCCTTTCAGCGGCAGAATGCCCATGATGGCGGAGAGCAGCGTGGTCTTGCCGGCGCCATTGGCCCCGACGATGGTGACGATCTGGTTGGCGCCGACCTCGAGCGAGACCGAACGCACGGCCTCGACCTTGCCATAGGCGACATGTGCGTCGGCGACGGACAACAGCGCGCTCATGCCGCCACTCCGAGATAGGCCTTGATCACTTCGGGATTGGTCTTGATCGTGGCGGGCGTGCCTTCCGCGATCTTGGTGCCGAAATCGAGCACCACGATGCGGTCGGCGAGGTTCATCACGAAGCCCATGTCGTGCTCGACAAGAAGCACGCTCATGCCGCCGTCGCGCAATTCGCGCAGCAGCGCGGCAAGGCGCTGCTTCTCCATGTGGCGCAGGCCGGCGGCCGGCTCGTCGAGCAGCAGCAGCATCGGATCGACGCACAGCGCACGCGCGATCTCGACGATGCGCTGCTGGCCGAGCGAGAGCGAGCCTGCGAGCTGATGCATCTGCTCGGCGAGGCCCACGCGCTCGATCTGGCGGGCGGCCTCCGCGAGCAGCCTCGCTTCATCGGCGCGGTCGAGCCGCAGCATCGAGGAGATCGGTCCCGAATGGCCGCGCAGATGCGCGCCGATCGCGACATTCTCCAGCACGGTCATGTCAGGGACGAGCTTCACATGCTGGAAGGTGCGGGAGATGCCGAGCTTGACGATCTCCTGCGGAGGCGCCCTGTCGACCTTCTTGCCGAGCACCGAGATCGAGCCCGATGTTGCCGACAGAACGCCGGTGATCAGGTTGAATGTCGTGCTCTTGCCGGCGCCGTTCGGTCCGATCAACGCGACGATCTCGCGGGCCTGCACGTCGAAGGAGACGTTGTTGACCGCGATCACGCCACCGAACTGCTTTCGCGCCTTCTCGACCTGGAGCAGGACCCCGGACTGGCCGGCCGCGCGGGTGCGCTGCTCCAGTTTCAGCGAGGTGTCCGGCTTCTTGCCGCGGGTTCGCTCGGGCAGGAACGACATCAGCCAGGGCCAGACGCCGCCGGGCGCAAGCTGGAGCAGCGCCACCAGCATGATGCCGAACACGATGGTCTCGACCTGTCCGGAGCCGGGCAGGATCAGCGGCAAATAGCTTTGCAGCACCTCCTTCAGGACCACGACGATGGCCGCGCCCAGCACGCCGCCCCAGACATAGCCGGCGCCGCCGACCACCGCGATGAAGAGATATTCGATACCGGCCTGTGCGCCGAACGGCGTCGGGTTCACCGCGCGCTGGAGATGCGCGTAGAGCCAGCCGGAGAGGCCGGCGAGCACCGCGGCATGGATGAACACCAGCAGCTTTGCGCGCGGCGTGTGCACGCCGAACGCTTCGGCCGCGACGTGTCCGCGCCGCAGCGCGCGGATGGCGCGGCCGGTGCGGGAATCCAGCAGGTTCATCGTGAGCAGGGCCGAGAGGATCACGGCAACCCAGATCGCGTAATAGATCGAGCCGGGCGAGAGCATCTTGAACGAGCCGATCGACAGGGGCGGGATCGCCGAGATGCCGTCGTTTCTTCCCAAGAATTCCAGCTTGCTGAAGAGATAGAACAGGCCCAGCCCCCAGGCGAGCGTGCCGAGGGGCAGATAGTGCCCGGAGAGACGGACGGTCACCAGCCCGAGCAGCACCGCCAACGATCCGCTGACCAGCAGCGACAGCGGCAAGGTCAGCCACGGCGACAGGCCATAGGCCGTCGACAGCACCGCGGTGGTGTAGGCGCCGAAGCCGACGAAAGCCGCCTGGCCAAACGAGGTCAGGCCGCCGACGCCGGTGAGCAGCACGAGGCCCATCGCGACGAGGGCGGCAAGGCCGATATTGTCGAGCAGCACGATCCAGAACGGCGGCATGCCCGGGAGATGCGGGATCGCCGCCATGAGAAGCGCGAAGACGAGGATGGGAAGCCGGCTCTGCATGCGCGTCAGTCCTTCTCTTCCTCGACCGCGGGCGCGGCGAGCGAGCGCAGCAGCAGCACGGGGATCAGCAGCATGAAGACGATCACTTCCTTGTAGTTGGAGGCGTAGAAGGACGAGAACGCCTCGACGATGCCGACGACCAGCGCCGCGACGGCGGTGAGCGGATAGCTGACGAGGCCGCCGATGATCGCGGCAACGAAGCCCTTCAGGCCGATCAGGAACCCGGAGTCGTAATAGAGCGTCGTGATCGGCACGATCATGATGCCCGACAGCGCGCCGATGACGGACGCCAGCAGGAAGGCGATCTGGCCGGACAGCGTGGTGCGGATGCCGGCAAGGCGGGCGCCGAGCCGGTTCACGGCGGTCGCGCGCAGCGCCTTGCCGTAGAGCGTCAGCCCGAAAAACAGCCAGAGCCCGACGATGAAGGCGATGGTGATGCCGTAGACGGTGATGCTCTGGCCGGTGAAGCGCAGTGCACCGGCGGTGAAGGAGCCTGATAGCACGGCAGGTCCGCGCTGGCCTTCGGCGCCGAAGAACAGCAGGCCGAGGCCCTGCAGCGCCAGGTGGACGCCCACCGATGCGATCAGCAGCACCAGCACGGAGGTGTGCGCCAGCGGCTGGAACGCGATGCGGTAGAGGTAGAGGCCGATCATCGCCACGATCACCAGCGACAGCGCGATGCAGACCGCCACCGGCGGCTTCTGGGCGGCGAAGTAGATGGTCAGCGCCAGCACGATGGCCGGCAGCACGACGTTGGTGACGAGGCTGCGCACGATCAGGCGGCCGTGCAGCGCCTTGCGCGCCACGAACAGGTCGAACACGAAGGCGCCGATGCCCAGCGCCAGCGCGAGCTTTGCCGTGCCCGGCATCTGGCCCGCGGCCAGCGAGGCATAGGTCAGCGCGCCGTAGGTGACGAATTCGCCCTGGGGAATGAGGATGACGCGCGTGACGGCGAACACCAGCACCAGCGCCAGGCCGAGCAGCGCATAGATCGCGCCATTGGTGATGCCGTCCTGTACCAGGAACAGCATGATGGTGGTATTCAAGACCGGACGCTCCCCCTCAAAGATCGGGACCGGGCTCCGCAATTGCGGTGGACGGTCCGCTCACAGCCATTGAAACGCTGACGATATTTGATATGGTCCATAACAATTATCAAATATAACTTCAAGGGTGGGGCGGACGACCCGCCCCGAATTTAGCGGGATCACGAGCACGAGGCGATGACCGTTTCCAAAACCGCTGAAAAGTCTTCTGAAAAGCCCGGCGACGCGGCCAAGGGCCGCAAGGACGCGGCCGAGGCCCAGCCTGAAGCCCTCCAGCTTGGCGAGCTCTCCGAACAGCTCGGCTACGTGCTGAAGCGGGCGCAGCTCAAGGTGTTCGAGAACTTTTTGCGCTGCATGGCCTCGCTCCAGCTCACGCCCGCGCAGTTCTCCGTGCTGCTGCTGGTCGAGAAGAATCCGGGCCGTAACCAGACCGAGATCGCCTCGACGCTGGGCATCCTGCGCCCGAACTTCGTGGCGATGCTCGACAATCTGGAGAGCCGCGACCTCTGCGCGCGGATCCGCTCCACCAACGACCGCCGCTCGCACATCCTGGTGCTGACCGACAAGGGCAAGGCCGTGCTGACCCGGGCGAAAAAGCTCGTCGCCACCAAGCACGAGTCCCGGCTGAACGAGCTGCTCGGGCAGGCCAACCGCGAAGCCCTGATCGGGATGCTCTCGAAGATCGCGAACGAGTTTTGAGGCCCGGCTGTCATCGCCCGGCTTGACCGGGCGATCCAGTACTCCGAGACGTTTGTGATCGAACCGATAGGCCGCGGCGTACTGGATTCCCCGCCTGCCGCCTACGCTAAAGCTTCGGCGCCCCTGGACCTCAACCCCGGCGAAGCCTTGGCGTAGCCGGGTCGCGGGGAATGACAGTGAGACCTGGGCAGGCGCCTCAATCCACCAAGATCACCCTGATATCGTTCACGTTCGTCAGTGTCGGTCCCGGCATCAGCAAATCGCCGGTTGCCTCGAAGAACGTCGTCGCGTCGTTGTTGTCCAGGTACGCCTGCGGCTGAAGCGCCAGCGCCTTCATCTTGGCGAACGTCGCAGCATCAATCAGCGCGCCCGCGGGATCGGTGGGATGGCCGGCGCCGCCATCGGCGCCGTCGGTGTCGCCGGCGAGAGCGGAAACATCAGGCGTGTCCTTCAACAGGCCGGTGAGCGCCAGCGCGTATTCCTGGTTGGGGCCGCCGCGCCCATTGCCGCGCACGGTAACGGTGAGTTCGCCGCCGGAGAGGATCGCGAGGCGCTTGCCTTGCGCGCGCGCCTGAAGCGCGAGCCTGGCGTGATCGGCTGCGACCTCGCGCGCCTCGCCTTCGAGATCGGCGCCGAGATCGATGGTCTCGTAGCCAGCTTCCTTGGCGAGCTTCACCGCGGCGTCGAGCGATTGCTTGGGCCGCGCGATCAGCTCGAAATGCGCGCGGGCAAAGGCGGTATCGTCAGGCTTAGCGCTTTCGTTGGCGGGATCGTCGAGCGCGCGGCGGACGGCGTCGTCGATGACGAGCTTGTACTTCGCGACGATCGCGCGCGCATCCGCCAGCGTGGTCGGATCGGGCACGGTGGGGCCGGAGGCAATGGCGGACGGATCGTCGTGCGGCACGTCGGAAATCGCGAGCGTCACGATCTCGGCGGCATTCTTGCCGGCGCGCGCCAGCCGGCCGCCCTTGATCCGCGACAAATGTTTCCGGACCGTGTTCATCTCGCCGATCGGCGCGCCCGAGCGGAGCAGCGCCTTGTTGACCGCCTGCTTCTGCGCGAAGCTGATGCCGTCCACCGGCGCGATCCAGTTCGCCGAGCCGCCGCCGGTGAGCAGCACCAGCAGCAGATCGTCGGGCCCGGCCTCGCTCGCGAGCGCGAGCGTATCGGCGGCGCCCTTCAGGCCGGCTTCATCGGGAACGGGATGGCCGGCCTCGACCACGCGGATGCGGCGGGTCGGCACGCCGTAGCCATGGCGCGTGGTGGCGATGCCGACGAGGCGCTCCGGCGCGAGCTTGAGCGTGTCGAGATAATGCCGCTCGGCTGCCGCGGCCATCGCACCCGCGCCCTTGCCGGCGGCGAGGCAGATCACACGCCCTTTCGGCGCGGGCCGCAGATGCGGCGCCAGAATCGTGCTGGGATGGGCGGCGGCAACGGCGGCGTCGTAGAGCGCGCGGAGCAGGGGACGTCGGTCGGTCATGGCGAAGGCCTTCAGCGAACTGAAATGATGGCGACAAAATCGCCGGCTCCCTGCCTACCGCATCAGGCGCCAAAGCGTAAGCGGGCTTTACCATCATTCGATTGTGCAATCGCGTGATCATAATCCGCGCGCAAGCAAAAGCCCCCTGCGATGGCCGCGCAGGGGGCTCTCTGTCGTTTGGGGTTAGCCGCCGACGTCGGCGCTGATCACGTCTCCGAACAGCTCCCACTTCTCGCCCTTGAACTTCTCGAGTTGAAGCTGGCTGATCGGCGCGAAATCGGTCGGCGAGGTGTTGACCTTCACGCCCGGCAGCAGCGCCTCGGTGCGGAAGTCCTTCAGGTTCGCCGCCTGCTTCATGATGTTCTCGCGCGTGAGATTGTCACCGCACTGCTTCAAGACCTGGACCAGTGTCTGCGCCACGGCATAGCCGACGATCGTGCCCTTATCGAGCTTGTCGCCCTCGGGGAAGTATTTGGTCATGAACGCCAGAAACTCCTTCATGCCGGGATCGTTGTTCCACGCGGGATCCGACACGTCCTTGAGATAGTCGGCCGAGATGATGTCCTGGCCGTTCTCGAAGCCGGCCGGCTTCATCACGCTGCCGACGGAGGCCGAGACGTTGTTGAGGAAGTGCAGCGGCTTCCAGCCGATCTCGGAATTCTTCTTGATCGCTTGCGCGGCGAATTTCGGCGTCGTGATGTTCATGAAGACGTCGGCGCCGGTCGACTTCAGCTTGACGATGTGGTTGTCGATGGTCGGCTCGGAGGTCTCGTAGCTCTCTTCGATGATGATCATCGAGGCGGCTTTCGAGCCGAGGCCATCCTTCAGGCCCTTGAGATAGTCCTTGCCGTAATCGTCGTTCTGGAACAGCACGGCGATCTTGGCGTCCGGCTTGTTCTTCAGCAGCCACTTCGCATAGATCTGCGTCTCGCTCTGGTAATTGGGCTGCCAGCCCATCGTCCAGGGGAAGTTCTGCGGATCGTTCCACTTGGTGGCGCCGGTCGCGACGAACAGCTGCGGCACCTTCTTCGAGTTCATGTATTTGTGGATCGCAGAGTTCGGCGGCGTGCCGAGCGAGTTGAAGATGAACAGCACCTCGTCGCTCTCGACCAGCTTGCGAGCCTGCTCCACCGTCTTCGGCGGCGAGTAGGCGTCGTCATAGGAGATGTAATTGATCTTGCGGCCGTTGATGCCGCCCTCGTCGTTGATCTTCTTGAAGTAGGCGGCTTCGGTCCGCCCGATGATGCCGTAGGCGGAGGCCGGTCCGCTGTAGGGCATGATGTTGCCGATCTTGATTTCGGTGTCGGTCGCGCCGGTATCGTATTTCTTCTGGGCCGATGCAGTGGAGGCCGAGGCCGCAATGAGCGCAAGCGCCAGTGACGCAGCCGCAAGTTTGCCGGTGACAGCGGGCATTCCTATCTCCCTATTTTCTTGGTGTGTGTGCGTCCCTTTTCTTGGCTTGATGATTTTTGGCGGCGCGGAGGCAATTCAATACGATTTACCGGGAGCCTTCAACAGAAAGCCCCCGCGGCTGTGTCGCAGGGGCTGCTCCTTTAGTAGTCAAGGACCGGCGCGCGCTCGTGTGCGACTGCGAGACGGCGCCGCTGTCTTGAGTTGATTAACCAGTCGGAGGCGATTTTGAGTTGCGCGGCTTCAGTGGCCGAGCTCGCTCGAGATGATGTCGCCGAACAGCTCCCATTTCCTGCCCTTGAACCGCATCATCTGGAGCTGCTCGATCGGGGCGAAATTATCGGCGGAGGTGTTGATCTTGATGCCGGGCAGCAGCGTGTCGGGCTCGAAATCCTTCAAGGAAGCGGCCTGCTTCATGACGTTCTCATGGGTGAGCTCGTCGCCGCACATCTGCAGCACCTTCACCATGGTCTGGGCCGCGGCATAGCCGAACACCACGCCGGCATCGAGCTTGTTGGCCTTGGGGTCGTACTGCGCGAGGAAGCTATAGAACTTCTTCATGCCGTCATCGGCATTCCATTGCGGGTCGGAGCCGTCCTTGGTGTAGCTCGCCGACAGGATGCCTTGCGAGATCTCCATGCCCGCGGGCTCGAGCACGCCGCCGACCGACGCCGAGACGTTGGAGATGATGTGGACCGGATGCCAGTTGATCTCGGCCGCCTTCTTGATCGCCTGCGCGGCGAATTTCGGCGTGGTGATGCTGAGGAAGACGTCGGCGCCCGAGGCCTTCAGCTTCACGACGTGCTCGTCGATCGCAGGCTCCGACGTGTCGTAGCCGTCTTCGAGCACGATCATCGACGCCTTGGCCCCTAAGCCGTCCTTCAGCCCTCTCAGATAGTCCTTGCCGAAATCGTCGTTCTGGTAGAGCACGCCGATCTTCGCGTCCGGCTTCTCCTTCATGATGTATTTGGCGTAGATGCGCGCCTCGCTGGCGTAGCTCGGCTGCCAGCCCATGGTCCACGGATATTGCTTCGGATCGTTCCACTTGGAGGCGCCGCTCGCCACGAACAGCTGCGGCACCTTCTTCTCGTTCATGTATTTGCGGATGGCGCCGTTGGTGGAGGTGCCGAGCGAGCCGAAGATCAGCAGCACGCCGTCGCTCTCGACCAGCCTGCGCGCCTGCTCCACCGTCTTCGGCGGCGAATAGCCGTCGTCGTAGGAGATGAACTTGATCTTGCGGCCGTTGATGCCACCCTCGGCATTGATCTTGTTGAAATAGGCTTCCTCGGCCTTGCCGATCGCGGCATAGGCGGAGGCCGGCCCGCTATAGGGCATGATGTTGCCGATCTTGATCTCGGTATCGGAAGCGCCGCTGTCGTATTTCTTTTGCGCCAGTGCCGGGCTGCTCACCGCAGTGCACAACGCGAGCGCGGCCGAAACGGCCGCAACCTGAAATCGAACGACAGTCATCTTTCTCCACCCGGAATGGATCGGCGCCGCATTGAACAAGATTGACGCCTGACGTCAACAAAAAGCCCCCGCGGTCGCCCGCGGGGGCTTTGTCAGATTTGACTAGACTTGAACTGACCAGACTTGGACTATTGCGTCAGCGTCACTCGGAGGCGACGTCGCCGCTGATGATCTCGCCGAACAGTTCCCACTTCTCGCCCTTGAAGCGCTGCATCTGGAGCTGCGAAATCGGGGCGAAGTCGGTGGCGCTGGTGTTGATCTTGACGCCGGGCAGCAGCGTGTCCGGTGCAAAATCCTTCAAGGAAGCGGCCTGCTTCATCAGGTTGGCGCGGGTGAGGTCGTCACCGCACATCTCCAGCGTCTTGACCAGGGTCGACGCCGCGCCGTAGCCGTAGACCATGCCGGTGTCGGTCTTGTCGGCGCCGGGCATGTACTTGTCGACGAACTCGTTCCACTTCTTCATGCCGGGATCGTTGTTCCACTGCGGGTCGGTGGAATCCTTGGCATAGGCCGCCGACAGCACGTCCTGCGAGGCCTCGAAGCCGGCCGGCTTCATCACGCTGCCGACCGAGATCGACACGTTGGTGAGGATCTGGAGCGGCTTCCAGCTGAGCTCGGCGGTCTTCTTGATGGTCTGGGCCGCGAACTTCGGCGTCGCGTAGATCAGCAGCACGTCGGGATTGGCGGCCTTGATCTTGACGATGTGGCCGTCGATCGACGGCTCGGAGATCTCGTAGCTCTCTTCCATGATGATCATGGACGCGCCCTTGGCGCCGAGACCGTCCTTGGTGCCCTTGAGGTAGTCTTTGCCGAAATCGTCGTTCTGGTAGAGGATCGCGACCTTGGCGTTCGGCTTTTCCTTCATCAGCCATTTCGCGTAGATCTGCGCTTCGCTCTGGTAGGAGGGCTGCCAGCCGATGGTCCAGGGGAAGTTCTTCGCGTCGTTCCACTTGGTGGCGCCGGTGGCGACGAACAGCTGCGGGATCTTCTTGGCGTTCAGGTACTTCTGGATCGCCGTGTTCGAGGGCGTGCCGAGCGGATTGTACACGGCCAGCACTTCGTCGCTCTCGACCAGCTTGCGGACCTGCTCGACGGCCTTCGGCGGCGAATAGGCGTCGTCATAGGTGACGAAGTTGATCTTGCGGCCGTTGATGCCGCCTTTGTCGTTGATCATCTTGAAATAGGCTTCTTCGGTCTTGCCGATGATGCCATAGGCCGACGCCGGACCGCTGTACGGCATGATGTTGCCGATCTTGATCTCGGTATCGGACGCGCCGGTGTCGTATTTCTTCTGGGCAAGTGCTGCGCCGGAGGTGAGGGTCGCGACCGCCGTTACGAGTGCGGTGGTTCGCAGTATTCTTCCGAAAAGCAATTGGGTCTCCTTGGTTAAAACAACAGTCTGGATGGACGTTTCAGTTCTTCCTGAGCCGACCGGCGAGTTGCTGGCCCAGGATCGCGACTTGCCTTGCGCCATGCGGCACGAGGTAGATGACGAGGAACAGGAGCACGCCGAACACCGCGCCGGAGAGGCCCTTGGAGATGCCCTCCGCGATGTTCGGCACGAAGATGATGAAGGCAGCGCCGACGATCGAGCCGGGCAGCCAGCCGACGCCGCCGACGACCATGCCGAGGAACAGCGAGATCGCGAGCGTGATGGTGTAGCTGTCGGGCGCGACGAATTGCACCGCGATGGCGCCGAGCGAGCCGGCGATGCCGGTGATGGCGGCGGAGACGCCGAAGGCCAGCGTCTTGTACAGCGCGACGTCGACGCCCATCGCGGAGGCCGCGATCTCGTTGTCGCGGATCGCCATGAAGGCGCGGCCCGAGCGGGAACGCAGCAGGTTCACCGAGAAGATGTAGATCGCAATCACGACCACGAGCGTGAAGTAATACAGCCACATGTCCTGCGACATCGGCAGCCCGAACGGCGCGTCCGGCTTGGTGACGACGAGGCCCTGCACGCCGCCGGTCCAGTGCTCGAGGAAGTTCAGCTTGAGGAGCTGCGGCATGGCGGTGGCGAGCGCGAAGGTCGCAAGCGCGAGGTAGACGCCGGAGAGCCGCAGCGCCGGCTGCCCGAACAGGAAGCCGAAGCCGAAACAGACGACGCCGGCGATCGGCAGCGTCAGCGCGTAATTGACGTTGAAGTGCTCCATCAGCACCGCTGTCGTATAGGCACCGACCGCGTAGAACGCGCTCTGGCCGAGCGAGAATTGGCCGCTTCCGCCGGTCAGGATGTTCAGCGCCAGCACCGCGAGCCCGTAGATCAGGAGCATCGTCATCTGGAAGATGATGAAGTTCTTGACGAAAACGGGTGCGATCAGCAGTGCCGCGAGCACCACCAGCGAGGTGCCGGTGCCCAGCGTCATGGCCCGCTTCGGAACAGCCTCGACCGCCTCGTGGCCTTCTGCAACGACTTCTTCTGCAGCGCTCATGATCAAACTCGCTTGACGATGTGCCGGCCGAACAGGCCAGCGGGTTTGACGACCAGGACGGAGATGATCAGCGCGAGCGCGATCGGGAGCTTCAGCTCATTGCCGACGCCGGGGATGTAGGTGCCGGCGAGGTTCTCGAAGATCCCGACCAGGAAGCCGCCGACCACGGCGCCGAACGGGCTGGTGAGACCGCCGAGCACCGCGGCGGCAAAGCCGTAGATCAGCACGCCGCCCATCATGTTGGGCTCGAGGAACACGACAGGGGCGATCAGCATGCCGGCGATTGCGCCGATCGCGGTCGCCATGCCCCAGCCGAGCGCGATCATCCAGGACGTGTTGATGCCGACGAGGCGGGCCGATTCAGGCACCGAGGCGGCCGCGCGCATGGCCAGGCCGATGCGCGTGTACTGGAAGAAGAAGTAGAGGCCGAGCAGCAGCAGCACCGTGACGCCGATCATGCCGGCCTGGTGGGTCGAGATCAGCTGGCTTCCCAGGAACGGCGCGGAGCCGAACGGGGTCGGGTATTGCTTGATGGTGAAGTCCCAGATCAGGCCGGCCGAGGAGTTGATGATCGCAAACAGGGCGATGAAGCCGGCGACGTTGGTCAGCACCGGCGCTTTCGCCAGCGGCTTGAACAGGATGCGCTCGATCGCGATACCGGCGACGAAGGAGAGCGCCAGCGTGAGGATGAAGGCGGCCCAGTAAGGCACGCCCCACTGCATCAGCTGCCAGGAGATGAAGGTCGAGAACATCGCCATCTCGCCCTGCGCGAAGTTGAGATGGTCGATCGCCTGGTAGATCATGACCACGGCGAGCGCCATGCAGGCGTAGATCGCGCCCGTGGCGATGCCGGCCAGCACTTGGTTGGTGAACAGCTCCATCGTGCCGGCTCCTCAGTAACCCAGATAGGATTTGCGGATTTCTTCGTTGTTCGCGATGTCCTTGGCATTGCCCGACATCACGATGCGTCCGGTCTCGATCACATAGGCCTGGTCGGCGAGCTCGAGCGCGAGCTGGGCGTTCTGCTCGACCACCAGGATCGACACCTTGTCCTCGCGATTGATCTTGCCGAGGATGCCGAACAGGTCGCGCACGACCAGCGGCGCCAGTCCGAAGGACGGCTCGTCGAGTAGCATCAGGCGCGGCCGCAGCATCAGCGCACGGGCGACCGCGAGCATCTGCTGCTCGCCGCCCGAGAGCGTGCCGGCCTGCTGGGTGTGGCGCTGCTTGAGCACCGGGAAATGCGCGTACATGCGCTCGATGTCGGAAACGATGCCGGCGCTGTCCTTGCGGGTGATGGCCCCGAGCTGGAGGTTCTCCTCGACCGTCATGGTCGTGAAGGTGCCGCGGCCCTGCGGCACGTGGGCGATGCCGAACCGCACGATGCTCTCGGTGGAGCGGTTGCTGAGCGGCTTGCCTTCGAACTCGATCGCGCCGGTGGAACGCACCATGTTGCAGATCGCGCGCAGGGTGGTGGTCTTGCCGGCGCCATTGGCGCCGAGCAGCGTCGTCAACGATCCCTCGTTGAGCGAGAAGGACAGGCCATGGAGCGCCTGGACCTGGCCGTAATAGGCGCGCAGGTCCTTGACGTTGAGCAGCGTCGTCATTGGTCCTTGCTCCCGAGATAGGCCTTGATGACGTCGGGGTCCGCCTGCACCTGGGCCGGCGTGCCTTCCGCGAGCTTCTTGCCGAAATTCAGCGCGACGACGTGGTCGGCGATCGACATCACGAGGCCCATGTGGTGCTCGACCAGCAGCACGGTCATGTGGCGGTCGTCGCGGATGCGGCGGATGAGGTCGCCGAGCAGATAGACTTCCTCGTGGTTGAGGCCGCCGGCCGGCTCGTCGAGCAGCAGGATCTTCGGGTCTGCCGCGAGCGCGCGCGCCAGCTCGACGCGTTTCTGCGTGCCGAAGGGCAGGCCGGACACGATGGTGTGGGCGACGTCCTCGAGCTTGAGATAGGCGAGGATCTCCTGCACCTTCTTGTTGACCTCGGTCTCGCTGCGCCGGACCCAGGCGAGCCGAAGCGAGTCGCTGATGATGTCGCTGGAGGTCTTCGAATGGGCGCCGACGCGGACGTTGTCCATCACCGAGAGGTTCGGAAACAGCGCCACGTTCTGGAAGGTGCGGCCGATGCCGATCTCGGCGATCCGGTGCGGAGGCCGCGACAGGATGCTCGCGCCTTCCATCAGGATGTCGCCCGACGACGGCTGATAGAGCCGCGAGAGGCAGTTGAAGAGCGTGGTCTTGCCGGCGCCGTTGGGGCCGATCAATCCGAGGATCTGGCCCTTGTGCATGTCAAAGGACACGCCGTTGAGCGCAATGATGCCGCCGAACACGACGCTGACGTCGCGAACCGCGAGCAGGGGCGATGTCCCCCGCGCGAGCTGTGCCTGCGTCATCTCGTCTCGCCCACATACGTCAGTGGGCGAAGGGGCGATGCGAACCGCTCCCGGTGATGACAAAGGCTATCTGAACCCCTCGGCCACACGCGCAACTTTTCCTCCTGATTTCAGCTTTTTGCTGACTTCTTTTTTGGATTGCGGCATCAGTCCCCCGAGTGCCGCTTCAATGTTCCTTACCATCGCCAGCAGACGCGGTCCAATGTCGTTGATCAAACGCTCTTCCGTGAAGCGGAATGCGGGCGCGCCGCAATTGAATGCGTAAGGTCCGGTTCCGTCGTTGAGCTTGAGCGCGACGCCGGCGGCGCCGATGTCGTCGTGCCAGTCGCCGACGGACATCGCGAAACCGTATTTCGCAACGGTCTCGCCTGAACGTTCCAGTCCGTCGCGCATCTTCGGCCAGCGGCTGCCGTAATGTTCGCGCAGGATGCGGGACACCTCGGCGCGACCTTCTTCGTCGAGCGCCCAGAAATAGGCACGGCCCATCGCGCTGGTTGCAATCGGCACGCGGGAGCCGACGTCAAGTTGAACGCCGACCGTCTCGCTGCCGCGACTTTGCCCGAAATAGATCATGCTGTGACGGTCGCGGCCGCCGATTGCGACGGCGCCGCCGGTCGCGCGCATCAATTCCTCGCGAAATGGCTCGGACAAATGCCGAACGCCGAGATTGGATAACGCCGCATAACCGAGCGCCATCGCGGCGGGCGCGAGCTGATACTTCTCGAAACGGGGAACCGGTGTCAGATAACCGAGCTTCGTCAACGTGTAGGTCAGGCGCGAAACGGTCGGCTTGGGCAGGTTCGTCCGCGCGGCGATCTCCTGGTTGCCGAGAAGTCCGTCGCTGGGTTGGAATGCGCGCAATACATCTAGTCCGCGGGAAAGCGCGACGACGAAATTCCGATCGATCGCAGTCTTCTTGCCTGTACGCTTCATCCCTGATCTGCTTCTTGCGCGGAGTCGTTGACAACGTCCGTGCTTCAAAATAACCCTGCCGTCAAGATGCGGAATTAAATTCCGCACCGCGAAATCGAACAAAAGTAAATCCCCACCAAGGAGGGAAGCCGTGAGCGAAGTGGTCAAGCTTGAGCGTCATGACGAAGTCGGGATCGTCACGGTCAACAGTCCTCCGGTCAATGCGCTGAGTGCCGCAGTGCGCGGCGGCATTCTCGAATGCATCAAGGCCGCGATCGCCGATCCCGCGATCAAGGGCATCGTCCTGACCTGCGCCGGCCGCACCTTTATCGCCGGCGCCGACATCACCGAATTCGGCAAGCCGCCGAAGCCGCCCGCCCTCAACGACGTCCTGGCCGAGATCGAGAACTCGCCCAAGCCGGTCGTCGCCGCGATCCACGGCACCGCGCTCGGCGGCGGCCTCGAGGTCGCGCTGGCCTGTCATTTCCGCGTGGCCGTGAAGGAAGCCAAGCTCGGCCTGCCCGAGGTGAAGCTCGGCCTGCTGCCGGGCGCCGGCGGCACCCAGCGTCTGCCGCGCGCGGTCGGGCCGGAACTCGCGGTCAAGATGATCGTCGGCGGTGATCCGATCGGTGCTGCCGAAGCGCTCAAGAATGGCCTGATCGAGGAGATCGTCGAAGGTCCGGCCTCCGGCGGCGAAGCCTTCGTGCGCAAGCTGCTCGCCGAGAAGCGTCCGCTGCGGCGCCTGCGCGACGACGATTCCAAGCTCGCCGCGGCCAAGGCCGACCGCTCGATCTTCACCAATGCGGTCGCCGCCATGACCAAGAAGTCGCGCGGCCTGGAAGCGCCGTTCGCCGCCGCCGACGCCGTCGGCTACGCCATCGACCTGCCGTTCGACGAGGGGCTGAAGAAGGAGCGCGAGGGCTTCCTCAAGCTCGTCTCCAGCGACCAGTCCAAGGCGCAGCGTTATGCCTTCTTCGCCGAGCGCGAGGCCAGCAAGATCGCCGGCGTCCCTGAAGGCACCAAGTCGCGGCCCGTGAACCGCGTCGCCATCCTCGGTGCCGGCACCATGGGCGGCGGCATCGCGATGTCCTTTGCCAATGCCGGCGTGCCAGTCACCCTGATCGAGACCGGCGAGGAGCAGCTCAAGCGCGGCATGGGCATCATGCAGAAGAACTGGGAAGCGACCGCCGCGCGCGGCGGCATCCCGGCCGACGCGCCCGCCAAGCGCATGGCGCTGATCAACGGCGTTGTCGGCATCGAGAACGTCGGCGATGCTGACCTGGTGATCGAGGCCGTGTTCGAGACCATGGCGGTGAAGAAGGAAGTGTTCGGCAAGCTCGACCAATACGTCAAGCCCGGTGCCGTACTCGCCTCCAACACCTCCTACCTCAACATCGACGAGATCGCGAAGTCGACCAAGCGGCCGCAGGACGTTCTCGGCATGCACTTCTTCTCGCCCGCCAACGTCATGAAGCTGTGCGAGATCGTGCGCGCCGACAAGACCGCGCCGGATGCGCTGGTCACCGCCGTGACCATCGCGCGCAAGATCGCGAAGGTGCCGGCCGTGGTCGGCGTCTGCGACGGCTTCGTCGGCAACCGCATGCTGGCGCAGCGTGGCAAGCAATCGGAGAAGCTGCTGTTCGAAGGTGCCTTGCCGCAGCAGGTCGATGCCGTGGTTACCAAATTCGGCATGCCGATGGGGCCGTTCGCGATGGGCGACCTCGCCGGCCTCGACATCGGCTGGCGCTCGCGCAAGGACCGCGGCATCAAGTCGGAGATCGCGGACGCACTCTGCGAAGCCGGCCGCTTCGGCCAGAAGACCGGCAAGGGCTACTACAAGTATGAAGCAGGAAGTCGCTCCGCGCTGCCCGATCCGGAGGTCGAAAAGCTGATCGACGAGACGCTGCTCCGTCTCGGCCGCAAGAAGCGCGTCGTCAGCGACGAGGAGATCCTCGAGCGTATGATGTACCCGATGATCAACGAGGGCGCGAAGATCCTCGAAGAGGGCATCGCGGCGCGTCCTTCCGACATCGACGTGGTCTGGCTCTACGGCTACGGTTGGCCGATCTACCGCGGCGGCCCGATGTTCTGGGCCGACACCGTCGGCCTCAAGCACATCGCTGATCGTCTCTCCTTCTACGCCAAGGAGACCAACGACCCGAGCCTCGAGCCCGCGCCCTTGCTGAAGAAGCTCGCGGCCGAAGGCAAGACGTTCGCGTCGCTGGCCGCGGCGTCGAAGGCGGCGTGATGGCCGCTTCATCTCAACCCTCGTCATTCCGGGATGCGCCGCAAGGCGCAGGCCCGGAATCCATAACCCCAGCTGGTGGTTATGGATTCCGGGCTCGCGACTTTGTCGCGCCCCGGAATGACGGTCTCTGTTAGTTGCTCGCTCAACCAATCAAGAATAATGACCCATCCCGGCGAACAGTTTTATCCCGAGGGCGTGCGTTGGGACGACACCATCGTCCAGGGCTCGCTGCCTGACCTCTTGTCGAACGCCGCCGCCGACTTCGGCCCGCGGACCGCGCTGGAATTCCGCGATCGTCCGATCAGCTATACCGAGCTCGCCGCCATGGCCGAGCGCGCGGCAGCGGCGTTCCTGCGTGCCGGCTGCGGCAAGAACAGCTCCGTGGCGCTGTTCCTCGGCAATACGCCGGACCATCCGGTCAATTTCTTCGGCGCGCTCAAGGCCGGTGCCCGCGTCGCGCATCTCTCCCCGCTCGACGGCGAGATCGCTCTGACGCACAAGGTCTCGGATTCCGGCTCGCGCCTGCTCGTCACCTCCAACCTCGCGGCGCTGCTGCCGACCGCGCTGAAGTTCTTGGAGAAGGGCCTGATCGATCGCCTCGTCGTCTGCGAGGACGACGATTGGGGCAAGGTCGGCACGCCGCAGGCGCCGATCCCCGATGATCCCCGCGTCGTCACCTTCAAGAGCTTCGTCGAGGGCGCGACCGCGCCGGCTGAGTGGCCGTCCGTAACGGCCGACGACGTCGCGCTGCTGCAATATACCGGCGGCACCACCGGCCTGCCCAAGGGCGCGATGCTCACCCACGGCAATCTCACCTCCGCGGTGTCGATCTACGATGTCTGGGGCAAGCCGTCGCGTGCGGCGCGCGGCGACGTCGTCGAGCGCGTGATCTGCGTGCTGCCGCTGTTCCACATCTATGCGCTCACCGTCGTGCTGCTGTCCTCGCTCAGCCGTGGCAATCTGATCTCGCTCCACCAGCGCTTCGATGTCGAGGCGGTGATGCGCGACATCGAAATCAAGCGCGCGACGTACTTCCCGGGCGTGCCGACGATGTGGATCGCGATCGCGGCACTGCCCGATCTCGATAAGCGCGACTTCTCCTCGCTCGCCGTCATCGGCTCCGGCGGCGCGCCGCTGCCGGTGGAGATCGCGAACTTCTTCGAGCGCAAGGTCGGCAAGAAGCTGCGCAGCGGCTGGGGCATGACCGAGACCTGCTCGCCCGGCACCGGCCACCCGCCGACGGGACCGGACAAGCCGGGGTCGATCGGCCTGATGCTGCCCGGCATCGAGATGGACGTGGTCTCGCTGGATGATCCGACAAAAGTTCTGCCGCCGGGCGAAGTCGGCGAGATCCGCATCAAGGGCCCGAACGTCACCAAGGGCTACTGGAACAAGGCGAAGGAGTCCGCGGAGTCGTTTTCAGACGGCCGCTTCCTCACCGGCGACATCGGCTATGTCGACACCGACGGCTACTTCTTCCTGGTGGACCGCAAGAAGGACATGATCATCTCCGGCGGCTTCAACGTCTATCCGCAGATGATCGAGCAGGCGATCTACACCATTCCAGGCGTGCACGAGGTGATCGTGCTCGGCATTCCCGACCAGTATCGCGGCGAGGCCGCCAAGGCTTTCATCAAGCTCAAGCCGGACGCCAAGCCGTTTTCGCTCGACGAGCTGCGCGCGCAACTCGCCGGCAAGGTCGGCAAGCACGAACTGCCGGCAGCGGTCGAGTTCGTCGACGATCTGCCGCGCACGCCGGTCGGAAAATTGTCGCGCCACGAATTGCGCCAGCAGCAGAAACCATCACAATCCACCCAACACCCATCAGGAGGTCGCTCTTGACCGACGCCGTCATCGTTTCCACCGCCCGCACCCCGATCGGCAAGGCCTATCGCGGCATGCTCAACGCCACCGAGGGCGCAACGCTGCTCGGCCACGCCATCGGCGAGGCCGTCGCCCGCGCCAAGGTCGATCTAAAGGAGGTCGAGGACGTCGTGATGGGCGCGGCGCTGCAGCAGGGCGCGACCGGCGGCAACATCGCGCGCAAGGCGCTGCTCCGCGCAGGTCTCCCCGTGACCGTCGCCGGCACCACCATCGACCGGCAATGCGCCTCGGGCCTCCAGGCGATCGCGCTCGCCGCGCGCTCGGTGATCTTCGACGGCGTCGAGATCGCTGTCGGCGGTGGCGGCGAGTCGATCAGCCTCGTGCAGAACGACAAGATGAACGGCTTCCATGCCCAGGACCCGGCGCTGCTCAAGATCAAGGGCGAGGTCTACATGCCCATGATCGACACCGCCGAAGTCGTCGCCAAGCGCTACGGCATCTCGCGCGAGAAGCAGGATGAATATTCGCTGGAGAGCCAGCGCCGCACCGCCGCGGCCCAGCAGGGCGGCAAGTTCAAGGACGAGCTCGCGCCGATCACGACGCAGATGGCGGTCACCGACAAGGCGACCGGCGCCGTCTCGTTCAAGGAGGTGACCTTGTCGCAGGACGAAGGCCCGCGCCCCGAGACCACGGCTGAAGGCCTTGCCGGCCTCAAGCCGGTGCGCGGCGAAGGCTTTTCGATCACCGCCGGCAATGCCAGCCAGCTCTCCGACGGCGCCAGCGCCTCCGTCATCATGAGCGACAAGGAAGCCTCAAAGCGCGGCCTCAAGCCGCTCGGCATCTTCCGCGGCTTCGTCTCCGCCGGCTGCGAGCCGGACGAGATGGGCATCGGCCCGGTCTTCGCCGTGCCGCGCCTGCTCAAGCGCCACGGCCTCACCGTCGACGACATCGGCCTCTGGGAGCTGAACGAAGCCTTCGCGGTGCAGGTGCTGTATTGCCGCGACAAGCTCGGCATCGACCCCGAGAAGATCAACGTCGACGGCGGCGCGATCTCGGTCGGCCATCCCTACGGCATGTCGGGCGCGCGCCTGACCGGTCACGCCCTGATCGAGGGCCGCCGCCGCAAGGCGAAGTATGCGGTCGTCACCATGTGCGTCGGCGGCGGCATGGGCGCGGCCGGGCTGTTCGAGGTGTTGCAGTAATTTCACCGTCGTCCTGACGACGACGAAACAAAGAAGGTCACAGGAGGATCCGATGGATCTCGCATTCACTAGGGAAGAGCAGGCGTTTCGCGAGGAAGTGCGATCATTCTTCCGCGACAACGTACCGCCGGATACGCGGCGCAAGCTGGTCGAGGGCCGCCACCTCTCGAAGGACGAGATGGTGACGTGGTGGCGCATCCTCAACAAGAAGGGCTGGGGCGTCAGCCACTGGCCGAAGCAGTATGGTGGCACCGGCTGGACCTCCGTGCAGCACTACATCTTCAACGAGGAGCTGCAGTCCTATCCGGCGCCGCAGCCGCTCGCCTTCGGCGTCAGCATGGTCGGCCCCGTGATCTACACCTTCGGCAACGAAGAGCAGAAGAAGCAGTATCTGCCGCGCATCGCCAATGTCGACGACTGGTGGTGCCAAGGCTTCTCCGAGCCCGGCTCCGGCTCCGACCTTGCCTCGCTCAAGACCAAGGCCGAGCGCAAGGGCGACAAGTGGATCATCAACGGCCAGAAGACCTGGACCACGCTCGCCCAGCACGCCGACATGATATTCTGCCTCTGCCGCACCGACCCCTCCGCCAAGAAGCAGATGGGCATCTCCTTCATCGTCTTCAGCATGAAGTCGAAGGGCGTCACCGTGCGTCCGATCCAGACCATCGACGGCGGCGTCGAGGTCAACGAGGTGTTCTTCGACGACGTCGAGGTGCCCATCGAGAACCTGATCGGCGAAGAGAACAAGGGCTGGGATTACGCCAAATTCCTGCTCGGCAATGAGCGTACCGGCATCGCCCGGGTCGGCGTGTCCAAGGAGCGGCTGCGCCGCATCCGCGACTTGGCCTCCAAGGTCGAATCCGGCGGCAAGCCGATCATCCAGGACGCCGCCTTCCGCGAGAAGCTGGCGGCCTGCGAGATCGAGCTGAAGGCGCTCGAGCTGACGCAACTGCGCGTCGTCGCCGACGAGGGCAAGCACGGCAAGGGCAAGCCCAATCCGGCGTCCTCGGTGCTGAAGATCAAGGGCTCCGAGATCCAGCAGACCACCACCGAGCTCTTGATGGAAGTGATCGGTCCGTTCGCAGCACCCTACGACGTGCACGGCGACGACGGCTCGAACGAAGCCATGGAGTGGACCGCCCAGATCGCGCCGAGCTACTTCAACAACCGCAAGGTCTCGATCTACGGCGGCTCCAACGAGATCCAGCGCAACATCATCGCCAAGGCGGTGCTGGGGCTGTGAGTCAACAATGACGGTGTCGTCCCCCGCGAAGGCGGGGGACCCAGTACGCCGCGGCGGTCGCGAGTACGGCAGGCGGCTGCGTTTACTGGATCCCCGCCTTCGCGGGGATGACGTCTGAGGGTAAGGCGACGGCAGGGCAATTCCCGCCGATTTGGAGAGAAACATGGATTTTGATCTGAACGAGGAGCAGCGGCTTCTCAAGGACAGCATCGACGGCCTGCTGACCGATTCCTACGATTTCGAGAGCCGCAAGAAGTACATGAAGGAGAAGGGCGGCTGGAGCCAGGCCGTCTGGGGCAAGCTCGCCGAGCAGGGCCTGCTTGGCCTGCCCTTCGCGGAGGCCGATGGCGGCTTCGGCGGCGGCGGTGTCGAGACCATGATCGTGATGGAAGCGCTCGGCAAGGCGCTGGTGCTCGAGCCTTATCTGGCCACCGTCGTGATCGGCGGTGGCTTCCTGCGCCACGCCGGCTCCGATGCGCAGAAGGCCGCGCACGTGTCCGGGATCATCGACGGCAGCAAGACGCTGGCGTTCGCCCAGCTCGAGAAGAACTCGCGCTACGATCTCTTCGACGTCTCGACGACGGCGAAGAAGAAGGGCGACGGCTGGGTGATCGACGGCGAGAAGTTCGTCGTTCTGAACGGCGAGAACGCCGAGACCCTGATCGTCACCGCCCGCACCAAGGGCGACCGCCGCGACAAGACCGGCATCGGCGTGTTCCTGGTGCCGGCGGGCGCCAAGGGCGTGACGAAGAAGTCGTACCCGACGCAGGACGGCCTGCATGCCGCCGACATCACCTTCACCGGTGTTGAAGTGGGCGCGGACGCCGCGATCGGCAATCCCGACGACTCGCTCGCGCTGATCGAGCGCGTCGTCGACGAAGCCCGCATCGCGCTCTGCGCCGAGGCCGTCGGCCTGATGGACGAGTCGCTCAAGACCACGGTCGAGTACATCAAGACGCGCAAGCAGTTTGGCGTTGCGATCGGCTCGTTCCAGTCGTTGCAGCACCGCGCCTCCGACATGTTCGTCGCCGCCGAGCAGGCGCGATCGATGTCGATGTTCGCGACCATGGCCGGGGATTTCGAGGACGCCAAGGAGCGTTCCAACGCCATCGCCGCCGCCAAGGTGCAGATCGGCAAGTCGCTGAAGTTCGTGGGACAGCAGGCGATCCAGCTCCACGGCGGCATCGGCATGACCATGGAGGCGAAGATCGGCCACTACTTCAAGCGCCTCACCATGATCGAGAACAGCTTTGGTGATACCGACTACCACCAGCGCCGCGTCGCGGATGGGAGCGGGTTGATCTAGTCACCGTATCGCGAGGCGGTAGCCGCACAGAGATCGTCATGCCCGGGCTTGTCCCGGGCATCCACGTCTTGGCGGCAAGGGAAGAACGTGGATGGCCGGGACAAGCCCGGCCATGACGGCGAGTTTGACGATGCAAAGAAGAGGGAGCCACTAAAATGAAAAACACCCCGTTCGATCTCACCGGCAAGGTCGCATCGCAATCGTCACCGGCTCCAGCCGCGGCATCGGCCGCTCCTCGGCGGAGCTGCTCGCAAAGCTCGGCGCCAAGGTCGTGGTGTCATCACGGAAAGCGGACGCCTGCAAGGAAGTCGCCGACGGCATCATCGCGGCCGGTGGCGATGCCATCGTCATTCCCTGCAACATCGCGCGCAAGGCCGAGGTCGAGGCGCTGATCTCGGGCACGATCAAGCACTACGGCAAGATCGACATCCTCGTCTGCAACGCCGCCGTGAACCCGTATTACGGTCCGCTGCTCGACATCACCGACGAGGCCTTCGACAAGATCATGGGCAGCAACGTCAAGAGCAACATCTGGCTCTCCGCGCTGGCGATCCCGCAAATGGCCGAGCGCGGCAACGGCTCCGTCGTCATCATCTCCTCGATCGGGGGCCTGCGCGGCTCGACCGTGATCGGCGCCTACGGCATCTCCAAGGCCGCCGATTTCGCGCTGTGCCGCTCGCTCGCCGGCGAATGGGGCCCGAAAGGCGTCCGCGTCAACTGCATCGCGCCCGGCCTCGTCAAGACCGATTTCGCCCGCGCGCTGTGGGAAGACGAAGCCAACCTCAAGCGCCGCACTGCCACCACGCCGCTCCGCCGCATCGGCGAGCCCGACGAGATCGCCGGCGCCGTCGCCTACCTCGCCTCCGACGCCTCAAGCTTCATGACCGGCCAGACCATCGTCATCGACGGCGGCGTGACGACGGCGGCGGTGTAGCCTTCTTCCCCTCTCCCCTTGCGGGAGAGGGTGGCTCGCCGCGTAGCGGCGAGACGGGTGAGGGGTTTCTCTCCATGTGCAACCCTCTTACCGCTGAATTCGCTAAAGCATACCCCTCATCCGGCGCTTCGCGCCACCTTCTCCCGCAAGGGGAGAAGGAAGGGGAGCCGCGCGCGTTGATCCAATCTTGACCTTGCCGCCCTAATCCGCTCCCTTTGGCGCGACACAATGACCCCCTCTCAGGGAAACGCCAAGGTAGCTTCCATGTCTTTCGTCCTCGCCATCGACCAGGGCACCACCTCGTCGCGCGCCATCGTTTTTCGCAGTGACATCTCGATTGCCGCCCGCGCGCAGCAGGAGTTTCCGCAGCATTTTCCGGCCTCGGGCTGGGTCGAGCACGAGCCGGAGGACATCTGGACCTCGACCGTGATGGTCTGCCGCGACGCGATCGAGCAGGCCGGCATCGGGCCCAAGGGCATCGCCGCGATCGGCATCACCAATCAGCGCGAGACCACCGTGGTGTGGGACCGCGCCACCGGCCAGGCCGTGCACCGCGCCATCGTCTGGCAGGACCGCCGCACCGCCGACATCTGCGCAAAATTGAAAGCAGAAGGCCGCGAGCCCGTGATCTCGCAAAAGACCGGCCTGATCATCGATCCCTATTTCTCTGGCACCAAGGTCGCCTGGATCCTGGACCACGTCCCCGGCGCACGGGCGCGTGCCGCGCGCGGCGAGCTGATGTTCGGCACCGTCGACTGCTATCTGCTCTGGCGCCTCACCGGCGGCAAGGTGCACGCCACCGACGCCACCAACGCCTCGCGCACGCTGCTGTTCAACATCCACACCGGCCAGTGGGACGACGAGCTCTTGGAGATCATCGGCGTGCCGCGCTCGATGCTGCCCGAGGTGAAGGATTCCTCCGCCCGCTTCGGCGAGAGCACGCCGGACCTGTTCGGCGGCGCGATCGCGATCTCAGGCATCGCGGGTGACCAGCAGGCCGCGACCATCGGCCAAGCCTGCTTCCGCCCGGGCATGATGAAGTCGACCTACGGCACCGGCTGTTTTGCCCTGCTCAACACCGGCACCACGCCGGTCGTCTCCAAGAACAAGCTGCTCACAACCGTCGCCTATCAGCTCGACGGCAAGCGCACCTACGCGCTCGAAGGCTCGATCTTCGTCGCAGGCTCGGCGGTGCAGTGGCTGCGCGACGGCCTCGGCATCATCAAGCACGCCGCCGAGACCGGCCCGCTCGCTGATCAGTCCGATTCCATGCAGAGCGTCTATCTGGTCCCGGCCTTCGTCGGCATGGGGGCGCCCTACTGGAATCCGCGCGTGCGCGGCGCGCTGTTCGGCCTCACCCGCAACACCGGCCCGGCCGAGCTCGCGCACGCCGCGCTGGAGAGCGTGTGTTACCAGACCTTCGACCTCTGGGCCGCGATGCGCGCGGACTGGCCGAGCTCGGAAGTCGCGAGCGTCGTGCTGCGCGTCGACGGCGGCATGACCGCCTCCGACTGGACCATGCAGCGCCTCGCCGATCTCTTGGACGCACCAGTCGATCGCCCCGTGATCCAGGAAACGACCGCGTTGGGCGCGGCCTATCTCGCCGGCCTCCAGGCCGGCGTCTATCCCGAGCCGACGAAGTTCGCCGACAATTGGCGCCTCGAGCATCGCTTCAAGCCGAACATGAGCCAGGCGACGCGGGAGCGGAAGCTCGCGGGCTGGGCGCGCGCGGTGAAGGGCGTGCTCGCGAGCGACGAAGGAGAGGGATAGGCGGATGTCGTAGCCCGGATGGAGCGAAGCGCAATCCGGGGTTTTCTCCGCGAGTAAGATTCCCGGATTACGCTTCGCTCCATCCGGGCTACGGGCTAAAATAACAACAACGGGAGACGACAATGAACACGGATCTCAACCGGGTCATCCAAAAACTCTGCGGCGCGGCCATCTGCGCCGCGCTGCTGACCTCGACAGCCATCGCGCGCGAGAAGGCGAACCCGCTCGGAAGCGCGCGGCAGCTCAAGACCGACGTCGCAGGCCTCGACGCCCCCGCCCAGATCCTGGTCGACGTCTGGGGCATCCCGCACATCTATGCCGGCAACGAGCACGACCTGTTCTTCCTGCAGGGTTTCAACGCCGCGCGCGACCGGCTCTGGCAGATCGATCTCTGGCGCAAGCGCGGGCTCGGCCTGCTCGCAAAGGATTTCGGCTCGGCCTATGCCGAGCAGGACAAGGCGCTGCGGCTGTTCCTCTATCGCGGCGACATGAATGCAGAGTGGGTGGCCTACGGCCCCAAGGCGAAGACCTATGCGGACGCGTTCGTCGCAGGCGTCAATGCCTATGTCGCCGATGTGCGCGCGGGCAAGCGTCCGCTGCCGATCGAGTTCAGGATCGCCGGCACGATGCCTGATCCGTGGACGGCGGACGACGTCGTCCGCATCCGCAGCCACGGCCTGACGCGCAATGTCGCCTCCGAGGTCAAACGCTCGCTGGTCGCCTGCGCGGCCGGCCTCGATGCCGATCGTTTCCGCGTCAAGCTCGAGCCGGCATGGACCACGAAAGTCCCCGATGGTCTCGACCCCTGCAGCGTGCCGAAGGCCGTGCTCGCGGCCTACGATCTCGCGACGCGCCCGGTGGCCTTTGCCGCACCGAAGGACAAGCAGGCCGCACTCGCGCATGATCCCGACAAATACCTCACCGAGGCCGACCAGCAGCGCGACACCATCGGCTCCAACAATTGGGTGATCGCGGCCTCGCGCACGGCGACGGGCCGCCCGATCCTCGCCAACGATCCGCATCGCGAGCACAGCGTGCCCTCGCTGCGCTACATCGTCGGCCTCAATGCGCCCGGCCTCTCGGTGATCGGCGCCGGCGAGCCGGCGCTGCCCGGCATCTCGATCGGCCACAACGGCACCATCGCCTTCGGCCTCACCATCTTCAACGTCGACCAGGAAGACCTCTACGTCTACGAGCTCAATCCGCAAAACCCCAACCAGTACCGCTATGGCAATGGCTGGGAAGACATGCGCGTCGTCCACGAGACCGAGCAGGTCAAAGGCGAGGCCGATCGCGACCTCGAGCTGAAGTTCACCCGGCACGGTCCCGTCATCTTCGTCGACGATGCGAACAAGCGCGCCTTCGCCGTGCGCTCGATCTGGTTCGAGCCCGGCACGTCAGCCTATTTCGGCTCGTCCGACTACATGACCGCGAAGGACTGGAACGGCTTCCTCGCCGCCATGCGGCGCTGGGGCGCGCCGTCGGAGAACCAGGTCTATGCCGACACCCGCGGCAATATCGGCTGGGTCGCCGCCGGCAAGACGCCGCGGCGCGCCAACTTCGACGGCCTGATGCCGGTGCCCGGCGACGGCCGCTATGAGTGGCAGGGCTTTCTCTCGCTCGACGAATTGCCGAAAGCCTATCAGCCCAAGCAGGGCTTTCTCGCCACCGCCAACCAGATGAACCTGCCGGCCGATTACCCGATAGCCGAACGCAAGGTCGGATTCGAATGGTCCGACAGCGCGCGCTGGCAACGCATCACCGAGGTGCTCGCGGCCAACAGCAAGGTGACGCTCGCCGACGCCATGGATTTGCAGAACGACGACACCGCGATGCTGGGGCGACGCCTCGTCAAGCTGTTGCAGCCGCTCACCTCCGACGATCCCAATGTGAAGAAGGGTCTCGAGCTGCTCAAGCCATGGGACGCGCGCGATGCCGCCGACAGCGCGGCGGCGGCCGTGTTCGAGGTCTGGATCGCCAATCATCTTGGGCCGGTGCTGCTGAAAACCACGGCTCCCAAGGCCGCCGATCTGATCGCGCCGGAGGCGTCGAGCATTTCGGCGCTGGTCGCCTATCTGGAATCTCCCGATGCGTCGTTCGGCTCCGATCCCGCTGCCGCGCGCGACCAGATCCTGCGCGACAGCCTCGGCGCCGCAGTGGCCGACGTCACGGGCAAGCTCGGGGCTGATGCCTCGACCTGGCGCTGGGGCCGGCTGCATGTCGCGAAATTCGACCATGCGCTGATGCCGCTCGCCGACAAGGCGACCGCCGCACAGCTCTCGGTCGGCCCGCTCGCCTATGGCGGCGCCGCCAATGTGCCGCGCGCGGCCACCTACCGCCGCGCCGATTACCAGCTGTTCGCCGGCGCATCGTTCCGCATGGTGCTCGACGTCGGTAATTGGGATGCGAGCCGCACCATCAACACGCCCGGCCAATCCGGCGATCCCTTCAGCGCCCATTACCGCGACCTCGCGCCGCTCTGGGCGACGGGCCAATATGTCCCGCTGCTCTACAGCCGCCCGGCCGTCGAAGCCGCGACCGCGGAAGCGATCATCTTGACGCCGCGATGAGCGACTTGTTGGCTGGAGAGTGCGGAAGAGCGCGGCCTGCATGGTTCGAGACGCCCGCTTAGGCGGGCTCCTCACCATGAGGGTCTGATATCTCGCCGCGAAACGCGGCCTCATCCTGAGGGCCCGCCATAGGCGGGCGTCTCGAAGGATGGGGCCGCAAGCGAGCTGTTCGCCATGTCTTTCCGAGAGGCCCCATGATCATCCCCGACGGCTATTCCGACATCCCCGCTGGCAAGATCGCCGCGGTCGTCACCCATCTGGAGATGACCGCGCCTCCCGCGCGCCGCGACGATCCTCCAGGCCGCTGGTCCTTGCGCAAGGTCGACGCGCCCGCGCTTCATTGGTATCGCGACCTCCATCGCCGTGTCGGCGAGGAGTGCCTGTGGTTCTCGCGTGCGCGCCTGAATGACAGGGAGCTTGCCGCGATCGTCCACGCGCCGGGCGTCGAGGTCTATGCCCTGGTCGTGGACGGCCGCGACGAAGGCCTGCTGGAGCTGGATTTTCGCGAGGCCGGTCAGTGCGAGCTGGTCTATTTCGGCGTCACCGCCGGATTGATCGGGACGGGCGCCGCTCGCTTCCTGATGAACCGTGCGCTGGAGACTGCCTGGTCGCGCGAGCTACGCCGCGTCTGGGTGCACACCTGCACCTTTGATCATCCGTCCGCCGTTACGTTCTATCAGCGCTCGGGATTTCGTGCGTTCCGTCGCCAGATCGAGGTGGCCGATGATCCGCGCCTCGATGGAACGGCATCGCCGACGGCGGCGAGGCATGTGCCGATCATTGAGTAATGCCGGGCTACGCGCCCTCAATAATTATACCGCACGCCAAAGCTGAACCCCTGCGCAAGCAGGTTCGTCGTGTTGAGCACCGGCGCGGGCCGGTTCGGCCCGCCGCCGGCCGGCGGTGGCGCGAGGTTCGGATTGACGGTGGTGTCGATCAGCCCGCCGGCGCGCTGTACGCCGGTCCAGTACATCACGTCGTAGCCGGCGATCAGCCGCCAGCCGGGCGCAACCTGATATCCCGCCTTCAACGACAGCTCCGGCACCACGGCGAAGCGGGTTTGGTCGTAATGGCCTATATTGCTCGACAGCGCGAGGAAGCCGCCGGGGGCCGTCGTGGTGACGCCGGCCACGGTCGAGGCGGTCGAGCCCGAAATGTCGGCACTGTTGAGATTGGCGCCGAGCGCCACCTTGCCGCGCCACTCCAGCGACCACGGGCCATTGCGCCAGTCGCCGGTAAGGCCGAGATCGAGGCCGTGGAAATTGCTCGACGCCTTGAAATTGTCGGTGGGGCTGAAGGTGCCGAAGGCAAGAATGGTCGCGGTATTGGAGATCGTCAGCGTGTCGGTCGACCGCAGATAGCGATAGCCAACCAGCGCGCTGACGCGCTGTCCGCTCCACGCGCCGAGATCCCAGCGATAGAGCGCGCCGGCGCCGAGCAGGCGCGAGGTTTCGCTCGCGCTGGCGCTGCCGGTGGCCAGCCCCGGAAATCCCGCGATCAGCGCGTCGGGAAATCCCGTCAGCGCATTGGTGAATGGCCGTGCCAGGATCGGATTGGCATTGGTGTCGGTCGCAAATCCGGTCGAGAGATTCTCCAGCCCGAAGAACGAGGCTTCAATGCCGCGGCTGCGCTGCGGATCGAACCAGTAGCCGGCGGTGATGCGCCCGCCCGAACGCCAGTCGTTGTTCACACTGGAATTGCCGAACAGCACGGTCGTCGTGGGCTGGCCGAGCACGCCGACAACTCCCAGCGGCGTGCCGACCGGGCTCGTGGTCACCAGCGCCGGCAGCTTGTCGCCCGTCACGCTCCAGGCAAGGTAGTCGGCCTCGGCCCAGAACGGATTGAAGTCGGCAGGTTTGGGCGGCGCCTTCATCGGCAGATCGGCTGCTGACGTGACGTCGGGCACGATCGCCGTAAGAGCCAGGCCGACCGCTGCCGCTCTCAATGCCCGCCGATTCATTTGGCTTCCCTCTGGGTCCGCGGAATGAACCATGCGACAATTTGTTCGGCAAGCTGGAGTTGAGGCGGTGCCGAGACGAAAATGTGTAGCTGTTGCCGTTGGGCACCGCTCGCTGGCTGTGTCGTTCGATAATAGCCTTGTGAAGAAGGTGAATGGCCGGCTTCGAGCCCCGGCACTGACTAGTGAGCGAGAACCATGTTCCTGATTGGCCAATACGATTCTCCCTTCGTCCGCCGTGTCGCGATCGCGCTGCGGCTCTACGGCCTCGCCTTTGAGCACCGGCCATGGTCCACCTTCGGCGACGCCGACAAGATCGCGCCGTATAATCCGCTGCGCCGCGTGCCGACCCTGGTGCTCGACGACGGCGAGGCGCTGATCGAGAGCACGATCATTCTCGATTATCTCGATGAGCTCGTCGGGCCGGAGAAGGCGATGCTGCCGCGCGGCGGCGCCGAGCGACGAAAGCATTTGCGCATCGGCGCACTCGCCACCGGTCTCGGCGACAAGGCGGTGAGCCTGCTCTATGAGCGCGTGCTGCGGAAGGAGCAGCTTGCGTTGTGGGTCGAGCGCTGCCAGGCGCAGATCGCCGACGTGCTCGGCGTGCTGGAGGCCGAACGCGCCGGGGTGACGACGCCGTATTGGCTGGCCGGCCGGATCGGCCACGCCGACATTGCGGTTGCCTGCGTCGTGCGCTTCACCCGTGAAGCGCATCCGCTTCTGTTCGAGCCATCGCGCTATCCGGCGCTGTCGGCACATGCCGAACGCTGCGAGGCGCTGGCACCGTTCAAGGAGATCGTGCAGCCGCTGACCCCGCCGAAGGGGTGAAAGCGCGGCGTCCTATCGCCTGTTGCAGGGCTTGATCTCACCCGCCGCGGACTTCAGGACGATCGGATTTGGCGACAGTCTTATGCCAAAGAACAATTGAGAGCCGGACACCTTGTCGTCCGATCCCTGGTGGGCGTCCAGCTCGAGCTTCGCTGCGATCTCGGATGTCAGCTTGGCCCGCTCCTCCATCGAAATCGTGTTGTGATATTTGATCTCGTAGACGACGTCGGCCTCCAGTACGGACCGCGTCTGGCAGACGACTCCGCCGCTCGAAAGGTTCAGGGCGATCGCGTCCTCGCATTCGGCCTTCAGCAATGCATTGCGGGTCGATATCAGCGACTCGTCGGAAATCAGGAGAATGTTGGCGTTCTCGAGCTTGAGGTGAATTGAATCAACCTGCTGCATTCCGGCGACCGCCGACAGCTTGTCCCTGACCTGCGCGGACACGTCGAGATTCTTCTCGAGCGACTGCTTCAGGTCCCGATCCACGGTCGGTGATTTCCGGATCTTGTCGGCCAGCAGCGCGGGGTCGATATCGCAGGTCGGATGCAGCTCCAGCCGGCCATTGCTCAGATATTCGATCGTGTTGATGGTGCCGGGACCGCCGAACGTGCTCGGCGGGACCACCTCGAAATATCCGGTCTCGGAGAGGATGGCCGTGATCGTCTGTTTCTTTCGCGGGAACCCGACCCAGGCTGCAACCATCACCAGGCCGATCGCGACAAAGACGAGGCTACCAAGCCAAAGCCATTTGCGACTTGCTACTTTCGCGGGCAGCACAACTGGTTTCGTTCGCCGCATGGCACGTAGCCTTTCGGACAGTCAGCCGCGGCAATCGTAGGCAGCACGACAAGGGCGATCGCGGCGACGAACAGTGCAATGAACTGGTTCATATGCTCGATCCCAAGCAAACCATCGGTTTGAAGGTAGTAGACCGACAGAGTATCGAATCAAGGTTGAGCGGACAAGTGAACGAGTTCACACCGCCCGGTTCCTGCGCGAAATTGCCGGTGAGCCGAATTCCGGACCGCGGCTCGTCCTGGTGGTGTGTCAGAAAGGAGCAGGCCGCTCTTTGCGTCGCGCACTGCCGGTTGTTGCGAGGCGCAGGCGCCGTCCAGGGAGATCGTGCAGCCGCCGGCGCCGCCGAAGGAGCGAGGTCTCTACCCTCCCCTGGAGGGGGAGGGTCGTTCGCGCGAAGCGCGAGCGGGGTGGGGAGACCTCTCAACACGGGTAGTGTTCAACGCGGAGAGACCGTCACGCCACCTCGGTCCGCATTCCGCTTCGCTGCATGCGAACCGATTCTCGCCCTCCAGGGGAGGATGGGGACCGCACGTGTGGCAACCATCGGCATGGCAGGCGATGATGGAATATTACCGGTGTTTTGCCCGACGGAGCAAGTCGTTTCGGTAAGACCGAAATTCCTCAACCCTTTCAACCCCACCTCTACTGTGCATGGGGTTGTTTTTCACTTTTTTCGTCTTGGGAAGCGAAGGCGGGCCTACCCCGCCCCCGCGCGCTTCTTCTGCCAAACGAGATGCACCGCGCAGGTGCAGCCGGGCGGATGCGAGGCGAGGTCCTTCGACGTCTCATCGTTCGCGGGCGTTGCCACGAAGGCCTTGTCGGTCTGCTGCGACGGGATGTAGTTCAAGACCGGCGCGAGCCAGCGCTCGGTTTCCGCCACCGTCATTCCCTTGCGTGCGGCATAGTCCTCGACCTGGTCACGCTCGATCTTGCCGACGCCGAAATAATAGCTCTCGGGGTTCGCGAAATAGAGCCCGGACACGGAAGAGCCCGGCCACATCGCAAAGCTCTCGGTCAGCTTCACGCCGGCAGTCGCTTCCGCGTCGAGCAGCTCGAACAGCGTCGCCTTCTCGGTGTGATCGGGTTGCGCGGGATAGCCCGGCGCTGGACGGATGCCCTGGTACTTTTCGAGGATCAGATCGTCGCAGGAGAGTGCTTCGTCCGGCGCGTAGGCCCAGAACTCGCGGCGCGCGCGGGCGTGCATGCGTTCCGCAAAGGCCTCGGCGAGGCGGTCGGCCAGCGCCTTGCACAGGATCGAGGAGTAGTCGTCATTGGCCATCTTGAAGCGGTCGGCGACCACGTCCTCGCCGATGCCGGCTGTGACGACGAAGCCGCCGACATAATCGGGGACGCCGGCGGGCGCGACGAAGTCGGCGAGCGCGGCGTTGAACCGGCCCTCGCGCTTCTCGAGCTGCTGGCGCAGCGTGTGCAGCGTCGCGATCTGCTTGGTCCGGCTTTCGTCGGCATAGAGCACGATGTCGTCGCCTTGCGCATTCGCCGGCCAGAAGCCGACGGTGGCGCGCGCCCTGAACCACTTTTCCTTGACGATCAGATCGAGCATCTTGCGCGCGTCGTCGTAGAGCGAGCGTGCGACTTCGCCGACCTTGGAATCGTCAAGGATGGCGGGGAAGCGGCCGGCAAGCTCCCAGGTCTGGAAGAACGGCGTCCAGTCGATATAGGGCACGAGCTCGGCGAGATCGTATTCGTCAAAGCTGCGGATGCCCAAGAAGGTCGGCTTCACCGGCTTGTTCTTGGCAAAGTCGACCGGCACGCGGTTGGCGCGCGCGGCCGCGAGCTTCAGGCGCTTCTTGTCCGCCTGCGCGCGCAGATGCGCGTCCGAGATTTTTGCGTATTCGGCACGCACCTCGGCGGCGTAAGCCTCGCGCTTCTCCGGCGAGAGCAGCGAGGAGGCAACGCCGACGGCGCGGCTGGCGTCATTCACATGCACGACGGGACCGGCGCGATAGCTCGGGTCGATCTTGACGGCCGTGTGCACACGGCTCGTGGTGGCGCCGCCGATCAGCAGCGGCAGCTTCAAACCTTCGCGCTGCAATTCGCCGGCGAAGAACGCCATCTCGTCGAGTGAGGGCGTGATCAGGCCTGATAGCCCGACGATGTCGGCCTTCTCCGCCTTCACGGTCTCGACGATTTTTGCGGCCGGCACCATCACGCCGAGGTCGATGACCTCGAAATTGTTGCACTGGAGCACGATGCCGACGATGTTCTTGCCGATGTCGTGGACGTCGCCCTTGACGGTCGCGAGCACGATCTTGCCGGCGGACGAGGAGCCTTCGGTGCCGATGCCGTTGGCGAGGTTGCGCGCCTTCTCTTCCTCCATGAACGGCATCAGCCACGCCACCGCCTGCTTCATCACGCGCGCGGACTTCACCACCTGCGGCAGGAACATCTTGCCGTCGCCGAAGAGGTCGCCGACCACGTTCATGCCGGCCATCAAGGGGCCCTCGATCACGTCGAGCGGACGCTTGGATGCCTTGCGGGCCTCCTCAGTGTCCACTTCGATGAACTCGGTGATCCCATGCACCAGCGAATGCGACAGCCGCTTCGCCACCGGCCATTCGCGCCAGGCGAGGTCGGCTTCTTTGGTCTGGGTCTTGTTGCCGCGGAATTTCTCCGCGAGCGCCAGCAGGCGCTCGGACGCACCGGGGTCGCGATTGAGGATGACGTCCTCGCATACCTGGCGCAGCTCGGCATCGATGTCGTCATACACGATCATCTGCCCGGCATTGACGATGCCCATGTCCATGCCCGCCTTGATGGCGTGATACAGGAACACCGAGTGCATCGCCTCGCGCACCGGCTCGTTGCCGCGGAACGAGAACGACAGATTGGAGACGCCGCCGGAAATATGCGCGTGCGGCAGGTTCTGGCGGATCCAGCGCGTCGCCTCGATGAAGTCGACGCCGTAATTGTTGTGCTCCTCGATGCCGGTCGCGATCGCAAAGATGTTCGGATCGAAGATGATGTCCTCAGGCGGGAAGCCGACGCGGTCCACCAGGATGTCGTAGGCGCGCTTGCAGATCTCGGTCTTGCGCGCGAACGTATCGGCCTGGCCGACTTCGTCGAACGCCATCACCACCACGGCTGCGCCGTGGCGCCGGGCGATCTTCGCCTCGTGAATGAACTTCTCCTCGCCTTCCTTCATCGAGATCGAGTTGACGACCGGCTTGCCCTGCACGCATTTCAGGCCGGCTTCGATCACCGAGAATTTCGAGGAATCGACCATCACGGGGACCCGGGCGATGTCGGGCTCGGCGGCGACGAGGTTGAGGAAGGTCACCATCGCGGCTTCCGAATCCAGAAGCCCTTCGTCCATGTTGACGTCGATGATCTGCGCGCCGTCCTCGACCTGGTCGCGGGCGACCTGCAGCGCGGCGGTGTAGTCGCCGGCGGTGATCAGCTTGCGGAAGCGAGCGGAGCCGGTGACGTTGGTGCGCTCGCCGACGTTCACGAACGGGATGGCGTCCGTCAGGATGAATGGCTCGAGACCGGAGAGGCGCAGCCGCGGTTCGATTTCCGGCACGATGCGCGGCTTGTGCGGGGCGACGGCCGCCGCAATCGCCGCGATATGGTCCGGCGTGGTGCCGCAGCAGCCGCCGACGATGTTGATGAGGCCGTCGCGCGCGAATTCGCCGACCAGGCGCGCCATGTACTCCGGGGTCTCGTCGTACTGGCCGAATTCGTTGGGCAGGCCGGCGTTCGGATAGGCGCACACCAGCGTGTCGGCGACGCGGCCGATGTCGGCGATGTGGGCGCGCAGATCTTCCGCGCCGAGCGCGCAGTTGAAGCCGATGGTGACGGGCTTTGCGTGTCGCACCGAATTCCAGAATGCCTCCGGCATCTGGCCCGACAGCAGGCGGCCGGATTTGTCGGTGATGGTGCCCGACACCATCACGGGCACGTCGATGCCGCGCTCTTCGGTGATTTCGGCGATCGCATACAGCGCCGCCTTGGCGTTCAGCGTGTCGAAGATGGTCTCGACCAGCAGCAGATCGACACCGCCGTCGAGCATGCCGTTGATCTGCTCGCCATAGGATTTGCGCAAATCGTCGAACGTGACGGCCCGGTAGCCGGGGTTGGAAACGTCGGGCGAGATCGAGGCGGTGCGGTTGGTCGGGCCGATGGCACCCGCAACGAAGCGGGGCTTGCCGTCCTCGGCCTCGACGCGCCTTGCGGCGTTGCCGGCGAGGCGGGCGCCTTCGCGCGCCATCTCGTAGACGATGTCGGTGAGATCGTAATCCGCCTGCGCGATCGAGGTCGTCGAGAAGGTGTTGGTCGCGACGATGTCGGCGCCGGCACGCAAATAGGCGGCGTGGATGTCCTCGATCGCCTGCGGCTGGGTCAAGATCAACAGATCGTTGTTGCCGCGCAGGTCGCGATGAAAATTCTTGAAGCGCTCGCCGCGGAAGGCGGCCTCGTCGAACTGGAGGTTCTGGATCATCGTGCCCATGGCGCCGTCGAGCACGAGGATGCGCTCGCGCGCGGCATTGAGCAGGGCAGTTCGCTTGGGAGAAACGGGAGTGGTCATTTTATCTTAAGCCGCCTTCTGCGCGCTCTTGGCGCGGATGCCGAGCAAATGGCTGATCGCGAACACGAGATCGGCGCGGTTCATGGTGTAGAAATGAAAGGTGTCGACGCCGCGCTTCGCCAGCTTCTGCACCTGGCCGGCGGCAACCGTCGCGGCCACCAGCTTGCGGGTCTCGGCGTCGTCGTCGAGGCCGTCGAATTTCTCCGCCAGCCAATCCGGCACGGAGGTGCCGGCGCGGGTGACGAAATTGCGGGCCTGCTTGAAATTGTGCATGGGCATGATGCCGGGCACGATCGGGATGTCGATGCCTCGGGCACGGACGCGGTCGAGATAGCGGAAGTAGAGGTCGTTATCGAAGAACACCTGCGTGATCGCGCGCGTCGCACCCGCATCGACCTTGGCCTTCAGGGTGTCGATGTCGGCGTCGAAGTCGCGCGCTTCAGGGTGCTTCTCGGGATAGGCGGACACGGAGACTTCGATGTCGCCGTGCCGCTTCTTGATGCCCGCAACGAGGTCGGCGGAACTCTGGTAGCCGTCGGGATGGCTGGAATAGGGCGCGCCGATGCCGCCGGCGGGATCGCCGCGCAGGCCGACGATGTGGCGGACGCCGACCTCGTGATAGCGGTCGACGATCTCGTCGATCTCCCCGCGCGAGGCGCCGACGCAGGTCAAATGTGCGGCCGGCAGCAGCGCGGTTTCCCTGAGGATGCGGGTGATGGTCGAATGGGTGCGCTCGCGGGTCGAGCCGCCGGCCCCGTAGGTCACGGAGACGAATTTCGGGTCGAGCGGGGCGAGCCGGTTGATGGTCTCCCAGAGATTGCGCTCCATCTCTTCCGTCTTGGGCGGAAAGAACTCGAAGGAGATTGCAGGCCGCTTCGAGGAGAGGTGCCCGTTTTGGAGGTGCCCGTCTTGCCCTTCGGCTCGGGCAGGTGTCGTCAGATCAGTCATGGCACCACTCACTCCAAGGGCTCGTCCGGTTTTTGGCGGCCGGCAGTCAGGTCTCGATTGGATGTGGGCAAGATAAGCCAAAGCGGTCGCACTCGACAGCCCATCGGGGATGGGAAGTGGCCCACTTTCACCGGTACCGGTGGAAATATTGAACGGAAGAGGGTGTGAGTGGGAAGTGCGTAGGTGTAATAAAATGTTATATAAATCAACAAATTGCAACAGTTTTGGCGACGGGCAGGAGCAAATATGGGGTGTGGGCAGTGTGAAGATGGTGTTGCCGCGACAAATCTTGTCCCATCGCCTCAACTGGCGCTGCCGTGCGGGTTCGCGGCCCGCACACGCCAGACCTGCGCAGTCTGCCCATTGCCGCCGCGCCGGCCTTCACTACCTTAGCGCGCCATGATCCCGCTCTCAGTCCTCGACCTCTCCGTCGTCACCACAAGTACAAAACCCGCCGCGGCGCTGCGCAACAGCATCGATCTGGCGCGCCATGTCGATGGGCTTGGCTATGTCCGCTACTGGCTCGCCGAGCATCACAACCTCGCCTCGGTGGCGAGCCCGGCGCCCGACGTGATGATCGGGCAGATCGCAGCGGTGACGAAGCACATCCGCGTCGGCTCTGGCGGGGTGATGCTGCCCAACCACGCCCCGCTCGTGGTGGCCGAGCGCTTCAAGATGCTGGAGGCGCTGTTTCCCGGCCGCATCGATCTCGGTCTCGGCCGCGCCCCCGGTACCGATGGCGCCACGGCCTACGCCCTGCGCAGCCGTCTCGACCGCCGCGAGGGCGACGACTTCCTGGAGCGGCTGCACGAACTGATTCTGTGGGAGACCCGCGAATTTCCCGCAGGGCACCCCTACAACAACGTGGTCGCGATGCCCGACGACACCAAGCTGCCGCCGATCTGGCTGCTCGGCTCCAGCGATTATTCCTCGGAGCTCGCCGCGCAGGTCGGCATGGGCTTCGCCTTCGCCCATCATTTCGCATCCCATGACGCGATCGATGCGATGGTGCATTACCGCAACCGTTTCCAGCCCTCGGCCTGGAGCGCGAGCCCGCGCGCGATCCTCGCGGTCGCCGTCATCGCGGCCGACACGGATGAGGAGGCCGAAAAGCTCGCCACCTCGTTCGATCTCAACCGCCTGCGCCGCGACCGCGGGCAATATCTGCCGCTGCCGAGTGTCGAGGAGGCGCTGGCCTATCCCTATACGGACGCCGAGCGCATTTCGATCTCGCGCAACCGTTCACGCCTCTTCGTCGGCAATCCGGCGACGGTGCAGAAGAAGCTGCAGCCGTTGATCGATGCGAGCAAACCGGACGAGTTGATGGTGATTACGGCCGTGTACGACCACGACGCACGGAAGAAGTCGTATTCGCTGCTGGCGGAGGCGTTCGGGCTGAGAGCGGCCGCGTAAAGCTCTCGTGTCCCGGACGCGGCGCAGCGCGAAGCGGTGCGCTGCAGAGCCGGGGCCCATCGCGCTCCGGGTATCGTGGCCCCAGGGTCCCGGCTCGCGCTCCGCGCGTCCGGGACACTCAATCAATCCTGTTGCGTTTCGCTGAACGTCGCGCGGAAGGGGTGCCCCGGATACACGCCGACGATGCGGAATTCGCGCGAGAAGAATTTCAGCTCCTCGATCGCGAACGCCAGGCCCTTGTCTTCAGGGTGGCCGTCGACGTCGGCATAAAACTGCGTGGCGAAGAAATTGCCGTCGACCATGTAGCTTTCGAGCTTGGTCATGTTGACGCCGTTGGTGGCGAAGCCACCGAGCGCCTTGTAGAGCGCGGCGGGCAAGTTGCGCACGCGAAATACAAAAGTCGTGACCAGCGGCCCCGAGCCCTGCGCCGCCCATTTCGGCTCGCGCGCCAGCACCACGAAGCGCGTGGTGTTGTGCGCCTCGTCCTCGATGTCCTCGGCCAGGATGTCGAGGCCGTAGATCTTTGCCGCAAGCCGCGAGGCGATCGCGGCGACGGCCTTGTCGTTGCGCTCGGAGATATCGCGGGCGCTGCCGGCGGTGTCGGCGTGCACGATCGGCTTGATTCCGAGTTTGCGGATGATGCGCCGGCACTGGCCGAGCGCATGCACGTGGCTCTCGACGCTCTTGATGTCCTCAAGCTTCGTCCCCTTCACCGCCATCAGCTGATGGCGGACCGGCAGAAACCATTCGCCGATGATGAAGAGGCCGGAGGCCGGCAGCAGATGATGGATGTCGGCGACGCGGCCTGCGACCGAATTCTCGATCGGGATCATGCCGAGGTCGGCCTCGCCCGACGAGATCGCCGACAGCGCGTCCTCGAAGGTGGCGCAGGGCATCGGCTCGGCGTCGGGATAGGCCTCGACGATGGCGATGTGGGAGTTGGCCCCAGGCTCGCCCTGGAATGCGATTTTCAGCTTGCTCATGATCGGCCTTGTAACAGCGGCTCAGGATTTGGAAAGGATGCTGCGGGCGGTCTCCAGGTCCGCCGGCGTGTCGACCCCGCGGGGCACGGTGTCGACGATGGTGAAGTCGATCCGCATCCCGGCTTCCAGCGCCCGGAGCTGCTCGAGCTTCTCCTGCAATTCCAGCGGGGATGGCGGCAGCGAGACGTAGCGCTCCAACGCGGCGCGGCGATAGGCGTAGAGGCCGATATGGTGGTAGCGCGGTCCGTCGCCGGTCGGCGCGGTCGCGCGAGTGAAATAAAGTGCGCGCATGCGTTTCCCGCCCAGCGAGGTTCCGATCGCCTTTACGACGCTCGGCGCGAGGTCCTCCTCCTCGGTATGGATCTGCGAGGCCAGCGTCGCGATGTCCACGGCCGGATCTTGCAGCGGCGGCAGCACCTCGCGGATGTTGTCGATCGTGATGGTCGGGAAATCGCCCTGGAGATTGACCACGATCTCGGCCTTGCCTGAGGGATCGAGCTTCTGCATCGCCTCGTGGATGCGGTCCGAGCCAGAGGGGTGCTCCGGGCGGGTCATCACGGCTTCGCCGCCATGGGCGGTGACCACGGAGGCGATCTCGTCCGTATCGGTTGCGACCGCGACCCGGCCGATGCCGGCGGCCTCTGCCCGCCGCATCACATGCACGATCATCGGCAGGCCCGCGATGTCTGCGAGCGGCTTGCCGGGCAGGCGGGTGGCGGCCATGCGGGCCGGGATCAGCACCAGGATGCGGGGATCGATCATCGGGTCAAGGGCCTGGAAACGAGAGGTTTTCCGCGTCGAGAAATGGGGTGGGGACGGGCTGAAAGCCGGGTCGCTTATACGGGTTGCCAGACCCCGGGCAAACCGATATCTCAATGGCAAAACTCGGGGAAACAACAAGGAACGTTTGATTCTCCCGAGGCTCGTCCTGGCGGCCGCTCGGCCGCTATTTCCTTACTGTGGTGTGGGGCCTGGCCGGAAATGGACTCTTTCGAACTGAACAAGATCCTCGGTGCCGTGCTTGGCACCTGTCTCATTCTGCTTGTGACGAGCTTTGCCGCCCAGGCGCTGTTCACACCGAAGCCGCTGGCGAAGCCTGGTTTCGAGATCGCCGTGAAGGAAGATGCTGGCCACGGCAAGGAAGGTGGCGCCGCTGCTGCGCCCTCCGAGCCGATCGAAAAGCTGCTCCAGACCGCTTCCGTCGAAAAGGGCGCTTCGGCTGCCAAGAAGTGCGGCGCCTGCCACACCTTCGAGAAGGGCGGCCCGAATCGCGTCGGTCCGAACCTCTATGGCGTCGTCGGCGAAGCCAGGGGCGAGGGCCGCAACGGCTTCAACTTCTCGGCCGCCATGAAGGCCAAGGGCGGCACCTGGTCGTTCGACGACCTCAACAAGTTCATTGCAAACCCGAAGGGCTTCATCCCGGGCACCGCGATGGGCTTTGCCGGCATCCCGAAGGACTCCGAGCGCGCCGACGTCATCGCCTATCTGAATTCGCTGTCAGAGCATCCTCAGCCGATCCCGACGGCGTCGAAGTAAGGCCGTCAAAAGCCAATCTTGAATGTGCGGCCAGGCTGAAAAGCCTGGCCGTTTGCTTATCCGGGCCTCGCGGTGAGTTTATCGGGGCGTTTGGCCGCATCCGACAGGCCGCCGGGGCTTCCAACATGAGGAAAAAGCAACATATTCCGTCGAAACCTCGCCTATATTGAGCACTTAAAGGGGTAACCTCCTTCAAGATCAGGAATGTTGATTTGGCCATTACCCGACGCGATCTCCTGCTCACCGGCACTGCTGCCGTAGCGCTCCCCGCCCTCGGTTCCGTAGGGGGCCTTCCCGTCATCGGCACGGCCGCGGCGCAATCCGCCAGTGAGGCGCCCTGGCGCCACGCGCTGTCGCTGTTCGGACAGGTCAAATATCCCGCCGACTTCAAGCGCTTCGATTACGTCAATCCGGAAGCGCCCAAAGGCGGTGTCGCGCGCCAGATCGCCGTCGGCACTTTCGATAATTTCAATATCGTAGTGGCGGGAGTGAAGGGGCAGGTCGCCGGTGCCGTCGCGTTCATCTACGAATCCCTCACGACGCCGTCGCTCGACGAAGTCTCGACCGAATACGGCGCGCTGGCCGAGGCCGTCAGCCACCCGGCCGACTTTTCCTTCGTCACCTATCGTTTGCGGCCGCAGGCCAAATGGCATGACGGCAAGCCGGTCACTGCGGACGACGTGATCTTCTCGCTGGATGCCTTCAAGAAGCATCACCCGATGTACTCGGCCTATTACAGCCATGTGGTGAAGGCCGAGAAGGTCGGTGAGCGCGAGGTGAAGTTCGTGTTCGACGCACCGGGCAACCGCGAGCTGCCGCAGATCGTCGGGCAGCTCACGGTTTTGCCGAAGCATTGGTGGGAGGGGACCGACGCGCAGGGCCGCAAGCGCGATGTCTCCGCGACCACGCTCGAAATACCGCTCGGTTCCGGCCCCTACATGGTCAAGGAATTCGTGGCGGGACGGTCGATCGCGCTGGAGCGCGTCAAGGATTATTGGGGGCGCGATTTCGCCACCAATGTGGGCCGCAACAATTTCGACGAGATGCGCTACGAGTATTTCCGCGATGCCACCGTGGCGATCGAGGCTTTCAAGGCCGATCAGGTGGACTGGCGCACCGAGAACAGTGCGAAGAACTGGGCGACAGCCTACGACTTCCCGGCCGTGACCGAAAAGCGGGTGATCCTCGAGGAGTTCGCCAATCGCAGCTCGGGTGTGATGCAGGCTTTCGTGCCGAACCTGCGCCGCGCCAAATTCAAAGATCCGCGCGTGCGTCGTGCGCTCAACTATGCGTTCGACTTCGAGGAGATGAACAAGCAGATCTTCTACGGTCAATACAAGCGCGTCAGCAGCTATTTCGATGGCATCGACGAGCTCATGGCGACCGGGTTGCCGCAAGGGAAAGAGCTCGAGATCCTCGAGACCGTCCGCGCCGAGGTCCCGCCGGAAGTGTTCACGACGGCCTACACCAATCCGGTCGGCGGCAGTCCGGAAGCCGTGCGCGACAATCTTCGCGAGGCGCTGCGCCTGTTCAAGGAGGCCGGTTACGAGGTGCGCGACCGCAAGCTGGTCGACGTCAAGACCGGTGCGCAGTTCACCCTGGAGCTGCTGAACCAGGATCCGAGCTTCGAGCGGGTCACGCTGTTCTACAAGCCGTCTCTGGAACGGCTCGGCATCGCGGTCAGCGTGCGCACGGTCGACCCGACTCAATACGAGAACAGGACGCGGGACTGGGATTTCGACGTCGTCACCAACTCATGGGGCGAGTCGCAGTCGCCGGGCAACGAGCAGCGCGAGTTCTGGTCGTCCAAGACGGCCGACATCGCTGGTTCGCGCAATATTGCCGGCATCAAGAATCCGGCGGTCGACAAGCTGATCGAGCGGCTGATCTACGCCACGGGCCGCGACGATCTCGTCGCGGCAACCAAAGCGCTCGACCGCGTGCTGCTGTGGAATAACTACGTCGTTCCGCAATGGACCTATTCGAAGATCCGCACCGCGCGCTGGGATCGCTTCGGCCGGCCGGCGGAATTGCCCAAATACGGTCAGTCCGGCTTCCCGTTCATCTGGTGGTACGACGCAGACAAGGCGGCACGGATCGCAAAGAAGTCGTGAAGGACATCCCCCGCATGACGCAGATGTCACGCCGCCATGTGCTGGTCTTGGGTGTCGGCGGCACTCTCAGTGCGTCCCTCGGCGCGCTGATGTTGCCCGGCGCACGCGCATCGGAGGCGGGGATCGAGGCGCACGGCATCTCGGCGTTCGGCGATCTCAAATATTCCGCCGACTTCCACCATTTCGACTATGTCAATCTCGATGCGCCGAAGGGCGGCACGTTCTCGCTCATTCCATCAACGAAAGGCTACAACCAGTCGTTCCAGACCTTCAATTCGCTCAATGCCTTCATTCTGAAGGGCGAGGGCGCGCAGGGCATGGATCTGACCTTCGTCACGCTGATGGCGCATGCCGGCGACGAGCCCGACGCGATGTATGGCTTCGCCGCGAAATCAGTGCAGCTCTCGGCTGACAAGCTCGCCTATCGGTTCACGATGCGGCCCGAGGCACGGTTTCACGATGGCTCGAAACTGACCGCGCATGACGTCGCGTTCTCGATCAATGTGCTGAAGGAGAAGGGGCATCCGCTGATCCAGATCCAGATGCGCGACGTCAAGGGCGCCGAAGCACTGGACGACGCCACCGTGGTCGTGACCTTCGCCGAGAAGCGGGCACGTGACGTGCCGCTCTATGTCGCGGGTTTGCCGATCTTCTCGAAGGCCTACTACGCCAACCGGTCGTTCGAAGAAACCACGACCGAGACGCCGCTGGGCTCCGGTCCCTACAAGGTGGGCAAGTTCGAGATCAATCGATTCATCGAGTTCGAACGTGTCAAGGACTGGTGGGGCGCGGACCTGCCGGTCTGCCGCGGCAGCAACAATTTCGACGTGATCCGCTACGAATTCTATCGCGACCGCGACGTCGCCTTTGAAGGCTTTACCGGCAAGAATTATTTGTATCGCGAGGAGTTCACCTCGCGCATCTGGGCCACGCGTTACGACTTCCCGGCGATCAGGGACGGCCGCGTCAAGCGCGAGCAGGTGCCGGATCAGACTCCGTCGGGCGGCCAGGGCTGGTTCATCAACACGCGGCGGGACAAGTTTAAGAACCCGAAGGTGCGCGAAGCGCTGAACTGCGCGTTCGACTTCGAATGGACCAACAAGACCATCATGTACGGCGCCTATGCGCGCACGCGCTCGCCGTTCCAGAATTCGGACCTCGTCGCGGAGGGCCTGCCGTCGCCCGAGGAGTTGAAGCTGCTCGAGCCCTTCCGCGGCCAGGTGCCCGACGACGTGTTCGGTGAGCCGTTCGTGCCGCCGGTGTCGGACGGCTCCGGCCAGGATCGTGCGCTCTTGCGCAGGGCCCAGCAATTGCTCCAGGAGGCACAGTTTCCGGTCAAGGATGGCAAACGGCTGCTGCCGAATGGCGAAGTCTTCGCCGTCGAATTCCTGACAGACGAGGCCTCGTTCCAGCCGCACCATGCCTCGTTCCTCAAGAATCTCGGCGTGCTTGGTATCGAGGCCAATCTGCGTCTCATCGACGCCGTGCAATATCGTGCGCGGCTCGAGTCCTTCGATTTCGACTTTGCAATACAGCGCCTCACGATGTCGGCGACGCCCGGCGATAGCTTGCGGACGTACTTCACCTCGCAAGCTGCGGCGACCAAGGGGTCTTACAACTATGCCGGCGCCGGCAGTCCTGCGCTCGACGCGCTGGTCGAGAAGGCCATGGCGGCGGAAACACGCAATGAGCTGACGATCGCGTGCCGCGCGATCGATCGTGTCTTCCGCGCCGGCCGCTACTGGGTGCCGCAATGGTACAATACCAGCCACCGGCTGGCTTATTGGGACCAGTTCAGCCATCCCGCGAACCTGCCGCGTTACGCGATCTCCGACTATGCAAGCGGCGTCGGTGAGCGGACCTTGTGGTGGTATGACCGCGCCAAGGCGGCCAAGCTCGAGCAGGCGAAATAATCATGAGCGCCTATATCGCCCGCCGCATCCTCCTGATGATCCCGACGCTGCTCGGGATCCTCTTCGTCTCCTTCGTCGTCGTGCAGTTCGCGCCGGGCGGCCCGGTCGAGCGCGTCATCGCGCAGCTCTCGGGCGCTGACACCGGCGGCAGCTCGCGCATCTCGGGCGGCGGTGATTTCGCTCAGCGCGCGCCCGGTCAGCTGGGCGCTGGTGGCGATGCCATCAATTCGAAATATCGCGGCGCGCAGGGCCTGGACCCCGACTTCATCAAGAAGCTGGAGAAGCAATTCGGCTTCGACAAGCCGGCCCCCGAACGCTTCGCGCTGATGGTGTGGAATTTCGCCCGCTTCGATTTCGGCAACAGCTATTTTCGCGATGTCAGCGTGCTCCAGCTGATCAAGGAAAAGCTCCCGGTCTCGATCTCGCTTGGCATCTGGCTGACGCTGCTGACCTACTTGATCTCGATTCCGCTCGGCATCCGCAAGGCGGTCAAGGACGGAACGCGCTTCGACACCTGGACGTCGAGCGTACTCGTGCTCGGCTACGCGATTCCCGGCTTCCTGTTCGCGATCCTCCTGATCATCCTGTTCGCCGGAGGCTCGTTCTTCAACTGGTTCCCATTGCGCGGACTGACGTCAGACGGCTGGTCGCAATTTCCCTGGTACTGGAAGATCATCGATTACTTCTGGCATTTGACGCTGCCGCTGATCGCCATGGGGCTCGGCGCGTTCACCACCATGACGTTCCTGACCAAGAACTCGTTTCTGGATGAGATTCGCAAGCAATACGTGATGACTGCGCGCGCGAAGGGCTGCAGCGAGAATCGGGTGCTCTATGGCCACGTCTTCCGCAACGCGATGCTCATCGTGATCGCGGGCTTTCCCAGCACCTTCATTCACGCTTTCTTCTCGGGCTCGCTTCTGATCGAGACCATCTTCTCACTGGATGGGCTCGGACTGCTCAGTTTCGAGAGCGTTCTCAACCGCGACTATCCCGTGGTGTTCGGCACGCTCTTCATCTTTTCGCTCGTCGGCCTCGTGATCAACCTCATCTCTGACCTCACCTATATGTGGATCGATCCGCGGATCGATTTCGAGGCGCGGGAGGTCTGATGACACTGGCCGCCCCGACCCCGATCGAAACCACCGCAAAGTCGCCGCTCGGCGATGCCGTGCCGATCACGCGCAAGCCGTTCGTGCCATCGCCGCTCAACCGGCGGCGCTGGCAGAATTTTAGGGCGAACCGGCGCGGTTACTGGTCGTTCTGGATCTTCATGATCCTGTTCGTGGTGTCGCTGTTTGCCGAGCTGATCGCCAATGACCGGCCGTTCCTGATCAAGTACGACGGCCATCTCTACTGGCCGGCCTTCGTCACCTATTCCGAGACGACCTTCGGTGGCGACTTCGAGACGGCGGCCGACTACCGCGATCCCTATTTGCAGAAGCTGATCAAGGACAAGGGCGGCAGCATCGTCTGGCCGCTGATCCGCTATTCCTACGACACCCACAATCTCGACCTGCCGACACCGGCGCCGTCGCCGCCGACCTGGATGCTGACGGAGGCGCAGTGCAAGCCTGTCGTCGAGAAGAAGGGCCTCAAGAGCTGCCGCGACCTCGAATACAACTGGCTCGGCACCGACGATCAGGGCCGCGACGTGGTTGCGCGCCTGATCTACGGTTTCCGCATCTCGGTGCTGTTCGGCCTGTGCCTAACCATTGTCTCCTCCGTCGTCGGCATCGCGGCCGGCGCGGTGCAGGGCTATTTCGGCGGCTGGGTCGATCTGTTGTTCCAGCGTTTCATCGAGATATGGACTGCGATCCCTTCGCTCTACCTCTTGCTGATCCTCTCGTCGGTGCTCGTGCCCGGCTTCTTCGTGCTGCTCGGCATCCTGCTCCTGTTTTCCTGGGTGTCGCTGGTCGGACTCGTGCGCGCGGAATTCCTGCGCGGGCGCAATTTCGAGTACATCCAGGCCGCGCGCGCGCTGGGCGTGTCGAACGCCGTGATCATGTTCAAGCATTTGCTGCCGAACGCGATGGTCGCGACGATGACGTTCCTTCCGTTCATCGTCTCCTCGTCGGTCATGACGCTCACGGCCCTCGATTTCCTCGGCTTCGGGCTGCCGCCCGGCTCGCCGTCGCTCGGCGAACTGCTGTCGCAGGGCAAATCCAACGTGCAGGCGCCCTGGCTGGGTTTCTCCGGCTTCTTCTCGGTCGCGATCATGCTGTCGCTCTTGATCTTCATCGGCGAAGCCGTGCGCGACGCCTTCGATCCGCGCAAGACGTTCAAGTGAGGGCGTGATGGACGCGATCAACCAGCCCCTGCTTGCCGTCCGCGACCTCTCGGTGGCCTTCCACCAGGGCGGCGCGACGACGCTCGCGGTCGACAAGGTCTCGTTCCAGATCAAGCGCGGCGAATGCGTCGCGCTAGTCGGCGAGTCCGGCTCCGGCAAGTCGGTCAGCGCGCTCTCGATCCTGAAGCTTCTGCCCTATCCGAATGCCTCGCATCCCTCGGGCAGCATCCGCTTCAAGGGGCGGGAGCTGATCGACCAGTCCGAGCAGCAGATGCGGGAGATTCGCGGCAGCGATATCTCCATCATCTTCCAGGAGCCGATGACCTCGCTCAATCCGCTGCACACGATCGAGGCGCAGATCGGCGAGATCATCCAGCTCCACAATCCGACCAGCAATGCCGAAGCGCGCAAGCGGACGCTGGAACTGCTGACGCAGGTCGGCATCCCCGAGCCCGAAACGCGGCTCAACAGCTATCCGCACCAGCTCTCCGGCGGCCAGCGTCAGCGCGTCATGATCGCGATGGCGCTCGCCAACGAACCGGACCTCCTGATCGCGGACGAGCCGACCACGGCGCTCGACGTCACCGTGCAGGCGCAGATCCTGGCGCTGCTCGCCGAGATCCGCTCCCGGCTCGGCATGAGCCTGCTCTTCATCACCCACGATCTCGGCATCGTGCGCCGCATCGCCGACCATGTCTGTGTCATGAAGGGCGGTGAGATCGTCGAGCAGGGGCCGGTCGAGCAGGTCTTCAGGACCCCGAACCATCCCTATACGCGCGACCTGCTCGCGGCGGAGCCGAAGCCCGATCCGGCGCCGCCGCAGCCGAATGCACCGGTGGTGATGTCCGCCGATGATTTGAAGGTCTGGTTTCCGATCAAGCGCGGCTTGATGCGCAAGACGGTTGGCCACATCAAGGCGGTCGATGGCGTCAGCATTGCCGTACGCAAGGGCGAGACGCTCGGCGTCGTCGGCGAGTCCGGCTCGGGCAAGACCACGCTCGGGCTGGCGCTGATGCGGCTGATCTCCTCCAATGGCCGCATCGTGTTCCTCGGCAAGGACATCCAGGGCCTGCGCTTCAAGGAGATGCGACCGTTCCGGCGCGACATGCAGATCGTGTTCCAGGATCCGTTCGGCTCGCTCAGTCCGCGCATGTCGGTCGCCGACATCATCGCCGAGGGCCTCACCGTGCACCAGCCAAAGCTGTCGCGCGAGGAGCGTGAGGAGCGCGTCGTCAAGGCGCTCGAGGACGTCGGGTTGAAGGCAGACACCCGCTATCGCTATCCGCATGAGTTCTCCGGCGGCCAGCGCCAGCGCATCAGCATCGCGCGGGCGGTGGTGCTGGAGCCGGATTTCGTGGTGCTGGACGAGCCGACCAGCGCACTCGACATGCTGATTCAAGCGCAGATGGTCGACCTCTTGCGGGAGCTCCAGCGCAGGCGCGATCTCACCTACATGTTCATCTCGCACGATCTGCGCGTCGTCGCCTCGCTCGCCAGCCATCTCATCGTGATGCGCGGGGGGAAGGTGGTCGAGGAGGGACAGGCCGCCGAACTGTTCAAGAGCCCGAAGACGGATTACACACGCGCGCTGTTCGCGGCGGCGTTCCGGCTGGAGACGGCGGGGAACGGGGCGGTGGCGACGTAGTCTTCAGTCGGATGGGTAGAGCGAAGCGAAACGGCGCGTGGTGAGAATGATGGGTTTCGCTGCGCTCTACCCATCCCACGAAGTCGCGCTACAGCCGCTTGATCGCGACGATTTCGCTGCCTGCCGCCTTGATCCGCGCGATCGCCGGCTCGGTCGCCTCGATCACGGTTGCCATGTGATGCGCGTTGGCGTGAACCATGGTGCCGCCATCGCGGACGATGGCGACATGGCCCTTCCAGAAAATGAGATCGCCGCGTTGCAGCTTGGTCCGCTCATGCGTCTCCAGCGCGCGGCCGAGCCCTGCCTGCTGCATGTCGCTGTCGCGCGGGCAGCCGATGCCTGCTGCTGTCAGCGAGACCTGCACGAGGCCGGAGCAGTCGATGCCGAGGCTGCTCTTGCCGCCCCAGAGATAGGGCGTGCCGACGAAGCGTTCGGCGACCGCGACGAAGTCCGGCTCGCGGTGATCGAGCGGGGCGATATGGGCCTTCGGCAGATATTGTCCGTCGCGCGTCACGGCGAAGCTGCCGTCCTCGTGCACCACCGCAACCTTCGAGCCCAGCGCGAGCGTGCCGGCCGGCGGCAGCTTGATCGAGGGACCGGGGAAGGCGAATGTCCGGAGCGCGCTCACCTTGTGGGTCGGGGCGGCCGATGGCTTCATCAGCGCTGCATCAGGCAGCCAGCCGACATAACCATCGCCGCCAAGCTGGCCCCAGGCCCAGCCTTCGCCGTTGCGATCGTAGACCGTGACGCGTTCGCCGCGCAGCGCCTCCGTCATCAGCATCGCGTTCGACGACGGCTGCTCGCGCACGGGTGTGATCGCCTCGAACACCTCGAATTCCTCGCCCGTGACGAAGCGGTCGGCTTCCACCTTGCCTTCGAGATATTTCGCGGCGAGGTCGCCGCGCGCCGGTGTCAGCCTTGGATCGTGTCCTGGATCATGCATAGCGCTCGCTCAGCAATGTGTAGATGGCGCGCGCGGCCTGGCATTCGCCGCCTTCGGGCCGCGCCGGCTTTGCCGACGGGGTCCAGCCGTAGATGTCGACATGAAGCCAGCTCTTCGCCTGCTCGACGAACCGTTGCAGGAACAGCGCGCAGGTGATCGAGCCGGCAAAGCCGCCTGAGGGTGCGTTGGTGATGGTGGCGGTCTTGGAGTCCAGCCACGCATCGTAAGGCGGCCACAGCGGCATGCGCCACAAGGGATCGTTCTCCTTCGCCGCGCAACGCGCGACGTCGGCGGCCAGCGTCTCATCATTGGTGTAAAAGGGCGGTAAATCCGGCCCCAGCGCGACGCGCGCCGCGCCGGTCAGCGTGCCCAGATCGATCAGAAGGTCCGGCTTCTCCTCGTCGGCCAGTGCCAGCGCGTCGGCGAGCACGAGCCGGCCCTCCGCGTCGGTGTTGCCGATCTCGACCGTGATGCCCTTGCGCGAGGTGAAGATGTCGAGCGGCCGGAAGGCATTGCTGGAGACGGCATTTTCTACCGCCGGAATCAGCACGCGCAGGCGGACCTTGAGCTTCGCATCCATCACCATGCGCGCGAGCGCCAGCACGTTGGCGGCGCCGCCCATGTCCTTCTTCATGATCAGCATGCCGCTCGACGGCTTGAGGTCGAGCCCGCCGGTGTCGAAGCAGACGCCCTTGCCGACCAGCGTCACCTTGGGATGATCAGGATCGCCCCAGCCGATGTCGATCAGCCGCGGCGCGCGGTCCGAGGCCATGCCGACGGCGTGGATCAGTGGAAAATTCGTCTTCAGGTCCTCGCCGATGGTGCAGGCAAAGCTGGCACCGAATTCCGTGGCGAGCGCTTGCGCGGCCGCAGCGAGCTCTTCCGGGCCCATGTCGTTGGACGGCGTGTTGATGAGGTCGCGCGCCAGCATCGCGGCGTCCGCCATGCGATTGATCTCGGCCGCGTCCACGCCATCGGGCGGTACCAGTCGGACGGCGGGGCGGTCAGCCTTGCGGTATCGGGCGAAGCGATAGCTGCCGAGTGCAAAGGCGAGCGACGCCAACCGCGCATCGTGGGGGGCATTGGCAAAGCGATAGATGCCCGGCGGCAGCAGGCCGGGCAGGGCGCCCGGCCGGAACAGGTCGCGTGATCTCGCGCCCTCGTCCTCGAGTCCGAACAGCACTTGCGCGATCGCGCCGTCCGGCGCGGGCAGCGCGAGATAGCCGCCCGGCTTGGCGGCAAAGGCGCTCGCGGTGGCGAACTGGCGTTGCACCGGCGGCAATTTCTCGGCGACCTGATCCCAGCTCGACTTGGTGACAAAGGTGATCGGGATGGCGGTGGGCGATGTCTCGAAGACAGAAGGCATTGGCGGGTCCGGATCGTCAGATCAAGCAGGTCATGCGAACGGACGAGACTTCGCAGAGTTTCGCCGCGGCTGCAATCGGCTTTGCTGTCACCGTTCAGCGACCCGCTACTCGCCGCAGGGGGCCCATGCTAGGTTCCGGCAACGGCCGCCGGATCGACTGGGAAAAGTGTGCAGGAGATGACCGGCGGCCGAAGACGAGGCCTGCCGGGAGGAAACTGCAATGGAATTTGTGTGGAGCGTGGTCACATTCATCGGCCAGGCCGTCGAGGCGATTTTTGGTTATGTCGAGCATCATCACTGGATCTTCGCATTCCTTGCCGGCGGCTACGTCTTCTATCTCCACGACCGCTCCGTCCACGCGCGGTTCGATGCGCTCGACAAGCGCATCGACGAAATCCGCAAGCGGCTGGCCATCGAATATTGATCGGGTGAGCGAAACAATCGCCGGGCGGATCTCGTATCACAGGCTGAGAACTGCCGTTCACGAGAGCGCGGCCGCGGGGCTTTACTAGCGCCGCGGTTGTGGCATTATTGACGGATATTTTAGATTGTGCCGTGCGGTTCTGCTGGCATCTTGCGCAGCAACGCGGCGGGCCGGCTTGATATCCGGCCAAACCTGTTCGTCGAAAGCATTCTTCTCATCGTTTGGGCGGCGCAGCATTCGCAAATGAGCGGCGCAAAATGGATAGAGCGTTCGTTATTGCGCAGATTTCCGACCTGCATCTGGACGGGTCAGGCCGGCTGCTGGCGACGACCGAGGCGCTCAGTGCCGCAATCCGTGAGGCGATGGCGGACTTCGCGGACGTTCCCGATCGCATTCTGCTGATCACCGGTGATCTCGTGGACGACCCGACGCCGCGTGCGCTGGACGAAGCGCTCGCCGTCATCGCGTCCTTCCGGCAGACCGGGCTGTTCACCGACATCCAGGCGGTCGCGGGCAATCACGACGTCAAACGCCCGAAACAGCGCGCGGGCCGCCACGACGTCTATGATTATTTGCATCTGCCGCGGAGCTCGAAGAGCGTCTATTACCGCCAGGCTGGGCTTGATCTGGTGCTGCTCGACTCCAACCGCGCGAGCCTCTCGACGCTCGCGAGCGGCAATATCGACGAGAGCGCCTACAGCGCGCTTGTCGCGGATTCCGCCCGGCTGAGCGTCGAGCTCGCGGGCAGCATGGGATCCGTGGGACGCGCCGACTATGCCGAGTCGGCGGAAAACCTGGTGCGCGTACTGGCGTTGCATCATCATCCGCTGCCGCAGGCGACCGGCGAAGGAAAGCGGTTTCTCGGCGTGCCCGACGAACCGCTGATGTATCTCGCGGCGCCCGCAACTTTCCTCGAAGCGGCGACGTCGCTCAACGTCAATCTGGTCCTGCACGGACACCGGCATGTCGAGGGGCTCACCCGCTATTCGATCCCGGATCCGCGTGCCACGCGGAGCGCGAGCGGTGAAGCCTTCTGGCGTACGATCTACGTGCTCTCCTGTCCGTCCTCGACCGGGCAGGCCGGTGACGATGCCGGCTTCAACATCATTCATTTTGGCGCATCGTCCCAGGCCGGCCGCACGGAGCACCAGTTCGCGATCACGCGCTATTCGCGGCCGCGCAACGACGGCACCTTCGGGCTGCTCGACTCGAACCTGCCGGACGGCGTCATCAGGTTGCCGGCAGGACGGGATTTTTCCCGCGATCCCGCCGTCCAGTCGGCCATCGAGATCGCCTCATGTGCGATGCTGAAGCGTGATCAAGTTGTCGCACAGGCCCGCCGGCTCCTGATGCGCCGCGCTTTCTATGCCGACGGCGAGGTGGATTGGCCGAGCGCGCTCCACGCCTATCTCGTCACCTCATGGGTCTGGGCCGATATCGGGGGCAAGTTCGCGAGATCGGAGCGTAGAGATGACGCCGAGGCGCTGGCCGCGGTGAAGTTGTTGCTGCGCCGCTTGATCGAGCACTGCGCCGACGTGCTCGGCATTGACGATGTTCAGCTCGACGAGCTGCTTGCGAAGCGGCTGGTCAACCGCGACGACTTCCGGCGCGAATGGCCCGGGATGCCGAGCGCAGGCGTCGATGTTTCTCAGGCGCGGCGGCGGCTGCAATTGCTGCTGCACGACCTGAACGAGCCGGTGAGGGTGCTCGGTCTCGATCTGGCACTCGGTGGCGAGCCGCCGCCGCAGACACCGCCGTGAGGGGCAGCCAGGCTGACGTTAACCCGCCGTTAGGGTTAACAGTCTATTGCTGGCGCGTTCGGCTCGATCAATCGGCTCGTGAGTCAAAAGCGTCATGCGTCAACGGTTCAGTCTTGCCCGGCTTCTCGCGTCCACTTCGCTGGTGGCGGCAGTGGCCATGGGCCTCGGCGGCTGCACGGCCATGTCGAAACTCTCCGACGTCACAGGCTCTGTCGGGCCGCGGACGGAAGCCGCCCCCGCCGATCCCGCGCGCGCCGTCGACGTCTATGGCGAGCGCTACCGTGCCAATCCCAAGGACGCCGACGCGGCGCTCGGCTACGGCCAGGCCTTGCGCGCCAACGGCCAGCGCGCCCAGGCCGCCGCCGTGCTCGAGCAGGCGACCATCGCCAATCCCGGCAACAAGGCGCTGCTCGCGCAGTATGGCCGCGCGCTCGCCGACAACGGCAATTTTCAGCAGGCCTTCGACGTGCTGTCGAAGGCGCACTCGCCCGACAATCCGGACTGGCGCCTGCTCTCGGTGCAGGGCACCGCGCTCGATCAGATGGGCCGCCACGACGAGGCGCGTTCCTATTATGCGAGCGCGCTGAGGATCGCGCCGGGCGATCCCGGCGTGCTCTCCAATCTCGGCCTGTCCTACATGTTGTCGAAGGACCTGCCGAAGGCCGAAGAGGCGTTGCGGCAGGCCTACGCCTCGCCGCGCGCCAGTACCCGGGTGCGGCAGAATCTCGGCCTCGTCGTCGGTCTCCAGGGCCGCTTTGCCGAAGCCGAGACGATCGTGAAGGCCGACCTGCCGCCGGACCAAGCCGCGGCCAATGTCGCTTACCTCAAGGAAATGCTGAGCCGCAGCGACGCTCCGCGCGGTGCACCGAAGCGGACGCCGGTCGCCTCGCTCAGCCAGCCCGACTGATCAGAACCTGATCTTGCAATCCTGAAGCTGCCGGCGGACCGCGCGCGGTCCGCGTCTCGACGTCAGTGCAGCTCGCTGATCTTGATGCCGGTCGGTCCGAGAATGACGACGAACAGCACCGGCAGGAAGAACAGGATCATCGGCACCGTCAACTTCGGCGGCAGCGCGGCGGCCTTCTTCTCGGCCTCGTTCATGCGCATGTCGCGGTTTTCCTGCGCCATGACGCGCAAGGAATGCCCGAGCGGGGTGCCGTAGCGCTCCGCCTGCTGAAGCGCGAGACACACCGACTTGACGCCCTCGAGCCCGGTGCGCCGCGCCAGGTTCTCATAGGCGACCTTGCGATCCTGCAAATAGGACAGCTCGGCCGTGGTCAGGGTGAACTCCTCGGACAGCGCGATCGACTGGCCCACGATTTCGGTAGCGACCTTGCGGAACGCCATTTCGACCGACATGCCGGATTCGATGCAGATCAGGAGCAGGTCGAGCGCATCGGGGAAGGCGCGCTTGATCGATAGCTGGCGCTTGGAGATCGCATTCTTGAGGAACAGCATGGGCGCCTGAAGGCCGAGATAGGCCGCGCCGATGCAGATGCCGATCTTGATCGGCATCGACTGCTGCATATGCGCGATCAGGAACACGTAGATGATCGAGCCGACGAACAGCACGAGCGGAGCCACCATGCGGGCGAAGAGGAAGGTGATGTAGGGCGCCTGGCCGCGATAGCCCGCCATGATCAGCTTGTCGCGCGCGGCTTCCTGCGCGAGCCATTTGGTGAGGTTGAAGTCCTCGACGACCCGGGAGACGACCTGCTTCGGCGTTTGGCGCAGCGAGACCTTCTCGCTCTTGTTGAGGCGCTCGCGCTCGCGCTGGCGGATGCGCTCGCGCTCGCTCGCCACCGCCTTCATGCGCTTGGCGAGGCCTTCGCCGGCGAAAAGCGGCATCACCAGCGTATAGACGGTGGCGCTGGCGGCGATGGCCGCCAGCAGCATGGTCATGAAGCGGACGTCATGCAGTTTCGAAACGAGGAATTCGACCATACGGCACCATCAGAAATCGAAATTGATCATCTTCTTCATCACCATGATGCCGATCGACATCCAGACGACGCAGCCGACCAGCATGAGCTGGCCGGTCGGATGGGTCCAAAGCAGCGAGATGTAGTGCGGAGTCGTGAGATAGACGAGGAACATCACGATCGGCGGCAGCGAACCGATGATGCCGGCCGAGGCCTTGGCCTCCATCGACATCGCCTGGATCTTTTCCTTCATCTTCTTGCGGTCGCGCAGCACCTTGGAGAGGTTGCCGAGCGCTTCGGAGAGGTTGCCGCCGGATTTTTGCTGGATCGAGATGACGATGCCGAAGAAGTTGGCTTCCGGCAGCGGCATGCGCTCGTACAGACGCGAGCAGGCCTCGCCGAGCGGCATGCCGATCGCCTGGGTCTCGATGATGGCCAGGAACTCGCTGCGCAGCGGCTCGGGCGAGTCGGCGGCGACGACCTTGATCGACTCGAACAGCGGCAGGCCCGCCTTGATGCCGCGAACGATCACGTCGACCGCATCGGGCAGCGCTGCCAGGAATTTGTTTTCGCGTCGCTTCTTCAGGAAGCCCAGCGCCCAGCGCGGCAGGCCGAAGCCGCCGGCAAAGGCAAGGCCGGCGGCGCCAAGCAGGCCGCCGCCGACGAACATGGCGGCCGCGAACAGCACTCCCGCCACGACGGCGGACACGATCCAGAATTTCTGTGGCGTCCAGTCGAGCCCTGCCTGCGACAGGCGAACACCGAGCGGAACGCTCTTCTCCTGCTGGCGCCGCGCCTCGAGATCCTTGAGCGACGTCTCGACCTGCTCGCGGCGCGACCGCTGGCTCTTTTCGGTCTGCTTGGCCGCGGGCGCATCGGCGCGCGCGATCGAGGCACGGCGGTTTTCCGCCTTCCGTTCTCCGGACAGGAGCGGATAAAGGAACACCCAGGCGATGCCGCCGACGGCGGCGGTGGCTAGGAAGGCGAGGGCAAGGACCTGCATGTTCATGGCTGCGCCGATCTGCTCATGTCTTCGGCGCGACTTCCGCCGCATCGAGCGCGGCGGCAAGGCGCTTCTCGTCGCCGTAATAGCGCGCACGCTCCCAGAATTTCGGGCGGCCGATGCCGGTCGAGCGGTGCCGGCCGATGATCTTGCCGTTGGCGTCCTCGCCGACCATGTCGTAGAGGAAGATGTCCTGGGTGATGATGGTGTCGCCTTCCATGCCCATCACCTCGGTGATGTGCGTGATGCGGCGCGAGCCGTCGCGCAGGCGCGCGGCCTGGACGATGACGTCGATCGAAGCGCAGATCATCTCGCGGATGGTGCGCGAGGGCAGTGAGAAGCCGCCCATCGTGATCATGGATTCGCAGCGCGACAGTGCTTCGCGCGGATTGTTGGCGTGGAGCGTGCCCATCGAGCCGTCATGGCCGGTGTTCATGGCCTGGAGCAGGTCGAACGCCTCGGGTCCGCGGACTTCGCCGACGATGATGCGTTCGGGGCGCATACGCAGGCAGTTGCGCACCAATTCGCGCATGGTGACCTGGCCTTCGCCCTCGATGTTGGGCGGACGGGTTTCCAGTCGTACCACGTGCGGCTGCTGGAGCTGGAGCTCGGCCGCGTCTTCGCAGGTGATGATGCGCTCGTCGTGCTCGATGTAGTTGGTCAGGCAGTTGAGCAGCGTGGTCTTGCCGGAGCCGGTGCCGCCGGAGATCAGCACGTTGCAGCGGACGCGGCCGATGATCTGGAGGATTTCCGCGCCCTCCGGCGAGATCGCGCCGAACCTGACCAGCTGATCCAGCGTCAGCTTGTCCTTCCTGAATTTTCGAATGGTGAGCGTGGGCCCGTCGATCGAGAGCGGCGGCACGATGGCGTTGACGCGGGAGCCGTCGGCGAGGCGCGCGTCGCAGATCGGCGAGGATTCGTCGACGCGCCGGCCGACCTGGCTGACGATGCGCTGGCAGATGTTGAGGAGCTGCTGGTTGTCGCGGAAGCGGATGCCGGTGCGCTGGATCTTGCCGGCGACTTCGATGTAGACGGTGTCGGCGCCGTTGACCATGATGTCGGCGATGTCGTCGCGCGACAGCAGAGGCTCCAGCGGGCCGTAGCCGAGAACGTCGTTGCAGATATCGTCGAGCAGCTCTTCCTGCTCGGCGATCGACATCACGATATTCTTGATCGCGATGATCTCGTTGACGATGTCGCGGATTTCCTCGCGCGCGGACTCGGAGTCGAGCTTGGCGAGCTGGGCGAGGTCGATGGCCTCGATCAGCGCACCGAAGATCGTCGCCTTGACCTCGTAGTAATTGTCCGAGCGGCGGGATTCCATGGCCGGCGCCGGCCGTGCGGGGGCAAGCGGCGGCGAGGCGACGGCCGGCGGGGGCGGCGCGCGCGACACCGCAGGCGCCGGAGCCTGGGCAGGCTCTGGCGACACGGCGCCGGGCTTGGGAGCCCGAGTATCGGTGTCTGTTCCGCTACGCTTACCGAACACTTAACAACTCCATGCGGCGGCTTATTTTCCCCGCAACTTGTCAATCAGCGGTGAAAGCAAGGAAGACTTTTGCTTCTTCGTCTCGCTGCGGCCGGTCAGGCGCTGGGCGATCTGAAGGAACATCTCGATCGACTTGTGGTTGGCGGAGATCTCCGCGATCATCTGGCCGTTATTGGCGGCCGAGCCGAAGATCTGCGGCTCGAACGGGATCGAGACGACCGGCTGGCTCTCGATCGCCTTGGCGAACTCGGCGGCGGCAATTTCGGGCCGTTTCGGGACGCCGACCTGGTTCAGGCAGTAGAGCGGAGGCCGATCGTTGGGCCGCGAGGCCTTCAGCAGATCGAACAGGTTCTTGGTGTTGCGCAAATTGGCGAGATCAGGCGCCGCCACGATCAGGATGTCGTCCGCCCCGATCAGGGCGCGCTTGGTCCAGCCCGACCATTGATGCGGAACGTCGAGTACGATGCAGGGCATGGTGGAGCGCAGCGTGTCGAACACGGCGTCGAAGGCGTCGGTGCCGAAATCATAGACCCGGTCGAGCGTCGCCGGCGCCGCCAGCAGGCTGAGATGGTCGGTGCATTTCGATAGCAGGCGGTCGATGAAGGCGGTGTCGACGCGATCCGGCGAGAACACAGCATCCGCGATACCTTGCGGCGGGTCCTGGTTGTAGTCGAGCCCGGCGGTGCCGAAGGCGAGGTCGAGATCGGCGACGACCGAGTCCATTGCGAGGTCGCGCGCGATCGCCCAGGCGACGTTGTGGGAGATGGTGGACGCACCGACGCCGCCCTTGGCGCCGACCACGGCGATGATGCGGCCGACCGCCTTGGCTTCGGGCGCCGAGAACAGGTTGCAGATCGAGCGCACGACGTCGATCGCGCCGACCGGCGCGAGCACGTAGTCGCTGACGCCGCGGCGCACCAGCTCGCGGTAGAGCGTGACGTCGTTGATGCGGCCGATCACGACCACGCGGGTGCCGGCGTCGCAGACCGTGGCGAGATGGTCGAGGCCGGTCAGAAGATCGTTGCGGCCGTCGCTCTCAAGCACGATCACGTTCGGCGTCGGCGCCGAGCGGTAGGCTTCGATCGCCGCCGCCATGCCGCCCATCTGGATCTTCAGATGGGCCTTGCCGAGACGACGGTCCTCGCCGGCCGACTGCACCGCGGCAGCGGTCTCGACGGTCTCGCAGAAAGCCTGGACCGACACGCGCGGCGAGGGAGCAATATGCTCCTCGACCGGCGTCGGCGCCTCGGGCTGCTCTTGTTGAGTCTGGCGAGCGTAGCTGATCATTTGCCGGTGTCGCTGAGTTTGGCCTTCTCGGCCTCAGGATAGGTGGTCGCCGTCGTCGTTCCCTTGCGATACTTCTCGAAGGCCGTGGTGCGACGCGCCGTATAGGACGGCGTTTCAGGCCGCGGCTGCTCGAGGTCCGACGGATTGTCGATCATCGCCGCCATGTTGCGCTGATAGGCGCAGCCGTAATTGTAATAGTCCTTGTTCTCGAACCAGCTCTTGTTCTTCATCGAGGGGCCGATGTCGTCCGGCCACAGGCCACAGGGACCGGCGACCGCGGCGATCTTGGAATAGGTGAGCCGGATCGGCGGCAGGAAGCGCCTGTCTTCCGGCTGGTAGGGGCGAATGTTGACGCCGCGCGGCGGAACGCCCGCACCCGCCAGCATCGCCTGGATCTCGCGCATCGTGTCCGCGACCGGACGCGCGTTGGGCGTACCGGACGGCACGTCGATGCGGATGGCGCCGGTGCCTTCGTGCAGCCAGGCCGAGGCGACGCCCATCACGTCGGCGCGCTGGGCGGCGGTCAATCCGCCGCGGGCGTGGCCGACGAAGACAACGATCGAGCGGTTCTGCTCCTCGATCGCGATCGGATGGCGCTGCTTGTAATCGTCGGGGATGGAGGCCGTGACCGCTTCGTTGTGCTGGCAGCCGCCGAGGGCGAGCGCCATGCCGACGAGCGCGCCACCGAAACGGATGGCGCGTTTGCGAATCTGGGGTGGTGCTGTGATCATCGTGAAATCCCCGTTCCGCCTCAGTCGGTAATGAAGCCGTAGGTGCCGCGGTAGTTCTTGGCCGGTTCGGTCCGGCCGGGCACGCCGTAGATGCGGTTGATATTGCCGAGCAGCTCGGCCTGCGGGTCTGCAGGCGCGGCGAAGCCGTCATCCGGCCGCGACAGGTCCTTTGGCGACGCGGCGCGAACGACATAAGGTGTCACGATCACCACCAGCTCGGTCGCGTTGTTGACGAAGTCACGGCTGCGGAACAGCGTACCGAGGATCGGGAGCTGCATCAGTCCCGGCAACCCGCTGACCGCCTGCTTGGTCTGCTGCTGGATCAGGCCGGCCATGGCCATCGCGCCGCCGGAGGGAATTTCGAGCGAGGTTTCGGCGCGGCGGGTCTTGATCGAGGGCACCGTCAGCGAGTTCACCGAGTTCGAGGTCACAGCCTGCGACAGCGTGATCGAATTTTCGTTCGACAGTTCCGAGACCTCGGTCATCACGCGCAGGCTGATCTTGCCCTCGCTCAGCACGATGGGGGTGAAGTTGAGCGAGATACCGAACTTCTTGAAGCTGATCTGGGTGGTACAGACATGCGTGGTGGGATCGCACGCATAGCCCGCTGGTACCGGGAATTCGCCGCCGGCGATGAAGGTCGCGGACTCACCGGAGATCGCGGTCAGGTTCGGCTCGGCCAGCGTCCGGATGACGCCGGCGCTCTCCATCGCGCGCAGGGTCGCCTGCACCGACGGCGTCGCGCCGAACTTCGTGGTCAGGGCGTTGCCGTCCACCAGGTTCTTGCCGAGAGCCGTGAAGGGGTTGGAGTTGGTGAAGCTCACCACTGAGGTGCCGTAGTTCAGGTTCGCGGTGAGATCGATGCCAAGCTGCTTGATGATGGTGCGCGCGACTTCGGCGACGGTCACCTTCAGCATGACCTGGTCGCGGCCGCGGACCACGATCGAGTTCACCACCTTTTCGGCACCGCCGGCGAGGCGCGCGGCGAGATCATTGGCCTGCTGCGCTTCCAGCGGGTTCGCCGCCGAGCCGGTCAGGACGACACCGTCGCCGAGGCCGTCGATCTGGATGTCGGAATTGGGCAGGACCTGCTTGAGCGCTGCGCGCAGGCCGTTGAGGTCGCGCTTGACCGCGATGTCATAGGCCGCGATCTGCTGGCCGGCGGAATCGAAGAACACGATGTTGGTCTGGCCGACCGAGGCGCCGATGATGTAGGCGCGCTGCGACGAGCGGACCACCGCATTGGCGATCTTGGGATCGGCGACGAGCACGTCCTTGATGTCGCGCGGCAGATCGATCACGATCGACTTGCCGACGCCGAGCGAGAGGAAGCGTGCGTTCATCTGACCGTCGGCCGCGACCTGCGCCACGGGGCGGTAGTCGGCGGCGATCGCCGGGGTGAGCACCGGGTTGAGGGTCAGCGCGAAGGCGGCCGATAACGACAGGGCGCGGACCATTGAGGTTCGCATCGTCGCCAAATCTGCCCTGCATTTCATATCGACAGTCCTCATCGTGCCTTCGCCGTCGCGCTTGGGATGCCGTAGCGAATGATCGAAACGCCATCGCGCTTCGCGGAATCATCGAGCGTGATCTCGCTCATCTTGACGTCGGCGATGCTGCGCAGCGCCAGCGACAGCGTGCCGCTCTGCCGGGCCGCGGAGAGCGTCGCCGTCTGCGCGGGATTGAGCTCGAGCGTGACAGTCTTGCCCACCACGGCGTTCTGGCCGTCCTTTTCCTTCGGCGCCTGGTCGATGGCCAGCACGCGGACGTTGGCCAGGATGATCTCGGACGTGACGATGTCCTGGGCGCCGGCGCCCTGGTCGGCGTTCTTGAGGCGGCGCGTCAGAAGCACGTCGACGCGGTCGTTGGGCAGGATGAAGCCGCCCGCGCCGGTCTCCGGCGAGATCTCGGTCGAGATCGCGCGCATGCCGGTCGGCAGGATCGCCGCCATGAAGCCGGAGCCCTCGGCCCTGACCAGCTTCTGGTCGCGGATCGGCTCACCCTGGATGAAGGGCGCGCGGGCGATCGAGCCGATGACCTGGGTTGCGCCCTCGGGGCGCTCGTTGCGGCGGATGAAGGTGGAGCTGGCGGTCGCAGCCGGCCAGGTCTGCCATTGCACGTCTTCCGGCTTCACGGTCTGGCCGAGGCCGATGTCGTTCTTGGCGACCAGGACGTCGACGGTCGGAAGCTGTGCGACCGGAGCCGCCGGTGGCGGCGCAGAGTCCGAGCCGCTCGCCAGGTACGCGGCGACACCGCCGGCGCAGATGGCGACCGTCAGGACGACAATGCGTGCCCTATTCATACGCTTCACTTTCCACAAAACGCAGCGACGCAGCCGCCGCCGTAATCGGCAGTTGACCAGCTATTCGTCAAAGCATGGTTAATGAGGCGTATCTAAATCGGCTTAACGCCGGCTTACCCGGTGCGTTCAGCGCAGTGCGAGGTGAGCGAGGTCGATCGCCTTCACCCATTCGGTCTCCGGATAGACCATCAGCGCGCCGAGCGTGAGCGCGATGCCGTAAGGAATGCCGCTCTCCTTGTCGTGCAGCCGTGCCAGCCAGGCCTGGCCCGCCAGCCCGTAAGGCAATGGCCATTGCCGGAACTGGAGCAGGAGCAGCGTCAGGGCTCCGCCGAACAGCGAGGCGTAGAGCAGGAAATCCATCAATTGCGCGAAGCCGAACCAGAGCGCGACCGAAGCCGCAACCTTGGCGTCGCCGCCGCCCATCCAGCCCATCGCAAAGCAGCCGAAGGCCACGACGAGGAGCAGTGCGCCGGCGCCGACATGGCTCAGCATCTCGTAAGGTGCCATGCCACCGGCGAACGCGAGCACGAAGAAGCCCGCGATCAGCGCCAGCGACACGCGGTTCGAGATGGTCATCGTGAAGAGATCGCTCGCGGCGGCGAAGGCCATCAGGGCCGGGAAGAGCAGAAGGCGCGCAAGGTCGAGGATCATGGGCGGCGTCTTGAGCTTGGGTTCATCGCGGGATCGGGGTGTCGCCGCATGCTAGCCGGCAGTGCTAAACAAACCGACAACGGCGGCAGCGGCGCTGCGAGCAGGGACCTGCCGGAGACGCACTCACCAGATGCTGGCAATGCGCGCGGCGAGGACGGCCGTCGCGAGCAGCAGCGCAAGGCAAACCCAGTACGCCGGCGAAGAGGTCTCGGCCGCCTCCGCCTCGCTCGCCGCAACCGCGGCTTCGGTTCTGTACTCGCGTAACGCCACTGGAACTCGCCGCATTCAGAAAAACAAAGGCCCCGGAGGTCCGGGGCTTTTGCCGTCGTTGATCGGTTGCTTACTTCAGCGAGGAGCTGATCGAGCCGAACTTGGTGTTCAGCGAGCTGCCGAGGTTGTTGACGACGGTGATGATGGCCAGTGCGATGCCGGCGGCAATCAGGCCGTATTCGATGGCGGTGGCGCCGGATTCATCCTTCGCGAAACGCGCAATCAGGTTCTTCATGAACTAAACTCCGTCTGGGGTGTGATCGCCTCGTTCGGCGCTGTGCTTGACGCGATAAACATGAGATCCGAGCTCTTTCGGTAGAGTTAATTCGATCGGGCAAACCCGCTTCCAGCCCGATGCTTTTGCCCAGAGTGAATTTGGCCTTAAGGACGCAATCGAAATTCTTCCTGTTCCAAATGCGCCCCAAGCGCGCCGTGGACTTCACCCTCCCTTAAATTTCGGGGAGTAGGCCTAAGCGGGATCAGAAGTTTGGAAGAGAGGCGACGATGTCGAGCCTGCCCATGCAAGTTGCCTTGATGCTCGGCGAGACCATCCAGAAGATGGTCCCCGTCACCTTCGTGCTCGCGGCGGTCTTCACCGTGCTCGAGCATTTCTGGGCCTGCAATCCCGGCGCGCCGTGGTGGCGCAAGCGCGAGATCCTCACCGACATCTGCTACTGGTTCTTCGTTCCGGTGTTCGCCCGCACCATGCGGATCGGACTATTGATCGTCGGTGCCGGTGCCGTCTTCAACATCCACGATGCCGACGACCTGATCGCCTTCTACGACAACGGCCATGGCCCGCTGGCGCAGTTGCCGCTGTGGGTACAGGGCATACTGTTCCTGGTGCTGTCTGACTTCATGTTGTACTGGCTGCACCGGCTGTTCCACGACGGCGGATTCTGGAAGTACCACGCCATCCATCATTCGTCGGAGGAGATCGGGTGGATTTCCGCGGCCCGCTTTCATCCCGTCAATCTCATGCTCGGGACGATCGGCGTCGACGTCGTGCTGCTGATGGCCGGCATCTCCCCGAACGTCATGATCTGGCTCGGTCCGTTCACCACCTTCCATTCGGCCTTCGTGCACGCCAACCTGAACTGGACCTTCGGGCCGTTCAAATATGTGCTGGCGACGCCGGTGTTCCACCGCTGGCACCACACCGCGCTCGAAGAGGGCGGTGACACCAATTTTGCCGGGACGTTTCCGATCTGGGACGTGCTGTTCGGCACCTTCCGCATGCCGGAGGGGAAACTGCCGCAGGACTACGGCAAGGACGAAGCGACCATGCCGAAGGAGATCGGGGGCCAGCTCGCCTATCCGTTCCGCCAGTAAGGGATCTTCTGAGGCAGCAAAGCGCCAGTCCGTTCAAACAATAGTCGGCGAGTTTGCGGAACGTTCACGAATTAAGGGCAGGTTAGCCGGGTCGGGCACCGGCTCCGCTGTGTATCGAATCGCTTCTGCCGGTTTGTGACGTCCCGGGGGTAAGAATATGCGTAAAGAGTTGCTGCGCCGTCATGCGCGCGTTTGTCTTCTGGTTGCGGCTGCGGTGCTGGCATCGCCGGCCGCCAGCCTTGCCGAGGCGACCGCCGACACCATCGCCGTCAATGTCGACCAGGCCAAGCTGGTCCGGCTGCCCGGCAAGGTGGCGACCATCGTGGTCGGCAATCCCCTGATCGCCGACGTCACGCTCCAGCCCGGCGGCATGATCGTCGTGACCGGGAAGGGCTACGGTGCCACCAATTTCATCGCGCTCGACCGAGGCGGTGAGATCCTGGTCGACCGTCAGATCCAGGTCGAAGGTCCGAGCGACCGGCTCGTCACCGTCTATCGCGGGGTCGAGCGCGAATCCTACAGCTGCATGCCGCTGTGCCAGCGCCGCGTGACGCTCGGCGACAGCGACAACTATTTCAACAACACGATGAGCCAGGCCGGTTCGTTGAGCAACAACGCCAGCGGCAATGCTGGCGCGGCCGCCAAAACGAACTAGCAGGACGAACTCGCAAGACGAACTGGCAAGACGAACTGGCAAGACCGACGCGTCGTCCAGTTGCGTCTACGACAGCGCGGATGCGGCCGGTACGACCTGCTGAGTCCATCCGCTCTTTCGGACATGAAAAAAGGCCGTGCGTTGCGCACGGCCTTTTCCTGTTGCTTGCTCGCTAGAGCCGTCCGGGCCAAAGGCCCGTGGGCTCAACCGGCGGCGCGGAGGTTGTCCGCTGCCGACTTGCCGGAACGACGGTCGGCCACGATCTCGTAAGAGACCTTCTGACCTTCACGCAGCGTGCCGAGACCGGCGCGCTCGACGGCGCTGATGTGTACGAAGACGTCCTGGCCGCCATCGTCGGGCTGGATGAAGCCAAAGCCCTTGGTCGCGTTAAACCACTTCACGGTTCCCATGCTCACGGGGTAGTTCCTTCTCAGATGTGCAGTGTCGAAGCCTACTTTCGCAGGCGGGTTAGATCGAGTTTCTGGAAGGGTCGTCAGCGTGTCTGAACCGGCTGTACCGGTGGATGCCAATGTCGTCCGGCCGAAAATCGATGAGTGATTTTATTGGAATTAAGGCACCAAAACAATCCTGACGTGCACGATTTTTTGATCCGCCGCGATCGACACGGCGGATCAGCATACAGGTCAGAATTTTAGTTCCGCGACCGATGTGCTGGAAGCGGATCAACGGCGGCGGAACTGGCCACCGCGCTGTCCGGGACGGGGAGGCCCGCCCACGCCACTCGGACGTTCGTCCTTGTGGCGGAAAATCAGCCGGCCCTTCTCGAGGTCGTAGGGCGACATTTCCACAGTCACGCGGTCACCCGCCAGCGTCTTGATGCGGTTCTTCTTCATCTTGCCGGCGGTGTAGGCGACGATCTCGTGCCCGGCGTCGAGCTGCACGCGGTAGCGCGCGTCGGGGAGGATTTCGGTGACCAGTCCTTCGAACTGGATCAGCTCTTCCTTAGCCATGAATTTCTCCAGGTCGTGGACGGCTAGTGCGAATAGGGTTTGCGGGTCGGTTGGCCCATCGGCCGACTCTCGCGGCGTAAAAAGGCCACGCCTTGTATCCCATCGGGCTTGCCGGCGCTATGCGCGGAACGCTGTTCCGGGCGCTCGGTTGGGGAAGAATGCGTCTTACCACCGGACCGTTGGCGGCGAGACCCCTTCGAGACCTTCTGGCTACCACCGGGACGTCCGTCAACATGCCTTCCGTCACCGTGCCGACCTTCGCCGGGCCTTCCGTCGCCATGCTTGCCGGCGCTATGGTGGCGTCCGTCGGCATGCCTTTCGTCGCTGCGTCGTCCGTCAGTGTGACGTCCCTCACCATGCCTTGCGCCTTGCGGGCGCTGGCCCGGGCGGCCCGGCCGGCCCTGTCGTTGCTGCGGCGGGGGCGGGCCCGCATCGCGGCGCCCGGCATCGGTGCGGTGATCCTCACGCGATAGCGTTACCTTGATCAGCCGCTCGATGTCGCGGAGATAGCTCAGTTCCTCGCCGCCGGCGACCAGCGAGATCGCGGTGCCTTCGGCACCGGCACGCGCGGTGCGCCCGATGCGGTGCACATAGGTCTCCGGCACGTTCGGCAGGTCGAAATTGATGACGTGGCTGATGCCGTCGACATCGATACCGCGGGCCGCGATGTCGGTGGCGACCAGGGTGCGGATTTCGCCGGAACGGAACTGGGCGAGCGTCCGCTCGCGATGGTTCTGTGACTTGTTGCCATGGATGGCGCTGGCGGCGATGCCAGCCTTCTCAAGTGTCTTCACGACCTTGTCGGCACCATGCTTGGTGCGGGTGAAGACCAGCGCGCGATTGACCGGCTCGTCCTTCAGGAGCTTGGTCAGGAAGGCGGGCTTGGCGGAGAAATCGACCTGGATGATGCGCTGGTTGATCCGCTCGGCGGTCGAGGACACCGGGGTCACCGCAACGCGGGCGGGGTCCCGCAGCATCGCGTCGGCGAGCTCGGCGATGTCCTTCGGCATGGTGGCCGAGAAGAACAGCGTCTGCCGCCTGATCGGCAGCTTGGCGACGATTTTGCGGATATCGTTGATGAAGCCCATGTCGAGCATGCGATCGGCCTCGTCGAGCACGAGGAATTCGACGCTTCCAAGCTTCAGTCCGTTGCTCTGCACGAGGTCGAGCAGCCGGCCGGGGGTCGCCACCAAAACCTCGAGGCCAGGCATCAGCGCGCGAACCTGGCGGCCCATCGGCACGCCGCCGATGGCGAGTGTCGAGGACAGCCGGATGTGGCGGCCGTAGGCGTTGAAGCTATCGAGGATCTGGCCGGACAGCTCGCGGGTGGGCGAGAGCACCAGCACCCGGCAGGTCTTCGGCTGCGGCTTGATGCGGTTCTCGAGCAGGCGGTGCAGGATCGGCAGCGCGAAGGACGCGGTCTTGCCGGTGCCGGTCTGGGCGATGCCGACGACGTCGCGGCCGGTCAGCGCCGTGGGAATCGTCTGGGCCTGGATGGGGGTGGGGGTGACGTAATTCTCTTCGGCGAGAGCACGCGCGATGGGTTCGGCAAGGCCGAAGTCCTGAAAGGAAGTCAAAAGATGGGTTCTTTCCATGTCGAAAGCGGGCGCCCAGCGCAATCAGCGGGGCACGCGCAATAAGGGTGTCGAATGGACACCTGCGTGTTTGGGGTGTCGGATGGCTTGATGGGATGGGGCAAGCCAGAGGCCCGGAAAGGGCTTAAGAACACGCGGCTCGCTACGACCCCTTGATTCGCAAGAGGTCTCGAACCTCCATATGGAACATTCAGGGGGCGGTTTCAAGGCAACGCGGCCTCAAACCGCGATTGCAGTGCAGAAATAGTTATGCCGGAAATTTAGACAGGGTTGCTGTTTTGCTTAAAAAATAACCTGTCTGCCGCATTGGCATACATTTTACTCGCCTAAGATTTGGGCAATTGGACTGCGGCGAAAGTTGGATTGCAGCGAAATTATATAATCTGACCAATAGGTTGGCATGTGCCCAGCCCATGGCATGGTTCTTGCGATTCCGTTAATCGCAGGCGGCCGTGGGGCCGTTTCGCAGCGTCTTTTTCACGTCTGCGTCAGGGAGATGATACATCCATGCTTAACAAATCCACTCACGATATAGCGGCGTCATTTAGCCGCCGTGGCGTTCTCGCCGCGACCGCCGGACTGATGATGGGTCTGGCTTCATTGACCGGCGCAAAGGCCGCGGACGACACCATCAAGGTCGGCGTCCTTCATTCTCTCTCCGGCACCATGGCCATCAGCGAAACCACGCTGAAGGACACCATCCTCTTCCTCATCGACGAGCAGAACAAGAAGGGCGGCGTCAACGGCAAGAAGCTCGAAGCCGTCGTGGTCGATCCTGCCTCGAACTGGCCGCTGTTCGCCGAAAAGGCGCGCGAGCTGATCACCAAGGACAAGGTCGCGGTCGTGTTCGGCTGCTGGACCTCGGTGTCGCGCAAGTCCGTGCTCCCGGTCTTCAAGGAGCTGAACAGCATCCTGTTCTACCCCGTGCAGTACGAGGGCGAGGAGAGCGAGCGCAACGTGTTCTACACGGGTGCTGCGCCGAACCAGCAGGCGATCCCCGCCGTCGACTATCTGATGAAGGACGAGAAGGTGAAGCGCTGGGTGCTCGCGGGCACCGACTACGTCTATCCGCGCACCACCAACAAGATCCTGGAAGCCTACCTGAAGTCGAAGGGTGTCGCCCAGGAAGACATCATGATCAACTACACGCCGTTCGGTCACTCCGACTGGCAGACGATCGTGGCCGACATCAAGAAGTTCGGCTCGGCCGGCAAGAAGACCGCGGTGGTTTCGACCATCAACGGCGACGCCAACGTTCCCTTCTACAAGGAGCTCGGCAACCAGGGCATCAAGGCCAAGGACATCCCGGTGGTCGCGTTCTCGGTGGGTGAGGAAGAGCTCGCCGGCATCGACACCAAGCCGCTGCTCGGTCATCTTGCCGCCTGGAACTACTTCCAGTCGATCAAGTCGCCCGAGAACGAGAAGTTCATCAAGGCCTGGCAGACCTACACCAAGAACCCGAAGCGCGTGACCAACGATCCGATGGAAGCGCACGTCATCGGTTTCGACATGTGGGTCAAGGCGGTCGAGAAGGTGAAGTCGACCGATCCGGACAAGGTGATCGACGCGCTGCCCGGCATCGAAGCCAAGAACCTGACCGGCGGCACCTCCAAGATGCTTCCGAACCATCACATCACCAAGCCGGTGTTCATTGGCGAAATCAAAGCCAACGGCCAGTTCGACGTGGTGTGGAAGACCCCGGGTCTTGTCGCAGGCGACGCCTGGTCGAAGGAGCTCGATGGCTCCAAGGACCTAGTCGGCGACTGGGTCGGCAAGAAGTGCGGCAACTTCAACACCAAGACCAACAAGTGCCTCGGCTCGGGCTCCTGATCCCGATCTGTCGGTTCATTGCACGACGGGAGGAGGCGGCTATTCCGCCGCCTTCTCCCCACTTCTGCCGGGGTGATTCAAAGTGCCAACCAATTTGTCCGCTCGTCTCTGTACCTTTGTCCTCTCGTTGTTTCTGATCGCGTTCGCACTGCCGGCCTTTGCCGGTCCGTTCGAGGATGCGGTCGCCAAATTCGCCAATGACGATTTCTCCGACACCGATGAGGCGATAGGCGTCGTCGCGAGCAGCGGCAACAAGCTGGCTTTCCCCATCATCAGCGCGCTCCAGGACGGTCGCCTCATGGCCGACCCTGATAGCAAGAAGGTTTACGTCACCAGTGCCGACGGCAAGTCGATCGATGCTGCGACCGGCGAGCCCGTCGCCAGCGTTCCCGATAGCGCCAGCGCGGTGCGCCTCAACAACCGCCTGCGCCGCAGCGTCGACGCTGCGATCGGCAGCCTGACGCTCCAGTCGCCGGATGTCGGAACGCGCCTCCAGGCGGCGCAATCCGTCTTCAAGTCGCACGAGGAGACCGCGCTCGAGCCGGTCGATGCCGCGCTCGCCAAGGAAACCAGCAAATCGGTCAAGGCCGCACTCGGCGATGCCCGCGCCGCGATCCTGCTGTTCAAGTCCGATGCCACCGAGGTCGAGAAGCTCGAGGCGGTCGCGACCCTCAAGGCGCGCGGCGACCAGGAGGCGATGGCGCTGCTGACAGGCATGGGCGATCAGCCGGCCTCGGTGACCAAGGCCGCTGCGAGCGCAATCAGCTCGATCCAGGGCTCGCTCGCGGTCTGGTCCACGGTGCAGAATGCCTGGTACGGCCTCTCGCTCGGCTCGGTGCTGCTGCTCGCCGCGATCGGGCTCGCCATCACCTTCGGCGTGATGGGCGTCATCAACATGGCCCATGGCGAGATGGTGATGATCGGCGCCTACACCACCTTCGTGGTGCAGGAGGTGATCCGCACCCGCTATCCCGCACTCTTCGATTATTCGCTCTTGATCGCCGTGCCGCTCGCCTTCCTCGTCGCCGGCGGCATCGGCGTGCTGATCGAGCGCAGCATCATCCGTTTCCTCTACGGCCGTCCGCTGGAGACGCTGCTGGCAACCTGGGGCCTGTCGCTGGTGCTGCAGCAGGCGGTGCGCACCATGTTCGGCCCGACCAACCGCGAGGTCGGCAATCCCTCCTGGATGAGCGGCGCGTTCGAACTCGGCCAGATCACCATCACCTATAACCGGCTCTGGATCCTCGTCTTCACGCTCGCAGTGTTCGCGATCCTGCTCGCGATGCTGCGCTACACCGCGCTCGGCCTCGAGATGCGCGCGGTGACGCAGAACCGCCGCATGGCGGCCTCGATGGGCATCGCCACCTCGCGCGTCGACGCGCTGACCTTCGGTCTCGGCTCCGGTATTGCCGGCATCGCGGGCGTAGCGCTGTCGCAGATCGACAATGTCAGCCCCAATCTCGGCCAGAGCTACATCATCGACAGCTTCATGGTCGTGGTGTTCGGCGGCGTCGGCAATCTCTGGGGCACGCTGGTCGGCGCCTTCACGCTTGGCATCGCCAACAAGTTCCTGGAGCCGGTCGCCGGCGCCGTGCTCGGCAAGATCGCGATCCTCGTTCTCATCATCCTGTTCATTCAAAAGCGGCCGCGCGGCCTGTTCGCGCTCAAGGGCCGTGCGGTGGAAGCATGACCCCCCACATGCTGACCAGGTCGCTGGACCGCGGCGCGACGATCTTTCTCGCCATCGTCGCGGCCTGCGGCATCCTCATCCCGCTCTCCAACCTGCTGCTGCCCGCGGGCTCGTTCCTGCAGGTGCCGACCTATCTGGTCGCGCTCTGGGGCAAATATGTCTGCTACGCGATCCTCGCGCTCTCGATTGACCTGATCTGGGGCTATTGCGGCATCCTCTCGCTCGGCCACGGCGCCTTCTTCGCGCTCGGCGGCTACGCGATGGGCATGTACCTGATGCGGCAGATCGGCACCCGCGGCGTCTACGGCAACCCGATCCTGCCCGACTTCATGGTCTTCCTGAACTATTCGAAGCTGCCCTGGTACTGGTACGGCTTCGACATGTTCTGGTTCGCGGCGCTGATGGTGCTGGTCGTCCCCGGCCTGCTCGCCTTCTGCTTCGGCTGGCTCGCCTTCCGCTCCCGCGTCACCGGCGTGTACCTGTCGATCATCACGCAGGCGATGACCTATGCACTGCTGCTCGCCTTCTTCCGCAATGATTTCGGCTTCGGCGGCAACAACGGCCTGACCGACTTCAAGGACATCCTCGGCTTCAACGTGCAGGCCGAGGGCACCCGTGCCGCGCTGTTTGCGCTGAGCTGCCTGGCGCTGATCCTGAGCTTCCTGATCTGCCGCTCCGTCGTGTCCTCCAAGCTCGGCAAGGTTCTGATCGCAATCCGCGACGCGGAATCGCGTAGCCGGTTCCTCGGTTACCGCGTCGAATCCTACAAGCTGTTCGTGTTCACGTTGTCGGCCTGCATGGCCGGCGTTGCCGGTGCGCTCTACGTGCCCCAGGTCGGCATCATCAACCCGAGCGAATTTGCACCCGGCAATTCGATCGAGGCGGTGATCTGGGTCGCGGTCGGCGGCCGCGGTACGCTGATCGGCGCTGCACTCGGCGCCGTCGTCGTCAACTACGCAAAAACGTTCTTCACCTCGGGCATGCTCGCGCCCTACTGGCTGTTCATGCTGGGCGCGCTGTTCATCCTGGTGACGCTGCTGCTGCCGAAGGGCATCGTCGGCACCTTCAATGCCTGGTGGGAGTCGTCAAAAGAAAAACGCACCGCAGCCAGCGCGAGCGCCGCGGCCGAAGATGGCGTCACCGAACCCAAGATGGCGGAGTAGGCGCAATGAACGTCATGGATACCCGCGCGACCTCCGCGATGCTCTATCTCGACGGCGTGCACGTCTCGTTCGACGGCTTCCACGCCATCAACAATCTGTCGCTGACGCTCGCGCCCGGCGAGATGCGCGCCATCATCGGCCCGAACGGCGCCGGCAAGACCACGATGATGGACATCATCACCGGCAAGACCAAGCCCGACGAGGGCACGGTGCTGTTCGACGGCGTCACCGATTTGACGCGTCTGGACGAGACCCGCATCGCCGAGCTCGGCATCGGCCGCAAATTCCAGAAGCCGACCGTGTTCGAGAGCCAGACCGTGCAGGACAACCTCCTGCTCGCGCTCAATGTCGACCACAGCGTCAAGGGCACGCTGTTCTGGCGCGGCAGCAGGGCGGAATCGGAGCGCATCGACAAGGTGCTGGAGACGATCCGCCTCACCGACGCCCGCAACCGGCTCGCCGGCAGCCTCAGCCACGGTCAGAAGCAGTGGCTCGAGATCGGCATGCTGCTGGCGCAGGATCCGAAGCTGCTGCTCGTCGACGAGCCCGTCGCGGGCATGACCGACGTCGAGACCCATCTCACCGCCGAGCTGCTGAAAGAGATCAACAAGACCCACACCGTGATGGTCGTCGAGCACGACATGACGTTCGTGCGCGAGCTCGGCGTCAAGGTCACCTGCCTGCATGAAGGCACCGTGCTTGCGGAAGGAACCATCGACCAGGTCTCGTCCAACGAGCGGGTCATCGAAGTCTATCTGGGGCGCTGAGCGATGCTTGAGGTCAAGGACATCAACCTGTTCTACGGCGCGGCGCAGGCGCTGCGCGGCGTCTCCATCGCCGCAGAGCCCGGCAAGGTCACGTGCGTGCTCGGGCGCAACGGCGTCGGCAAGACCTCGCTGTTGCGCGCCATGGTCGGCCAGTATCCGATCTCCTCCGGCGCGATCGTGCTCGACGGCAGCGACATCACGGGCCTGAAGCCCTATGAGCGGGCGCGCAAGGGCATCGGCTTCGTGCCGCAGGGCCGCGAGATATTTCCGCTGTTGACGGTCGAGGAGAATCTCAAGACCGGCTTCGGCCCGCTCAAGCGCGAGGACAAGCACATCCCGGACGACGTGTTCTCGCTGTTCCCGGTGCTGCAGTCCATGCTCGGCCGGCGGGGCGGCGACCTCTCCGGCGGCCAGCAGCAGCAGCTCGCGATCGGGCGTGCGCTGGTGATGCGGCCAAAGCTGCTGCTGCTCGACGAGCCGACCGAAGGCATCCAGCCGTCGATCATCAAGGACATCGGCCGTGCCATCTCCTACCTGCGTAACCTCGGCAACATCGCCATCGTGCTGGTCGAACAATATCTCGACTTTGCCTGCGAACTCGGCGACAGTTTCGCGGTGATGGATCGCGGCGCGGTGAAGTTCTCCTGCGACCGATCCAATCTCGATCCGGCCGAAATCAGCCGCCAGATGGCGCTGTAATCCGAAAATTTCTGCCGCGGCCGGCTGGGGAGACGGATGCGCAGCGACGCTTTGACGACATCTTCGGTTTTCGAGGCGAACCGCGCCCGCGGCGCGGTGCGCTTCGACGTCCATGCGCGCGATGGCGTGACGCGGCGTGGCGTCTTGCATGAGTCCGGCTCCCTGCGCGTGCGCTTTCCCTCGCCGGAGGGCGAGGGGCTCTCCGGCGTGTTCGTCAACACGGCTGGCGGTGTTGCCGGCGGAGATAGTTTTGACATCGAGATCGCGGCAGGGCAGGGGTCGCGCCTGACATTGACCACCGCTGCGGCCGAGAAGGTCTATCGCGCGCCAGGGGCGGCGGCGCAGCTCAATATCGCCTTGAAGGTCGCCGCAGGCGCGCATCTCGGCTGGCTGCCCCAGGAGACGATCCTGTTCGATCGCGCCCGGGTCCATCGTCGTTTCGACATCGAACTCGACGAGGCCGCCTCGCTTCTGCTTTGCGAGATCGTCGTGTTCGGCCGCACCGCCATGGGCGAGCGGATGGAGCAGGGCGAGTTCTTTGATCGCTGGCGGCTGCGTCGTGGGGGCAAGCTGGTGTTCGCCGAAACCGTCAGGCTCGACGGCAATATCGGTGCAAAACTTGGGCGATCGGCGGTGGCCAAGGGCGGTGCCGCGATCGGCACGGCGCTGATCGTTCCCGGCGACGAGCGGCTGATCGAGCGTATCCGCGAGGCCTCGGAGTCATTCGCCGGCGAGGTCGGAATCTCCGCCTGGAATGGCTTTGCAATGGCGCGGTTCTGTGCCCAAGATGCCGCGCGCTTGCGCGCCGACATGATGGCGGTGCTGGCGCGGACCGGCGCGGCGCTGCCGCGGCTGTGGCTGAGTTGATGGCTGCTGAATTGATGCATTGAACGGAAGAGATGCTGCATGAACCTGTCTCCCCGCGAAAAGGACAAGCTCCTGATCTCGATGGCGGCCATCGTCGCCCGCCGCCGGCTGGATCGCGGCGTCAAGCTCAACTATCCCGAGGCGATCGCGATCATCTCCGACTTCATCCTCGAAGGCGCGCGCGACGGCCGCACCGTCGCCGAGCTGATGCAATCCGGCGCGCAGGTCCTCACCCGCGACCAGGTGATGCCGGGCATTCCCGAAATGATCCACGACATCCAGGTCGAGGCGACCTTTCCGGACGGCACCAAGCTTGTCACCGTGCACGAGCCGATCAGGTAGGAGCGAGAGCATGATCCCCGGCGAACTCTTCATCCAGGACGGCGAGATCGAGCTCAATGCCGGCCGCAAGACCGTGACGCTGACGGTCGCCAACACCGGCGACCGCCCGATCCAGGTCGGCTCGCACTACCACTTCTTCGAGACCAACCCGGCGCTGAAATTCAATCGCAAGAAAGCCCGCGGCATGCGCCTCGACATCGCCGCCGGCACCGCCGTCCGCTTCGAACCCGGCCAGACCCGCGACGTCCAGCTCGTCGCGGTGGCGGGGAAGAAGACGATCTACGGTTTTCGTGGCGACGTGATGGGGAAGCTGTGAGTCATGCTTCCCGCCATCCGCCTTATCTCGGAAGCCGCTGAGCTGGCCGCGCGCCGGCACAATGGCATGGCGCGCAAGGGGCGGGGGAACGAGCCTTACATCAATCATCTCGCGGAGGTCGCGAACCTGCTGGCGACGGCGACCGATGGCGCGGATGCCGAGCTGGTCGCGGCCGGGTGGCTGCACGACGTGATCGAGGACACCGACACCACTCGCGAGGAGCTCGCACAGAAATTCTCTGATCGCGTCGCCTCTCTCGTCGTTGAATGCACCGACGACATGAGCCTGCCCAAGCCAGAGCGGCGACGCCGGCAGATCGTCGATGCACCGAAGAAATCGGCCGGCGCCAAGCTGATCAAGATCGCCGACAAGATCAGCAATATCGGCGCGCGCATTCATTCCGACCCGTCCGCCGAAGAGCGCGACGATCTCGCCGACTACACGGGCTGGGCTGAGCAAGTCGTCGCCGGATGCCGTGGCGGCAATTCGTGGCTCGATGCAAAATTCGACGATGCCGTAAGCGCAGCGAGGGCTTCGCTGTGAACAACCAAAAATTCAAACGCAAACGGGGCTTGTGATGTCCGTCAAAATAAAGCGTTCCGTCTATGCCGACATGTTCGGCCCGACCACCGGCGACAAGGTGCGGTTGGCCGACACCGATCTCATCATCGAGGTCGAGAAGGATTTTACCACCTACGGCGAGGAGGTGAAGTTCGGCGGCGGCAAGGTGATCCGCGACGGCATGGGGCAGTCGCAGGTCACCAACAAGCAGGGCGCGGCCGACACCGTCATCACTAATGCGCTGATCGTCGACCACTGGGGCATCGTGAAGGCCGACGTTGCGATCAAGGACGGCATGATTTCGGCGATCGGCAAGGCTGGCAATCCCGACATCCAGCCGGGCGTCACCATCATCGTCGGCCCCGGCACCGACGTGATCGCGGGCGAAGGAAAAATCCTCACTGCAGGCGGCTTCGACAGCCACATCCATTTCATCTGTCCGCAGCAGATCGAGCACGCGCTGATGTCTGGCGTCACCTCGATGCTCGGCGGCGGCACCGGTCCCTCGCACGGCACGTTCGCCACCACCTGCACGCCGGGACCGTGGCACATGGGGCGGATGATCCAGTCGTTCGACGCCTTCCCGGTCAATCTCGGCATCTCCGGCAAGGGTAACGCGTCGCGGCCTGCCGCCCTGGTCGAGATGATCAAGGGCGGCGCCTGCGCGCTGAAGCTGCACGAGGACTGGGGCACCACGCCGGCTGCGATCGACAACTGCCTGTCGGTGGCCGACGATTACGACGTCCAGGTCATGCTGCATTCCGACACGCTGAACGAATCCGGCTTCGTCGAGGATACGATCAAGGCCTTCAAGGGCCGTACCATCCACGCCTTCCACACCGAGGGCGCCGGCGGCGGTCACGCCCCAGACATCATCAAGGTCGCGGGGCTGAAGAATGTGCTGCCGTCCTCGACCAACCCGACGCGGCCCTTCACCCGCAACACCATCGACGAGCATCTGGACATGCTGATGGTGTGCCACCATCTCGATCCCTCGATCGCGGAAGACCTCGCGTTTGCGGAGAGCCGCATCCGCAAGGAGACCATCGCAGCCGAGGATATCCTGCACGATCTCGGCGCGCTCTCGATGATGTCCTCGGACTCGCAGGCCATGGGCCGACTCGGCGAGGTCATCATCCGGACGTGGCAGACCGCGGACAAGATGAAGAAGCAGCGCGGGTCGCTCGACCAGGACAAAGGCAAGGACAACGACAATTTCCGCGTCAAGCGCTACATCGCCAAGTACACGATCAATCCTGCGATCGCGCACGGCGTGTCGAAGCTGATCGGATCGGTCGAGAAGGGCAAGCTCGCCGATCTCGTGCTGTGGTCGCCGGCCTTCTTCGGCGTCAAGCCGGACTGCATCATCAAGGGCGGCTCGATCGTCGCCGCCCCCATGGGCGATCCCAACGCCTCGATCCCGACGCCGCAGCCGGTGCACTATCAGCCGATGTTCGGTGCCTTCGGCAAGGCGCGCACCACGTCGTCCGTGGTGTTCACCTCGAAGGCGGCGGTCACCGGCGGCCTCGCGCGAAAGCTCGGCATCGACAAGAAGCTCTATGCGGTGCAGAACACCCGCGGAAAAATCTCGAAGAAGAGCATGATCCACAACGACGCCACGCCCAATATCGAGGTCGATCCCGAGACCTACGAGGTGCGCGCCGACGGCGAACTGCTCACCTGCGCGCCCGCCGAGGTGCTGCCGATGGCGCAGCGATATTTCATGTACTGAAATAGCGCCTGGACGCATGCCCCCGGCGCAGGCCCGGGGGGCGGCTTTTCCGGTTTTGCGTTCGACCCCGCCTGGTCTAAGGTCCCGCCCGGTATCTTACCTTAGAAGAAAAGCCGGGAGGATTTCTCGTGATTTACGTCGTTGCCACCTTGACCATCAAGCCCGAGACGCGCGCCGAATTCATTGCGGCCGCCACCGCCTGCATCAAGGAGACGCGGAAGGAGCCCGGCAATATCGCCTATGATTTGCACGAGAGCGTCACCGATCCCGCCAAGATGGTATTCGTCGAGCAGTGGGAGAGCGCCGAGGCGCTGGTGCCGCATCGCGCCATGGAGCACATGAAGACGTTCGGTCGCGTGGCGGTGAAGTGTTTTACGGCGCCGCCGAAGATTGAAGTGATCACGCCCGAGAAGGTCGAGACACGGTAACGGGGTAAAAGCATGATCCGGGCGACGCAGGTTAAGGGACAGCACGGCTTCACGGAGACGCCGGCGGATACGGTGGTGCTCGATTTCGACGACCGGCACCGCCGCCGCATGGCGATGACGGGGACGCGGGGCCTCGAATTCCTGCTCGACCTGGAGAATGCCGTCGCGCTGCGCGGCGGTGATGCGTTAGTGCTGGAGGACGGCCGGCTGGTCGAAGTGGTCGCGGCGCCCGAGCCGCTGCTGGAGATCCGCGGTCGCGATCCGCACCACCTCATTCGCGTCGGCTGGCATCTCGGCAATCGTCATTTGCCGACGCAGATCATGGCCAAGGGCCTGCGCATCCGCCGCGACCATGTCATCGAGGCCATGGTGAAGGGCCTCGGTGCGCGCGTGATCGAGATCGAGGCGCCGTTCGATCCCGAAGGCGGCGCTTACGCCGATGCCGGCCATGCACATGGCCACGACGACCATGCGCATCACGATCACGGCCATCACCACCACGATCATGGCCACGATAACCACGATCATGCCGCGCATGACCACGGCCACGACCATCACCACGACGAGCATTGCGACCACCCCGACCACCACCACGGCCACAAGCATGCTCATGACCACAAATGAGCCGGTGAGTGCCGGTGACCTCGCCGAGCGCGAGGCGGCGGCGCTGTACCGGCTGATGACGTGGCTGTCGCCGGCCTTTCCGGTCGGCGGCTTCTCCTATTCCAGCGGCATCGAATGGGCGGTCGAGGCGGGCGACATCACCGACACCGCGACGCTGGCCGACTGGCTCGACGCCATGCTGGGCGATGGTTCCGGCTTTTGCGATGCGACGTTCCTGGTCCACGCCTATCGCGCCACTGAGTTGGGCGAAGACACCACCTTGAACGATATCGCGGAGCTCGCCGCCGCCTTCGTGCCGTCGCGCGAGCGGCAGCTCGAGACGACCTCGCAGGGCCGCGCCTTCATCGACATCTCCCGTGCCGCGTGGGACGCCAACGGGCTGGATGCCATGGTTGCGGCATGTCGCACGGCACTGGTCTATCCTGTCGCCGTCGGTGTGGTCGCCGCGGTGCACGGCGTGCCGCTGGCGCCGACGCTGCATGCCTTCCTGCATGCGCTGGTTTCGAACTGGATTTCGGCGGCGAGCCGCCTCATTCCGCTCGGCCAGACCGACAGCCAGCGGGTGCTGGTGAAGCTGGAAGCCGCCGTTGCTGCGACCGCCAATCGTGCGTTGAATGCGACATTGAACGACCTCGGCAGCGCGACCTTCCGCGCCGATCTCGCCAGTCTGCGGCACGAGACGCAATATACGCGGCTGTTTCGCTCGTGAGCGGTGCGGCCTTTAATCCATCAAGAGAGAGCGAGTGACATGTCGAAATCTCACGGCCCCTTGCGTGTCGGAATAGGCGGCCCGGTCGGATCGGGCAAGACCGCGCTGATGGACCTGCTCTGCAAGACTATGCGCGAGCGCTATGACATCGCGGCGATCACCAACGACATCTACACCAAATGGGATGCGGAATTCCTCGTGCGCTCGGGCTCGCTGACGCCGGACCGTATCGCCGGCGTCGAGACCGGCGGCTGCCCGCACACCGCGATCCGCGAGGACGCTTCGATGAACCTGGCCGCGGTCGCCGACATGCGCGCAAAATTCCCCGGGCTCGACCTCGTGCTGATCGAGTCCGGCGGCGACAATCTGGCTGCCACTTTTTCCCCGGAGCTCGCCGACCTCACCATCTACGTCATCGACGTGGCGGCCGGCGACAAGATCCCGTCCAAGGGCGGCCCCGGCATCACCCGCTCCGACCTCCTGGTCATCAACAAGATCGACCTCGCGCCCCATGTCGGCGCCTCCCTGGAGAAGATGGAGACGGACGCCAGGCGCATGCGCGGCGCGCGCCCCTTCGTCATGACCAACCTGAAAAAGAGCGAGGGGCTCGACCAGATCGTCGGCTTCATCGAGGCCAAAGGCGGCCTGAAACGGGCGGGCTGACGGCGCGACGACGTGGCGCAGGCGTTTTCCGCCGTTAACGTCTGGGGCAAAAGCCGCATCCGCGGAACAAATTTCGGACACGGCGATTAACTACCTCCGGTGCCCGGAGCAAAGCCTTCATGGCCAGACCATCGGCCGGGCGAATTAAGCTTTTCAGGCGACCGAAGTTGCGTACTGATGCCTCCTCCTTCATTATCTCCGTTACTGGGGTCCACTCTGTTTCGGCACATGGCCGTTCGAGCGGCGTTGATATGCTCCGTGTTTATTGCCGACCTGCTGTTTTCGCCTGAGTAGTCGAAGTGGTCCGGCTGGGTTTTATCATCGGTTTCATCGCCCTGCTCGGAGCCCTGCTCTCCGGGCTCGCGGCCTATCGCGTCCACGACCAGGAGCTGGCACTGGACCGGATCGCGCTGGCGCGCGCGATCGACGTCCATGCGAGCCTGGTCCAGGACCGGCTGACCGAGCGCGAGCTGCTCGCGCGTGTCGCCTCAGGCTTGTTCCGTGCGCCGTCGGTCATCAAGCCGAACATGCTGGAGCCGCTGCGCTCGGCCATCTACGCCTTCAAGACCGATTTCGTGGTCGCCGGGTGGGTCGCCCGGCTGAAGCCGAACGAGCTTCTGCCGGCGGAGGACGCGATCGCGAGCGCCGGCTTCCCCAATCCGCAGATCCGCTCGTATGACGACAAGCCGATCGATCTTGCGAAGGTCACCCAGCCGATCGACGTGCTGATGGACCTCGAGCCGCGCAGCAACGAGACCAAGGCGCTGCCCGGCCGCAGCTACGAGCAGGATCAGGTGCGCAGCGCCATGCTGACGCGTGCGCGTGTCGAGAAGAGGTCGGTCGCCTCGGACCCGGTTCAGTTGCTGCGGGGCGGCGGGCCCATCGGCATCATCGTGGCCGCGCCCGTCATTCCCGAGGGTGCGACCGAGCCGGCCGGCTTCGTCACATTTTCCTACGAGCTCGCCTCCCTGATGCTGACCAATGACGACATGTCGTTGTTCTCTGTCGCGCTGAAGGATCCGCGCAGGGAAGGTGGCGAGCTCGTTGCCAACGACCAGGGCGTGGTCTCGTCACGCATGACGGCCGCGGACGGGCCGGCGCCGTCGGCGACGCGCACGGTGAGCTTTGGCGGGCGCGACTGGCATCTCGGCTACTACGCCAAGACCAATTCGGCGCGGCGCGCCGAGCAGACGGCGATCATCGTGGCGGCGATCGGTTTTGCCATCACCGCGATGGTGTGCGGCCTGTTCGGCTATGTCGCCTACAACAATCTGCGGCTCAGCCGGGAAATCCAGGTGCGGATCGGCTTCGAGCGCCGGCTGACCGCCGTCATCGACGAGCTCAACCACCGGGTCAAGAACATCCTGGCGGTGATCCAGTCGATCGTGACGCGCACGCTGCGCCACGGCTCGGACATCGACGTTGCGCGTGAACTGCTGATCGGCCGCATCCACGCCATGTCCAACGTGGTCTCGCTGCTCAGCGAGAGCCAGTGGCAGGGCGTCAAGCTGAAGGGCCTGTTCGAGGCGCGCGCCATCCCGCATGCCGACCGCATCGCCGTCACCGGCCCCGACATCGCGGTCAGCGCACGCGCCGCGCAGAGCCTATCGCTCCTGTTCTTCGAGCTCGCCTCGCACTCCGACGAAGGTCTGTCGCTGGTCGGAAAGCATCCGCACATCACCGCGAATTGGACGGTGACGGGCGAGGGGACCGACGAGGTCTTCCATTTCCGCTGGGAGGAGTTCAACACCAGCGAGGCGACGCGCCGCCCGGATTCCGATTTCGGCCTGATCCTGCTCGACCGTGTCGCGCCCGAAGCGCTCGGCGGCACCGCCAAGCGCTACTTCACCGACGCCTCCTACGTCTATGAATTGACGGCGCCGATGGAGACGGTGGTCGACATGTCCGAGCGCGACCGCACGGACAAGATCTCGGCGCCGGTCAGGCCGGTGCGATAGAGGTCGCGCTTCAGATTGTTGTTTTGAGCATGATCTTTTCGGAAAACCGCTTCACACTTTTCCGGATCATGCTCTAACCCTTCGGCCGCAGCACCAGGTCGACCAGATTGCGCGCGTAGGCCGGCGTGATCGGTGCAATGCCGAAGACGTAGCGGTAGAACAGGCTGCCATAGATGGCGTCGTAGAGATCCTCGGGCGCTCCCTCCGCCAGGATGCTGCCATCCGTCTGGCCCGCGGCGATCATCTCGACCAGTGCGTCGCGGCGGAATTGCAGGTAGCGGGCATAGAACAGCTCCGCCGAGCCGGTCTTGGAAATGCATTCGGAGACGACGGCGAGCTGCACCTTGCCGAACTCGCCCTGGAGCGCCTCGGCATAGGCCGCGGCATGGCGGCGTGCGCGCGCCGCGGGGCTGCCGGAGCTCGCAGGCGGCAGCGGCAGCATCTGCGCGGCATGATGAAGGAAGGCGTCGATCAGCAGCGCTTCCCGCGACGGCCACCATTTGTAGATCGTCATCTTGGAGACGCTGGAGTGGCGTGCGACGGCGTCGATGGAGGTGGCGGCAAGGCCGGTGGCGGCCATCAGCGCATAGGCGCTTTCGAGAATGGCGTTGGTGGTCTCGATCGATCGCGGCCGGCCGCGCCGGGGCGCGCTGTCAGCCTCATCACCCCCGCCCTTTGCCATCGCCACGCCCGGTCCCCTCACGCAGAGGCTCCCCGCATAGCGCAGCCACAGGTCTCGGCCTAGCAGAATCGCACGATTATTTGGCTAGAGCGTTTTCGAGCGAAGTGGATACCGGTCCGCGTGAAGAAAACGCGTCAAGACAGGAATCCAGAGCTCCGTTCCGATTGGATCGGAACGGAGCTCTAGGCCTGCTGCCGCAGGGCGGCCGGAAGGTCCTGCCGCCTCGACCACGAGATGTAATAGGCCACAGCCGTCATCGCCGCGAAGCCAACGAGGCTTACCGCGATCTGCATCACCACGAGGTTCGGTCCGGTGATCAGGATGAGATGGCCGGCGAAGGACAGGAACACGGCAACGCAGAACACCGCGAGCCATTCCTCGCCGCATGTGATCACCGCCTGAAGCGGCCGCAACTTCAGGCCGGGGTGGTCGGCCGGAATGAGATGGGTCGCGAGGAAGGCGAGCGCGAGGAAATGGATCACGCGATAGGGCGCGAGGTTTTCCTTGTCTGTCGGCGCGATGCTGTTGACGACGAAGTCCGGCAAATAGACGGCCAGCGCGGGCGAATGCCGCATCAAGGTGACGGCCATCGCGAAGATGAGATAGGCACCCGCGAGGATCCGCAGCCAGGACATGCCGTGCAACGCGCGTCCGGAGGCGCCTGTTACGGCGAACCAGCCGCCCAGGACCATCAGCATCTGCCAGCACAGCGGATTGAAGGTCCAGTCCTGGTCCGGATAGACCCGGAAATTCCATTCGAACCAGCGCGCCGCAACGTATAGCGCGACCGATGCCGCCAGCGTCAGGTTCGGCCGCCGCAACAAACCCCATAGCGCAAACGGAAAGAACGCCATCAGCGGGATCATAAGTTGCAGGAGGTCGAGGTTCAGCGGCTCTTCCTGGAGCACGAGGCCGCGGACCAGGATGCGCAGCGGATGATCGAGAATGCCCGAGATGTTGTATTCGTGGATGATCTCCGGCGCCATCGATTGCGAGGCGACATAGGCGATGGTGTCGATATAGATCACGAAGAGCACGACATAGGCAGCGTAGAGCCGCCAGACGCGGCGGAAGATGCGCGTCGCCGCGACGACGTAACCGCGCTCCAGCGCCATCCTGCCGTGAATGATGGCGACGCCATAACCCACCACGAACACGAACAGGTCAGCGGCGCCGCTGAAGCCGAAATTTCGGAGCGTCAGGAGATTAACGACGTTGTTCGGGATGTGGTCGACGAACACCGACCAGTTGGCAATGCCGAGCGTCAAATACAATCTGGCATCGTGATGGAATGCGGCGAGGTTCGCCTTGACGGACGGTTTCATCGCGGAAAATGACTTTTAGAATCACGGGCGCTGCTTTTAGCGGCAACCGCCCGCCTATCCGAGTAGCGTTTGCGTGAGGGGGGCTGGAATTGTCCAATCTGGCGCAAAATTGCGCATGATCGCCGGATGGAATTCCCGCAAGCTCGCTCGTTCCGCCGACGACGAAATTATCTTAGCGCTTCGACCGCTATTCGGCCGGTTCAGCCGAGGCGTCGTCGGATGCGCCGGCGCGACTCGCCATGATTCCAAGGGCGACGCCGCCGATCGCCAGGATCGGCAGCAGCCGCTTGATTCCGATGGCGCGAACGATCTGGAGGCCCGTCGCGAGCAGCATGGGGTCGGCGAGCATGCTCGAAGCGGCCGACTTCGCGGCGCGCTCGGCGGCGATCCGGGCGCGCTTCCGCATCTCCCGCTTGTAGCCCCAATAGCTCCCCGCCGCGGCAAGCGTCAGCAGGAAGAAGATGCCGGCGCCGGCGAGGCAGGCCTGCACCGGTCCGTAGGTCTGAAGGACCGAGATGAAGGCGGCCGCGCAGAGAAAGCCCGTGGTGATGAAGAGCGCGAGTGCCGCGCCCGCGGCGAGCGATGTCAGGCGGACGGTCGTGCCCGTCGATGCGCTGATGCCGTCGATGATGCGCTGTAACATGGCCTTGCTCCTCAGATCCCCGCAAGCCGGCAGCGACGGCGCAACAGCGCCGCCGTAACAACGTCAAGGTTTTGCGCCCACGCTACCGGCGCCAGGCGACGCCGATCAGGAAGCCGATGCCGAGCGCGAGTCCGACGGTCGCGAGCGGCCGCTGCGTGATGGCATCTTCCAGCGTTTCCTCGATCGAGCCGTAGGCGTCTTGCGCAGCTTCCATCATGGCGCTGCCGCGATCCGACATGTCGTCGACCGCGGAATCCACGCTCTCGCGGGCCTGGCGATAGCCGCGGCGGGCCTGCTTGCTGGTGGAATTGGCAAAGGTGTTGAGCGCGTCGGTGATCTGATCGGTGAGGGCGGCGATATCGCTTTTCACGGCTGCTACATCCTTCTCGAGGCGTTCTCTGGTGGCTTTGTCGGTCCAGTCTCTCATCCCGGTTTCGCCATTGGTTGACATCAGGAGCTCCAAAGCTGTTGGCGGCTGAGATAGCCGGAAAACGTTTCGTGCCCGGGTAAGTTCCGTTCGGGAAACCGGTCATGCCTGCGGCAGCTGCGGCGAATTCTCCGGCAGCAGATGCTCCTTCAGGATCAGCCCGACGATCAGGAGCGGCGACGACAGGAATGCGCCCATCGGCCCCCACAGCCAGGTCCAGAAGGCCAGCGCGATGAAGACGGCAAGCGCGTTCAGGGAAAGCCTGCGCCCGATGATGGTCGGCGTGACGAAGTGCCCTTCCAGGAAGGTGATGCCGCCGAAGGCGAGCCCCGCCATCAGTCCGCCGCCGATGGTCGGGAAGGCGACGAGCCCCACCACGACCAGAATGACGAACATCGCGACCGGTCCGATGATCGGGATGAAGTTGAGCGCCGCCGCAAGCGCGCCGAGCCCGGCCGGATTGGGCATGCCGGTGATGGCGCAGATGAGACCGGTTGCGATGCCCACGCCGACGTTGATCAGTGTCACCGTCAAAAGATAGTTGCCGAGATGGACCTCGATCTCGTTGAGGATCCGCAGCGTGCGCAGCCGCGCATCGCGATCGCCGAAATTCATGATCAGCGCCCGCCGCAGGTCGCGCCAGCTCGCGATGAACAGGATCAGGGTGGCGAAGAACAGTAGGAATTCGGCGAAGGTCGGCGACAGGAATTCCAGCGTCGGTTGCACCCATTCGGCTTTCGGCAGCGGAAGGCTTGGCAGCCCCTCGGAGCCGCCCACCATCGTCTGCAACTCCTTCCACAGCGCCAGCGGCCGGTCGAAGACGTGCATCTTCTCCTTCAACTGCGCGCCCAATTCCGGCAGGCGCGAGCTCCACTCCATCGCTGGCACGGCAATCAGCGCGACGACGAAGGCGACCACCGTCGTCACCGCGATCACGATCAGCACGGCGCCGAGGGCGCGCGGCACATGCCGCCGCTCGAGAAAGCTGGCGGCCGGCGACAACATGGTGCCGGCGACGACCGCCATCACGACCGGGAGGAAGAACGCCCTGGCGACGTAGAGCACCGCGACCACGGCAATCAGAAACAGACCGGCGAGCGTAAAGGCGACAAACTCGGTGCGGCGGATCACCGGCGGCAGCTCGACATGGCTGTCGGGAAGCGGGTCGCCCTCGTTGTTGCCGGAAATCAGACGTTCAGTGGGAAGGACGCGCACAATATCTCCTCCCGCACGGAAGCCTCCGCGCGCCCATTGTTGGCAGTAGAACGTCCGGGCGGACGTTCCGGTTCCATCGCGGTTTCGTGAAGTTTTGCTCGCTTGACTGTGACCTCGCTGCCGCAACGAGCGGTGGAACTTGAGTCGGTCCAGCTGCGTTTGTTGGGAGCCGCATCACCTGATGCACATCCAACGGGGCAGCACATGACAAGGTTCTCTCCAGTCCGTCGCCGCTTCTCGCTGCGCGCCACCACCGCCATTGCCTTCGCGACAGCATTGCTGACCGTGCCCTTCGCGGCACAGGCCCAGACGCTCGGCTACGCGCCGATGCAGCCGCAGGGATATCCGCAGGACCCGAGCTATTCGCGGGGTTATGTCAACGCGGCGCCGCAGGCCGCCGACGAGGATGCCGCGCTGCCCGACCGGCTGCGCAAGCAGATCGTCAGCTTCGACCGGAACGAGCCGGCCGGGACCATCGTCATCGATACCGGCAACACTTACCTCTATTACGTGCTCGGCAATGGCCGCGCGATCCGTTACGGCGTCGGCGTCGGCCGACAAGGTTTCACCTGGGCCGGCGTGCAGAGCGTCAGTCGCAAGGCCGAGTGGCCGGACTGGCATCCGCCGGCCGAGATGATCGCGCGTCAGCCTTATCTACCGCGCTTCGTCGCCGGCGGTCCCGGCAATCCGCTCGGCGCACGCGCGATGTATCTCGGTTCGAGCGAATACCGCATCCACGGCACCAACGATCCCACCACGATCGGCAAGTTCGTGTCCTCTGGTTGCATTCGCATGACCAACGAGGACGTCACGGACCTGTTCAGCCGCGTCAATGTCGGCGCCAAGGTGGTGGTGCTGCCGAAGAACGCCCCGCTGATGGCCAAGGGGTACGACAAGGGCGGCGACCCGGTACGCAAGCGCCCGCCGGTGACGACGCTGCCTTCGGGACGGCAGGCGCTGAACATCACGACGTCGGCAGTGAACTGATGGGCGAGGTCATATGAACAGACGTTCGATCGGCAAACTGGCCGGCGGCGCGGCGGCGTGCTTCGCCGTCGCCTCGCTCGGCCTCGCGTTGACGCCGTCGGCGCATGCGGAAGACTTCTTCTCGGCGCTGTTCGGCGGCTTCCGCGCGCGCTCCGCGCCGGAGATCCGCATGCCGTTCCCGACCGATGACATGCCGCGCTACGACACGCCGCGCCAGCGGACCTCTTATGGCGGCGGCATCGCCTATTGCGTGCGCAGCTGCGATGGCCGCTACTTCCCGGCGCAAGGAAACGACGCCGAAAGCAAGGCGAAATCCTGCAAGAGCTTCTGCCCGACGTCGGAAACCTCGCTGGTCTATGGCAGCAACATCGACGACGCCACGACGGACAAGGGAAAATCCTATTCCGACCTGCCCAACGCGTTCCGCTTCCGCAACGAGATCGTCGCGGGCTGCACGTGCAACGGCAAGGATCCGGTCGGACTTGCCCAGGTCAAGGTCGAGGACGATCCGACCTTGCGCAAGGGTGACATCGTCGCGGGCAGCGATGGCCTGGTGGTCGCCAACCGCAACGCCAACGACCGCCGCGGCGTCGCGATGAATTTTTCGCCGCTGCCGGATTCGGTGCGCGCCAGGTTCCGCCAGGTGCCGGTGGTCGCGAAGGAGTAGGGGCGGTGCGGCCTCAAGTAGGTTGCGGCGCTAGCGCCTCGATCTCCAGTGTCGTCCCGGACAAGCGGAGCGCAGATCCGGGATCCATAACCACAGGAAGCGGTTTGACGAAGGCACGTGGTTAGCAGCTCGCGCGCGACAACTTCTCCCTGTGGTTATGGGTCCCGGCGTTCGCCGGGACGACACTGAAGGTGTAGCGGCAGCTTTCTATCCAATCCGCAAGTCCTACGCCGCGCGGATCTTCCCCAGGAAGTCGCTGACCTGCTGGCCGAGCTGGCGGCTCTGCGTCTCCAGCGTTTCCGAGGCCTGCTTGACGTTGTCCGCCGCACCGGCGGCAGCATCCGCGTCGGCCTTCACGCCGGTGATGTTGTCCGAGACGTTCCTGGTGCCCTGCGCCGCAAATTGCGTGCTGCGCGTGATCTCCTGGGTCGCCGCGCCCTGCTCCTGCACGGCGGCGGCAATCGCGGTCGCGACCTCGTTCACTTCGCCGATGATGCCACCGATGGTCTGGATCGCGTTGATGGCGTCGCTCGCCACCCTCTGAATGTCGGCGATCTGCCCGGAGATTTCCTCGGTGGCTTTTGCGGTCTGGCTGGCCAGCGATTTCACCTCGGAGGCGACGACCGCGAAACCGCGCCCGGCTTCGCCCGCACGTGCGGCCTCGATCGTGGCGTTGAGCGCGAGCAGATTGGTCTGCGCCGCGATGGTGTTGATCAGGCCGACGACCTCGCCGATGCGTCCTGCGGACTGCGCCAGCCCTTGCACCGTGCCGTCGGTCTCGCGGGCCTGGTTGACGGCGCGGCTGGCAATGCCCGCGGCGTGCGCCGCCTGCTGGCTGATGTCGTTGATCGAGGCAGACAGCTCCTCGGCCGCGGCGGCGACGCTGTCGACGCTCATGGAGGCGTCGTTGGAGGCCTTGCCGGCGACCTGGACGCGGTCGTTGGTCTGGCGCGACACCGCGGAGAGGTCGCCCGAGGTCTTGCGCATCTCGCCGGACGCTTCGCTCAGTTCGCCGAGCGTCTTGCGCACCGCGCCCTCGAACTCGCCGACATAAGTCTCGACGGCGCGCTGGCGCGCGGCCGCGCCGACATTGCGCTCGCGCTCATGCTCTTCGATCTTGAGCTTCTCGGTCGCCTGCTGCTTGAAGGTTTCCAGCGCGCCGGCAAGCGCGCCGATCTCGTCCTGGCGGTCGAGATAGCCGCTGTCGACGGCAAGGTCGCCGCCGGCGACCTTGAGCATGGCGTCGCGGATGGTGTTGAGGGGATGGATGACGCGGCGGCTGACCAGCATGACCGCGCCGACGGCGAGGCCGATGGCGAGCGCCAGGAGTGCAAGCTGCACGATCAGCGCGCGCTGTGCGGTACTGCGCTGCTCCTGCGTGTAGCTCCGGGCGGCGTCGAGCGCGGCTTCGGCCACCGCGACCGCACTGGCCATACGGCCGACCGTGAGCGGGCTCCACTGGTTGGCCGTCAGCTCGGCCTTCTCACCCTTGACCAGGGTGTCCGCGAGACGGTCGCGCAGGGTGAGATATTGCGGCTCGAAATAAGCGGTCTTGGCCGTGGTCATGGCGGATGCGAGCGCGGGCGGCAATTGCATGCCCGAGGTCGACAATTCCAGCGCTTTCCACATCGCGGCCGTACCGCCGACAAATTGGGTATAGTTGTAGCGGCCCTCCGGCGAGATCTTGCCGGCCGCAAGTCCGGTCGAGACGATCAGTGAGGCCTCGCCCGCGGTGTTGCGGAGCAGCCAGGCGCTCTGCTTGATCGACAGCAGCTGGTCGATCACGGCATCCTGGTGGTTGACGGTGGCGGCGAGGACGCCCGAGAGCTTGTCGAGCACGTCGAGCAGCCCCTGCGTCGTCTCCATGTATTCCTTGGTCAGGCCGGCGCGGCGCTGGTCCTTCGGTTTGGCAACATCCTCCCAGAACTGCTTCTGCTCTTCGCCCAGCAGCTTGTAGAGCCGCGCGAGCTCAGGCACCAGCGCGCCCGATTGCGGGAAGTCGATGCTCGGCAGCAGCTCGAGCGCGCGGGCCATCGCCGGCATCTGGGCATCGCGCAGCGCGCGCAGATATCTCTCGATCTCGGAGTCCATCGGCTCGGTCGCGTTCAGCAGCCGGGACGTGGTCGAGCGGTCGGTGCGCAGATTGTGCATCGCCTTGAACAGATCGGCGGAGGCGTCGGCGATCTGCGAGATGCGGTTGGCGGTCTTGAGGCGGTCCCAGGAGGCGTAGGCGGTGAGCGAGAGTGCAATCACCACACAGACCGACGTGATGGCGATCACCGCCTTCAGCAGCGCGGACACGGTCAGACGATTCAGCATCGAAGCCCCCCAAAATTCCCATTGCAAAGTTCGTCAAGACGCCCCGGCAACATCAAAACGGAGGGGCAGGCAGATCGGCAATCGCATGCCGTTTGCGGCGCATCACCCAAACGGTTTCTGCATCTGAAACGAAAAGGGTAAAGTTTTAGGCAGGCCGGCTGATCGTAGAAGTACGTATTTACTAGAAGTTGCAGTGGGTTGCGGTGATGGAACCTGCGCGGGAGATGGGCGTTAGAACACCGTCAGACAATTTGCCTGAAGGGGGGTCCTTGCGATGCTGGTCGGCGTACTCGTCACCTTTCTCGTCGTCATTCTCGTGCTCTATCTCATCAACATGCTGCCCATGGACGGTCGCGCCAAGCAGATCGCGCGCGTGGTCGTCATCATCATCGGCGTCGTGTCGCTGTTGAAATATCTGACGGTGTTTTAGCGGGATGGGGCGTGTAGCCCGGATGGAGCGCAGCGAAATCCGGGGGCCTGCCCCAAGCAACGCCGGTCCCGGATTGCGCTGCGCTCCATCCGGGCTACGGCCCGAAAACAAAAAAGCCCCGGCGCGAGCCGGGGCTTTGGTGTTTGAATGATCGGGCTTTAGCCCGCAGCCTTGGCCTCGCGGCGGCGCGCGGTGAGGATGTATTCGGTGTAGCCGTTCGGCTGCGTGCGGCCCTTGAAGATGAGGTCGCAGGCGGCCTTGAAGGCGACCCCGTCGAAGGCGGGCGCCATCGGCTTGTAGATCGCGTCGCCCGCGTTCTGCTTGTCGACGACGACGGCCATGCGCTTGAGCGATTCCATCACCTGCGCCTCGGTGATGACACCCTGGTGCAGCCAGTTGGCGAGATGCTGGCTCGAGATGCGCAAGGTGGCGCGGTCTTCCATCAGGCCGACATCGTGGATGTCAGGCACCTTGGAGCAGCCGACGCCCTGGTCGATCCAGCGCACGACGTAACCGAGAATGCCCTGGCAGTTGTTGTCGATCTCCTGCTTGACGTCGTCGGGCGCCCAGTTCGACTTCGACACCGGAATGGTGAGGATGTCGGACAGCTTCGCGCGCGGACCGCCTTTGGTGAGTTCCTGCTGGCGCGCGGTGACGTTGACCTGGTGATAGTGCAGGGCGTGCAGCGTCGCAGCGGTCGGCGACGGCACCCAGGCGGTGGTGGCGCCGGCCTGCGGATGCGCGAGCTTCTGTTGCAGCATGTCCGCCATCTTGTCGGGCGCGGCCCACATGCCTTTGCCGATCTGGGCGTGGCCGGGCAGGCCGTCGATCAGGCCCATGTCGACGTTCCAGTCCTCATAGGCCTTGATCCAGGCCTGCGCCTTCATCTCGTTCTTGCGGATCATCGGGCCCGCTTCCATCGAGGTGTGGATCTCGTCGCCGGTGCGGTCGAGGAAGCCGGTGTTGATGAACATGATGCGCTTGGAGGCGCGCTGGATGCAGGCCTTGAGGTTGACGGTGGTGCGCCGCTCCTCGTCCATGATGCCGACCTTGAGCGTGTTCTCGGGCAGCGAGAGCATCTTCTCGACGCGGTCAAAGATCTCGCAGGTCAGCGACACCTCGTCCGGGCCATGCATCTTCGGCTTGACGATATAGGCAGATCCGGTGCGGCTGTTCTTGACCTTGGAGTTGCCCTTGATGTCGTGAATGGCAAGAAGCCCTGAGACGGCAGCGTCGAGCAGGCCTTCCGGAATCTCCTCGCCCTTCTCGTCCAGCACGGCGTCGGTGAACATGTGGTGACCGCAATTGCGCATCAGCAGCAGGCTGCGGCCGTGCAGCTTGACCTCGCCCTTGCCGTCAGGCGTCTTGTAGCTGCGGTCGGCATTGAGCGAACGGGTCAGCGTTTTGCCGCCCTTCTCGAAATCGGCCGAGAGCGTGCCGTTCATCAGGCCGAGCGTGTTGCGATAGACCAGCACCTTGTCCTCGGCGTCGACCGCGGCGACCGAGTCCTCCATGTCGAGGATGGTCGAGACTGCGGATTCCATGATCATGTCGGCGACGCCGGCCGGGTCGTCCTTGCCGATCGTGCTGCTGCGGTCGATCTTGACCTCGACGTGCAGGCCGTTGTTGGTGAGGAGCACGGCGGACGGCGCGGCGGCATCACCCTGGAAGCCCGCGAATTGCGCGGCGTTCTTCAGCGCCGTTGCGTTGCCGCTCTTCAGCTTCACCGCGAGCTGGCCCGCGACGACGCTGTAGGCGGTGACGTCGGTGTGGCTGCCGGTCGCCAGCGGCACGGCGGCATCGAGGAACGCCTTGGCCTTGGCGATCACCTTGTCGCCGCGCGCCTTGTTGTAGCCCTTGCCGCTCTCGGAAGGATCGTGCGGAATCGCGTCGGTGCCGTAGAAGGCGTCATAGAGCGAGCCCCAGCGCGCGTTCGCCGCGTTCAGCGCATAGCGCGCGTTGGTGAGGGGCACGACGAGCTGCGGGCCGCAGATCTTGCCGATCTCTTCGTCCACATTGGCGGTCTCGACCTTCTGCGTCGCCGGCTCGGGGACGAGATAGCCGATCTCCTTCAGGAACGCGGTATAGGCATCGAGGTCGAACGCCTTGCCCTTGTTGGCACGGTGCCAGTCGTCGATCTTGGCCTGCAGCGTGTCGCGCACGGCGAGCAGCGCGCGGTTCTTCGGCCCCAGATCCTTGATGATGGCGGCGACCCCGGCCCAGAACGCATCCGGCGCGATCGCCGTTTTCGGGGCCGCTTCCTTGGCGATGAAGTCAAACAGGACGGGAGCGATCTTCAATCCGTGGGCGTCGACGCGTTTCATGATGGGCTTTCTTGTTGGAAATGGCTGTTTTTTGGCTGCTTTTGACCCGACAGCAGCAAAATGCGCCCATAGGGGGCGGCTTTCAGGGCCTATTAGCCTCAAAATCGGGGCCGTGAGAAGGCCTCCAAAAGTTGTCAAAATGTCAAGGCGAGGTGTGCGGCCCGACGCACCGTTGTCATTCCCCGCGAAGGCGGGGAATCCAGTACGCCGCGGCTTCTCCGTGACCCAACGCTGTTTCTGGAATACTGGGTCGCCCGGTCAAGCCGGGCGACGACAGCCGGGGAAAATAGGACGGCCTCAAATATTCGCGGCGAGGTCCACGAGCTCGTCGAACAGCACGCCGGTGGTCTTCAGCATCCGTTCGATCTCGTCAGCAGCGTCCGCAACCGTGCGGGCCGACGTGTCGATCACGAGCTCGGCAGCCTCGGGTCGCTCGTAGTCGTTGCCGATGCCGGTGAACGACGCCAGCGCGCCGGCGCGGGCCTTCTTGTAATGGCCCTTGGGATCGCGATCCTCGCAGACCTCTGCCGGCGTCGCGACGTGGATCTCGCGGAACGCGGTGTCGGCGATGCGTCGCGCGGTCGCGCGGTCCTCGCGGGCCGGCGAGACGGCGGCGACGATCGCAATGTGGCCGTTGCGGGCGAGATGGGTCGCGACCTCCGCGAGGCGGCGGATGTTCTCGCTGCGGTCGGCGGCGGAGAAGCCGAGATCGTTGTTGAGCCCGGCGCGCAACGTGTCGCCGTCGAGCAGGATCGGCGAGCCGCCATTGGTGAACAGCCGACGTTCCAGCGCCTTTGCCAACGTCGATTTGCCGGACGCCGGCAGGCCGGTGAGCCAGACCACCGCGCCGTTGTGGCGGTAGCGCGCGGAGCGTTCGTCGGGCCGCAGCGCCGATTCCACCGGCACGATGTCGACCGGCACGGCGCGCTGGCCGGCATCGACCGACAGCACGAGACCACCGCCGGCGATGCGCCCCGAAACCTCGATCACGAGACGGCCGGTCCGCGGATTCTCGGTGTAGGGATCGGCGGCAATCGGGCTCGAAAGGGAAATGTCGATCTCGCCGACATGGTTGCGGCCGATCGCCTTGTTCTCGACGCTCGACAGCTCGCCGGGATCGACCGCCTTCTCGATGGCGACGACGGTGGCGCGGCTCTCCTTCGGGCCGCAGCGGACCAGCAGCTGGTCGCCCTTGGCGAGCGGCTTGTCGTGCAGCCAGAAGATGCGCGCGCGCAGACGGCGGGTCTCGCGCGGTGCGGAGCCGACATGCGCGACGATGTCGCCGCGCTCGATGAACAATTCGCGGTCGAGCGTGATGCCGACCGAGCGGCCCGCGCCCTGCCGTCCCGCGACCGGCGTTACCGGCCAGCTTTCGACCGTCTTGATCCTGGCGATCTTGCCGGCCGGCATGATCACGATCTCGTCGCCGGCAATGAGGCTGCCGGATTCGATGCGGCCCGCGACGATGCGGCGGTCGTCGAACTTGTAGATCGCCTGCACCGGCAGGCGCAGGGCGAGGGCTTCCAGCGGACGCGCCGGCTCGAGCTGGTCCAGCGCCTCGACCACGGTCGGACCCTTGTACCAGCTGATGCGGTCGGTGCGCTCCGCGACGCCGTCGCCGTCGCGGGCCGAGATCGGGATCACGGCCGTCGGCGTCACGCCGAGGCCCTGCAAATGCGCCGAGATCTCGTCGCTGATTTCTTTGAAGCGCTCGGCGCTGAAATCGACGCGGTCCATCTTGTTGACGACGATCGCGACCTGCTTCACGCCAAGCAGGTGCAGCAGATAGCCGTGCCGCCGGGTCTGGTCGCGCACGCCTTCGAGCGCATCGATGATCAGCACCGCGCCGTCAGCCTGCGAGGCGCCGGTGATCATGTTGCGCAGGAATTCGGCATGGCCCGGCGCGTCGATCAGCACGATGTCGCGCGAATTGGTGCGGAAGCGGATCTGCGTGGTGTCGATGGTGATGCCCTGGTCGCGCTCGGTCTGGAGCGCGTCGAGCAGAAACGACCATTCGAACGGCATGCCGCGCCGCGCGCTGACGGCTTTCAGCATCTCGAGCTTGCCGTCGGGCAGGCTGCCGGTCTCGTGCAGCAGGCGCCCGACCAGCGTCGACTTGCCGTGATCGACATGGCCGACGATGACGATGCGGACCTGCGGACGCGTGGTGCCGTTCGGAGTGGCGGGCGAAGCGGGGGTGACGATCATGTTCATAGCCGCGTTGCGTCCTTGAATCAGAGATAGCCGGCGACGCGCAGACGCTCGAAGGCGTCCTCGGTCTCGTGGTCGAGCGCACGGCCGGCGCGCTCCGGCACCTTGGTCTGCTCGAGCTCGACCAGGATCTCGTCGATGGTCGACGCGGTCGACGCGACCGGATTGGTGATGTCCTGATCGCCCAGCGAGCGATAGCGCTTGCCGTCCTTGGCGAGATACAGCGGGATGATCGGAATGTTCTCGCGCTTGGTGTAGGCCCAGATGTCGGCCTCGGTCCAATGCAGGATCGGATGGATGCGCAAATGCGCGCCTTGCGGCGGCGAGGCGTTGAAATGGTCCCAGAACTCCGGCGGCTGATCGCGCACGTCCCAATTGCCTTCGAGCCCGCGCGGCGAGAACACGCGCTCCTTGGCGCGCGTCGCCTCTTCGTCGCGGCGGATGCCGGCGATCAGGCCGTCAAAGCCGAATTTGGCGAGCGCCATCTTCAGACCTTCGGTCTTGCGCGCAGCGGAACGGGCCGCCGGCGGCAGCGTTGGGTCGACGGCATCGATCGGCGGGCAGGGTTCGACGCGCAGGTCGAGCTCCCACTCTTTCCCGTAGTGATCGCGGAAGCGATACATCTCCGGAAACTTCTTGCCGGTATCGACGTGGAGGGCCGGGAACGGCAGCCGGCCGAAGAACGCCTTGCGCGCCAGCCAGATCATGACGTTGGAGTCCTTGCCGAGCGACCACAGCAGGGCGATCTTCTTCAGGCGGCCGAAGGCCTCGCGGAAAATGTAGATGCTCTGCGCCTCAAGCTGGTCCAAATGGTCCATGCTGGGGGCGGTCAGCCCGACGGGAATTTGCTCGGAAACGGGAGCCCGGAAGTCCCGTCCATCTGCACCGGAATCGGTCCTGAGAAGATGCATCTCTGCCACTTTGCGTTTGGAGGCGAATTTTCTATAGTTGCGGTGCAGAAGAGAAGAAAAAATTTTCTCTTTGCACGCTCGAAACGACACATATATAGAAAATAATTCCAGTCAACCCCGGATGTGGGGGAAGCGAGTATCGCATGCGGTTCTTGCCGGTGTTCCTCGATCTCAAGGCCGGTCCGGTGGTCCTCATCGGCGCGGGTGAGCTTTTGCGCGCCAAGCTGCGCGTGCTCGCTGCTGCCGGTGCGCGCATCCGCGTGCATGCGATCGACGGCAATCAGGACCTGAGCCTCAGTTCCGAAGACGCTGCGCGGGTTGAAATCGCCACTGGCGATCCGCTCACCGCCGATCTCTCGGGCGTCATTGCCATCGTTTGCGCCGGCGCGGGCGATGTCGGCGTTGCCATGTCGGCGCGCGCCAAGGCGCTCGGCCTGCCCGTCAACGTCATGGACGATCTCGAACATTCCAGCTTCATCTTCCCGGCGATCGTCGATCGCGGTGATGTCGTGGTCGCGATCGGCACCGGCGGCACCTCGCCGGTGGTGGCGCGGCGCGTGCGCGAGAAGATCGAGGCGCTGCTGCCGGCCCGCATCGGTGAGCTCGCCGAGTTCATCGGCGGCTTCCGCAAATCCATCAACGAGCGCATCGCCGAGTTTCCGCTGCGCCGCCGCTTCTGGGAGCGCTTCATCGACGGTCCGATCGGCGCGTCTGTGCTCGCGGGCCGCAAGGGCGAGGCCGACGCCGCGATCAGGGCGATTTCCGATCCGTCCGCGTTCGCGCGTGCCGACAAGCCGGAAGGCTCCGTCGCGCTGGTCGGCGCTGGGCCCGGCGATCCCGACCTTCTCACCATCAAGGCGCTGCGCGCGCTCCAGGATGCCGACATCGTCTTCCATGACGAACTGGTCTCCCCTGAAATTCTCGACCGCATCCGCCGCGACACCACGCGCGTTCCGGTCGGCCGCCGCGTCGGCAAGCCCGGCATCGGCCAGGACGCCATCAACAAGCGCATGATCGAGGCCGCGCAATCCGGCCAGCGCGTGGTGCGGCTGAAGGGCGGCGACCCCTTCGTGTTCGGCCGCGGCGGCGAAGAGGTCGAAGCGCTGCGCGCCGCTGGTATCGCCTATTCGATTATTCCCGGCATCACTGCCGGGCTCGGCGGCGCCGCCGATTTCGAGGTGCCGCTCACCTACCGTCATGAAGCGACCCGCATCACCTTCCTCACCGCGCACAAGGCGCGCGATGCCGAGAACGTGGACTGGTCGACGCTGACCGACACCAAAATGACCGTCGTGGTCTACATGGGCATGACCGCGGCCCCCGCGATCCGCGAAGGCTTGTTCGCGGCCGGCCGTTCGCCCGAGACGCCCGTCGGCGTGTTCGCCCGCGTCACGCGGCCGGACGCACAAGGCGCGATCGGCACGCTGCGCGACCTGCCCGAGCTCGTGCGGCGGACCCATGGCGGTCCCGCCATCCTCATCATCGGCGACGTGGTCCGGCATACCGGTTCACTTCGCCGCGAAACACCCAAACAAATCATCTCTGACCTCCTGGATGCTGCCGAATGACCTCTCCCTTGCAAAAGAAACTTAAAATCAGCGATTCCTCCGTCGTGACCGCTAACCGTACCTGGGATGGCGTCGTGGTCTACCGCACTGCTGCCAAGGGCTGGTCGGCTGACCTCGCAGACGCCGCGATCGTGCGAAACTCCGATGAGGCGAAAGCGTTGCTCGCCGAGGCCGTGGCCGATGACGTCGGCGCGATTGGTCCCTATATCGCTCCGGTCCAGATCGGCGAGGACGGCAAGATCGTGCCCGGAAATCTGCGCGAGCAGATCCGCCGCGATGGCGTGACCATCGACTTGCCGGTTTAATCGCAGGTCGGGCTGTAAGGCACTTTAATCATGTACGCTTACGACGAAATCGATCGCACGCTGGTCAACGAGCGCGTCTCGGAATTCCGCGACCAGGTGCAACGCCGTCTCTCGGGCGAGTTGACCGAGGACGAATTCAAGATGCTGCGCTTGCAGAACGGCGTCTATCTGCAACTGCACGCCTACATGTTCCGCGTCGCGATTCCCTACGGAACGCTGGCGTCGAACCAGTTGCGGCAGCTTGCCCATGTCGCGCGCAAATATGACCGCGGCTACGGCCATTTCACCACGCGCCAGAACATCCAGTTCAACTGGATCAAGCTTTCGGACCTGCCGGATGCGCTGGCCGATCTTGCCGACGTCGGCATCCACGCGATGCAGACCTCCGGCAACAACATGCGCAACGTAACCTCGGATCAGTGGGCCGGCGTCGCGCCGGGCGAGATCGAGGATCCCCGCATCTGGTCGGAGCTGATCCGCCAGCACACTACGTTGCATCCGGAATTCTCGTTCCTGCCGCGCAAGTTCAAGATCGCGATCACCGCTTCGGATCACGACCGCGCTGCGATCAAGGTCCACGACATCGGCCTGCGGCTGATCAAGAACGAGAAGGGCGAAACCGGCTTCGAGGTGCTGGTCGGCGGCGGTCTCGGCCGCACGCCGTTCATCGGCAAGACCATCAAGCACTTCGTCCACGGCCGCGATCTCCTGAGCTATATCGAGGCGATCCTGCGCGTCTACAACCAGTACGGACGCCGCGACAATATCTACAAGGCGCGCATCAAGATCCTGGTGCACGAGCTCGGCATCGAGAAGTTCTCCCGCGAGGTCGAGGAGGAGTGGCAGCATATCCGCAACTCCTCGCTTCAGATCGACGACGAGGTGATCGAGGACATCCGCTCGCGCTTCATCTATCCGGCTTATGAGAAGCTGCCGCACATGCCGGACGAGCTGCGCCAGGCCGCGGCCGATCCCGATTTCGAGGCGTGGCGCAAGAACTCGGTCGCCGCGCACAAGAACCCGGGCTACTCCATCGTCACGATCTCGCTGAAGCCGATCGGCGCGCCTCCGGGCGATGCCACCGCCGAGCAGATGGATGCGCTGGCCGATCTCGCCGACAAATATTCCTTCGGCGAGATCCGCGTCGGTCATGAGCAGAATTTGGCGCTGCCGCATGTTGCCAAGCGCGACCTGCCGGCGCTGTGGAAGGCGCTCGACAAGCTTGGGCTGGCGACGCCGAACGTCAACCTGATCACCGACATCATCGCCTGCCCGGGGCTCGACTATTGCTCGTTGGCCAATGCGCGCTCGATCCCGATCGCGCAGGAGCTGACGCGGCGCTTTGCCAACCATGAGCTCGCCAATCTGATCGGGCGGCTGCATATCAACATCTCCGGCTGCATCAATGCCTGCGGCCATCATCATGTTGGCCATATCGGCATTCTCGGTGTCGAGAAGAACGGCGAGGAGGTCTACCAGATCACCATCGGCGGCCGTGCCGACGAGAGCGCCGCGCTTGGCAATCTGATCGGCCCCGGCGTCAAGTTTGACGAGGTCGCTGACGTCGTCGAGGACATCGTGGAAGCCTATCTGGCGCTGCGCGAGCGGCCGGAGGAGCTGTTCGTCGACACGGTGAAGCGCCTCGGCGTCGAACCCTTCAAGGAGCGCGTCTATGCCACTCGTTAACGGCGGAAAAATCGCCGACGACAGCTTCGCCAAGCTTGCCGTCGACACGCCGCTGCCCGAGGGCGGCGACATCCTGGTGCCGGCCGAGCGCTTCCTCAGCGATGCGGACGCGCTGCTCAAGCGCGGCGGCAAGGTCGGCGTGATCTGGCCGAACAATCGCGATATCGCCGAGCTCGTGCCCTATCTCGGCAAGATCGCCGTCGTCGCATTGGTGTTCCCGAGCTTCCGCGATGGCCGCGCCTACAGCCAGGCGCGCCTGCTGCGCGAGCGCTATAATTATCGCGGCGATTTGCGTGCCACCGGCCAGGTGCTGCGCGACCAGTTCGTGTTCATGCTGCGCGCCGGCTTCGATTCCTTCGAGGTCAAGAAGCAGGCCGACGCGGAAGCCTTCATGCAGACCGCGAAGCGCTATTCGGTGTTCTATCAGCCGACCGGCGACGGCCGCATCACCGCGCTGCACAGGCGAATGCAGCTGCGTCACTCCGAAGGTGTCGGCACGTGAACGCAATCGCGCCCCAGGTCGCTTCAGTGTCCGTGTCTGCGCTGCCCTCGGCGGAGGAGCTCGATCGTGCGCTGCGCGATGCTTCGCCCGCGGAGGTCATCGCCGCGGCGTTGAAGGCGGTCGGGCGCGAGAAGCTTGCGCTGGTGTCGTCCTTCGGCACGGAATCGGCGACGCTGCTGAAGGTCATGGCCGACGTCGATCCGGCGATCCCCGTGATCTTCCTCGACACCGGCTGGCTGTTCGAGGAGACGCTGGCCTATCGCGATACGCTGATCGCGGAACTCGGCTTGAAGGACGTCCGCTCGATCAAGCCTGCCGAGGAGACGCTGTCGCGCGAAGATCCCGACCGCGACCTCTGGTTCTCCGATCCAGACGCCTGCTGCCGCATCCGCAAGGTCGAGCCGCTGGCGCGTGCGCTGAAGCCGTTCGGTGCGTGGCTCAATGGCCGCAAGCGCTTTCAGGGCAATGCGCGCACCGACATTCCGGTGGTCGAGGATGATGGCGCGCGGTTGAAGTTCAACCCCTTCGCCAATGTCTCGCGCGAGGAACTCGAAGCCATTTTCGTCCGCGCCAAATTGCCGCGTCATCCGCTGGTGGAGTCCGGTTTCCTGTCGGTTGGGTGTATGCCTTGCACCAGCAGAACGGCCGAGGGCGAGGATGCACGCGCCGGTCGCTGGCGCGGCCGAGCCAAGACAGAATGCGGCATCCACACGATGAAGACTTCGTAGCACAGTCGAGCTGTCCGGCTACGAACAAGAAAATCCGGTTCCGTTGACTTGAGAGCGTTTCGCCCCGAGTTATGCCCGCGTGCCATCGATGACGATGACGTCGTCGAGGTAAATGGAGATGGACATGATGCGCCGTATCGTTCCGCTCGCGGCAGGGCTGCTCTTGACTGGATTGTTGGTAAGCTCGGCTCTCGCCGCTGACATCAATCTCTTGAACGTGTCGTACGATCCGACGCGTGAGCTCTATGCCGAGTTCAACAAGGCGTTCGCGAATGCCTATCAGAAGGAAACCGGCAAGAGCGTCGAGATCAAGCAGTCGCATGGCGGCAGCGGCTCGCAGGCGCGTGCCGTGATCGACGGATTGCAGGCCGATGTGGTGACGCTCGCGCTCGCCTATGACATCGACGCCGTCGCGAACAAGGGCCTCACCGCGACCGACTGGCAGAAGCGTCTGCCGCAGAATTCATCGCCCTATACCTCGACCATCGTGTTTCTGGTGCGCAAGGGCAATCCGAAGGGCATCAAGGACTGGGACGATCTGCTCAAGACCGGTGTCTCGGTGATCACGCCGAACCCGAAGACCTCCGGCGGGGCGCGCTGGAATTATCTCGCCGCCTGGGGCTTTGCCCAAAAGAAATACGGCTCGGCCGACAAGGCCAAGGACTTCATCGGAAAGCTCTACCAGCAGGTGCCGGTGCTCGACACCGGTGCGCGCGGCGCCACCGTGACCTTCGTCGAGCGCGGCGTCGGCGACGTGCTGCTGGCCTGGGAGAACGAGGCCTATCTCGCCCTGAAGGAGTTTGGTGCGCAGAAGTTCGAGATCGTGGCGCCGCCGCAATCGATCCTCGCCGAGCCGCCGGTCGCGATCGTCGACAAGGTTGCCGATAAAAAAGGCACCCGCAACGCGGCCGATGCCTACCTCCAGTATTGGTATACCAAGGAAGGTCAAGAAATCGCCGCGCGCAATTTCTACCGTCCGCGCGACGCCGAGATTGCCAAGAAGTACGAAAACTCCTTCGCCAAGGTCGAACTGTTCACGATCGACGACGTTTTCGGCGGCTGGACCAAGGCGCAGAAGGAACATTTTGCCGACGGCGGCGTCTTTGATCAGATCTACAAGAACTGATCGGGCGCCGTCTTAGGAGTAGCAGGGGGCCTGGTGAGCGCAGTTGCAGCACGACGACGGACATTGCCGGGCTTCGGTCTCACGATGGGACTGACGCTTTCCTGGCTCTCCATCATCATCCTGATTCCGCTCGCCGGGCTGTTCCTGAAATCGCTGGAGCTTAGCCCCGAGCAATTCTGGAACATCCTGTCCAGCCGCCGCACCCTCAACGCCTTGCGCGTCTCCTTCGGCCTCGCCTTTGCGGCGGCCTGCGTCAATCTCGTCATGGGCAGCATCATCGTCTGGGCGCTGGTGCGTTACCGCTTCCCCGGGCGCCGGTTGTTCGACGCTATCGTCGACGTGCCGTTCGCGCTGCCGACGGCGGTCGCCGGCGTCGCGCTGACCGCGCTGTTTGCCGAGACGGGCTGGCTGGGTGCGCCGCTCGCCGCGCTCGGTATCAAGGTGGCATTCACGCCGATCGGCATCTTCGTCGCCATGATCTTCATCGGCATCCCCTTCGTGGTGCGCACCGTGCAGCCGGTGCTCCAGGACCTCGACCCCGAGATCGAGGAGGCCGCCGGCAGCCTCGGCGCCAGCCGCTGGCAGACCATCATCCGCGTGATCCTGCCCTCGCTCGGACCGGCGCTGCTCACCGGCCTCGCGCTCGCCTTCGCCCGCGCGGTCGGCGAATACGGCTCGGTGATCTTCATCGCCGGCAATCTGCCTAATGTCTCCGAGATCGCGCCGCTCCTGATCGTGATCCGGCTGTCCGAATTCCGCTATGCCGACGCGACCGCCATCGCCGTGGTCATGCTCGTCGTCTCCTTCGTCATCATCTTCGCCGTCAACCGGCTCCAGCGCTGGGCGCAGAGCCGGATTCCGGCGCGCTGAGGGCAGATCATGACGATGCAGATCGCAGATTCCGTCTCGCTGCCTTCGACCGATGCGCGCGCACGTGCGCACGCCGCTGCGGCACGCGACAGCCTCCGCACCGAGCCACCCGCAATACGTATCGCCATCATCGCTCTGGCGGTGATCTTCCTCAGCGTCTTCGTCGTGCTGCCGCTGGTTCTGGTGTTCGCGCAGGCCTTTTCGAGAGGCGTTCTCGCTTATTTCTCTGCGCTTGCCGAGCCTGAAGCGCTGGCTGCGATCAAGCTGACGTTGATCGTGGCGGCGATCTCGGTCGGCCTCAATCTCGTATTCGGCCTCGTCGCGGCATGGGCCATCGCCAAGTTCGAGTTTCGCGGCAAGACCTTCCTGATCACGCTGATCGACCTGCCGTTCTCGGTGAGCCCGGTGATCTCGGGCCTCGTCTTCGTGCTGCTGTTCGGCGCGCAGGGCTATTTCGGCAGCTGGCTTAGGGATCATGATATCCAGATCCTGTTCGCGGTGCCCGGCATCGCGCTCGCCACCACCTTCGTGACCTTCCCGTTCGTGGCGCGCGCGCTGATCCCCCTGATGCAGGAGCAGGGCACGCAGGAGGAGGAGGCCGCGATCTCGCTCGGCGCCTCCGGCCTGCAAACCTTCTTCCGCGTCACCCTGCCCAACATCAAATGGGGCGTGCTCTACGGCGTGCTGCTCTGCAACGCGCGCGCGATGGGCGAATTCGGCGCCGTGTCGGTGGTATCAGGACACATCCGCGGCGAGACCAACACCATGCCGCTGCTGGTCGAGATTCTCTACAACGAGTACCAGTTCGTCGCTGCGTTTGCGATCGCCTCGCTGCTGGCGATGCTGGCCCTGATCACGCTGATCGCCAAGACCGTTCTGGAACGTCACCTCGACGAAGGACACGACGCAAGTGACCATTGAAGTCAGGAATCTCGTCAAGCAGTTCGGTAGCTTCAAAGCCCTCGATGGCGTCGATCTCAAGGTCGACAATGGCGAGCTGCTGGCGCTGCTCGGTCCGTCCGGCTCCGGCAAGACCACGCTGCTGCGCATCATCGCCGGCCTCGACTGGCCTGATTCCGGCGAGGTTTCCTTCAATGGCGAGGATGCGCTGGCGCGGGGCGCGCGCGAACGGAACGTCGGCTTCGTGTTCCAGCACTACGCGCTGTTCCGCCACATGACGGTGTTCGAGAACGTCGCCTTCGGCCTGCGCGTGCAGCCGCGCGCCAGCCGCAAGGATGAGTCCACCATTCGTGCGCGCGTCAAGGAGCTGCTCGATCTCGTGCAGCTCGATTGGCTCGCCGACCGCTATCCGAGCCAGCTCTCCGGCGGCCAGCGCCAGCGCATCGCACTCGCCCGCGCGCTCGCGATCGAGCCGCGCATCCTCCTGCTCGACGAGCCCTTCGGCGCGCTCGATGCTAAGGTGCGCAAGGAGCTGCGCCGATGGCTGCGCTCGCTGCACCAGGAGATCAACGTCACCTCGATCTTCGTCACCCACGACCAGGAGGAGGCGCTCGAAGTCGCCAACCGCGTCGTGGTGATGGACAAGGGTAGGATCGAGCAGATCGGCTCGCCCGACGACGTCTATGAAAGCCCGGCGACCGCCTTCGTCCACGGCTTCATCGGCGAATCCATCGAGCTGCCGGTCCAGGTCGAAGGCGGCGTCATCAGGCTCGGCGACCGCCCACTCAATCTTGCAGCAGACGGCTTGGTGTCTGGCGCGTCAAAACTGTTCGTGCGGCGACATGATATGCTGGTCGGCCCGCCCGGAAGCGGTGCCTTCGAGGGCGCTGTGCAGCACGTCCGGAATTTCGGCCCCGTGCAGCGGGCCGAGGTGGCGCTATCCGGCGGCGAGACCATCGAGATCGACGCCCCCCGCGACAGGGAACTGCGCGCCGGCGACACGATCGGCCTCGAACCGCGCCGCTACCGGATATTTGCGGGCTAGCAGGCGCCTCGGCCGAAAGCTCAAATCTTCCTCAATATTCACCTTTCAGCCACGGTTGGTATGCAACAACGGCCCCTCATTTGGGGGCCCCTGAACATGCGCGCTGCGGCCGCAATACTCATCACTTTGCTTCTCGCCGGCTGCGCCGGCAACGAAGCACCGGTCCAGCAGCCGTCGATGTATGCCGACATGTCGGTCCCGGGCACCAAGCTCGATGCGCAGGCGGCAGCGATCATGATCTCGCAATACCGCCAGAACAACGCCCTCGGCACCGTCGTGATCGACCCCGATCTGATGCGGCTCGCCGAATCCCAGTCCCAGGCCATGGCGGCGGCCAACAAGATGGACCATGACGTCCGCGCACCGCTGGCCAAGCGCCTCAGCGCGGGCGGCTATCCGGCGACGGTGGCGGTCGAGAACGTCTCGGCCGGCTATCATACGCTGGCGGAAGCGTTTTCCGGCTGGCGCGACTCGCCTCCGCACCGCGCCAACATGCTCAAGAGCGGTGTCACAAAACTGGGCATCGCGGCGGGCTATGCTCCCGGCACCAAATACAAGGTGTTCTGGACCATGATCCTGGCCTCGACGGACCCCCGATAAGCCAGACTTGATCCCGGGATGCATTGACGCCGCGGCGGACTGTCGCCACGGTGGCTCGCCTTTTGCTATTGTTCCCAGATGACAGATCATAGCCCGGAAGTCGCAACAGTCCCCGCGAAGGCGCAGCGCGTCCTGGTCCTCCAGGGCGGCGGCGCGCTCGGCTCCTATCAGGCCGGCGCCTACCAGTCGCTGTGCCATTTCGACTTCGAGCCGGAATGGGTCGCCGGCATCTCGATCGGCGCGGTCAACGCCGCCATCATCGCCGGCAACGAGGGACAGACCCGCGTCAAGCGGCTCAAGGAATTCTGGGAGATGGTGTCGGCGCCGGTGCCGTGGAAGCCGATCGGCAAGAGCGATCACAGCCGCGAGCTGTTCAATTCGACCAGTGCCGCATTGATCGCGACCTTCGGCGTGCCCGGTTTCTTCACGCCGCGCATTCCGCCCGCGCCGCTCTGGCCGCCCGGCAGCAAGCAGGCCGAGAGTTATTACGACACCGCGCCGCTGAAGAAGACGCTGGAGCGCCTGGTCGATTTTGACCGCATCAACGATCTGAAGACGCGCCTGTCGGTCGGCGCCGTCGGCGTCACCTCGGGCAACTTCAAATATTTCGACAATTACGAGTTCAAGAAGCTCGGCAAGACCATCGGCCCCGAGCACATCATGGCCTCCGGCGCGCTGCCGCCGGGCTTTCCGTCCGTCGTGATCGAAGGCGAGCATTATTGGGACGGCGGCATCGCCTCCAACACGCCGCTCGACTACGTACTCGATGCCGAGGTCGCTCGCGACATGCTGATCTTCCAGGTCGATCTGTTCAGCGCCCGCGGCGATCTGCCGAATTCGCTGCTCGAGGCGACCGAGCGCGAGAAGGACATCCGCTTCTCCAGCCGAACGCGGATGAACACCGACAAGAACAAGCAGATCCATAATGCGCGCCGGGCCGTGCGCGATCTGATTTCCAAATTGCCCGATTATCTGAAGAATGATCCTTCCGTCGAATTCCTCGCGAAGGTGTCGCGCGAAAGCACCGTCACCGTGGTGCACCTGATCTATCGCAGCAAGAACTACGAATCCTCGTCGAAGGATTACGACTTCTCGCATGTCGCCATGGTCGAGCATTGGGAAGCCGGGGTGCGCGACGTGCATCTGTCGATGCGCCATAAGGACTGGCTCGAGCGGCCGCAGTCCGGCGAGACCATGGTGACCTACGATCTCACGGGGGACGTCACCGCGCCCCCGCCAAAAAGGAGCGAATAACATGGGTAGTCTGTCAGGCAAGAACGCCGTCGTGACCGGTTCGACCAGCGGCATCGGGCTCGCCTACGCGCGCGCCTTCGCCGCCGCCGGCGCCAATGTCGTCATCAACGGCTTCGGCTCGCCGGAAGATATCGAGAAGGAGCGCGCCAAGATCGAGTCCGACTTCGGCGTGAAGGCGGTGTATTCGCCGGCCGACATGACCAAGCCCGCCGAGATCGCCGGGATGATCGCGCTCGGCGAGAAGTCGTTCGGCTCGGTCGACATCCTCGTCAACAATGCCGGCATCCAGTTCGTCTCGCCGATCGAGGAATTCCCGGTCGAGAAGTGGGACCAGATCATCGCGATCAACCTGTCCTCGGCTTTCCATGCCATCCGCGCGGCGGTGCCCGGCATGAAGAAGAAGGGCTGGGGCCGTATCATCAACACGGCGTCGGCGCACTCGCTGGTCGCCTCGCCCTTCAAGTCCGCCTATGTGTCGGCCAAGCACGGCATCGCCGGACTGACCAAGACCGTGGCGCTCGAGGTCGCGACCCACAAGATCACCTGCAACTGCATCAGCCCCGGCTATGTCTGGACGCCGCTGGTGGAGAAGCAGATCCCCGACACGATGAAGGCGCGCAACCTCACGCGCGAGCAGGTCATCAACGACGTGCTGCTCGACGCGCAGCCGACCAAGGAGTTCGTCACCTCCGAGCAGGTCGCAGCCCTCGCGCTGTTCCTGTGCGGCGACGATGCCGCGCAGATCACCGGCACCAACCTGTCGATCGACGGCGGCTGGACGGCGGAGTAATCACGCGATGCCGTAGGGTGGGCAAAGGCGCGTCAGCGCCGTGCCCACCATTCTTCTCCGATTGATGAAAAGCGGTGGGCGCACTTCGCTTTGCCCACCCTACGAGAGCTGCGCTTAGTCTTCGTTCAATGCGTCCAGGCCAGCGCCGTCACGATCGCCGACGACAGGTTCAGCTCCGCGAACATGATCTTGCCGGCGACCACGAACAGCACGCAGGCAAGCGTCAGGCGCAGCACCGTCTCGGGGACGCGCGTCGCACTGAGGCTGCCGACGATGATGCCGGGCAGCGAGCCCAGCAGCAGCACGCCCATCAGGGCCCAATCGACGTCGCCAAGCGCCCAATGTCCGATGCCCGCGACCAGCGTCAGCGGCACCGCATGCGCGATGTCCGAGCCGACGATGGTCGCCATCGGCAGGCGCGGATAGAGCAGCAGCAGCACGGTGACGCCGACCGCGCCGGCACCGACGGACGAGATCGACACCAGCACGCCGAGCACGATGCCGGTGACGACGGTCGCGATCGCGGTGGTGCGCTCATTGACCTGCTCGAGGCGCTTCCGATAGCGCTCCATGAGGGCCTTGCGGAAGATCAGCGAGGTCGCGGTCAGCAGCAGTGCAAAGCACAGCACCAGATTGACCAGGCTGCGCTCGGAATCGCTCCTGAGGTCGAGCTTCCACAGCACGAGCAGCGTCAGCGCGCTCGCCGGGATGCTGCCGCAGGCGAGCCGCAGCACGGCGGGCCAGTGCACGCTCCGCGACCAGCCATGCACCACGCTGCCGCCGGTCTTGGTGGCGGCGGCATAGAGCAGGTCAGTGCCGACGGCGGTGGAGGGGTGGATGCCGAACAGCAGGATCAGCAGCGGCGTCATCAGCGAGCCGCCACCCACGCCGGTCATCCCGACAAGCAGGCCGACGCCAAATCCGGAGGCGACATAGAGCGGATCAATCATGTCTGGGGAATCTTAGGTTTATCTCGTCGGTTGAGCAATATGACGTAGAATAAAATTTCCCTGAAGCGCAATCGCTTCGATTGAATAAGAAAAATCTTGCTACGGACGGCTGGCGGGTAGGGGGTTTCAGTCGCCGCCGCGCAAGGCGCGAAACAGCCATTCTCCAGGCCGGCAACCGGGTGGCAGCGCCTATTTGCCAAACGCCAGCACGTGCAGGCCGAGCCGCTGGCGCACGATCCAGAACAGCAGCACCGTCTCGAATGTCAGCGAGATCGAGGTCGCGGCCGCGGCGCCGTGGCCACCGAAGCGCGGCACCAGCGCGATGCAGAGCACGAGGTTCATCACGAAGGCCAGCGCGTAGGCCAGCGCGCAGATCTTCTGCTGGCCGAGCATGTTGAGCAGGCGCTCGACCGGTCCGATCGCGGCGCGCACCACGAGGCCGATCGCGGCGACGAACATGATGTCGTAGCCGACCGTGAATTGCGGGCCGAACAGCCAGAGCAGCGGCTTGCCGAGCGCAAGCAGCACGATGGTCGCTGCCAGCGACGGCCAGAACGTCCAGTTGATGGCATGCGCGACATAGGCCGACAGGCGCGCCTTGTCGCCGAGCGCGTTGTACTCGGCGAAGCGATGCGCTGTGGTCGCCGACATCGCGTAGTGGATGAACGAGACCAGGGCGAGCGTCTTCACCACCGCGAAATAGACACCGACCTCGTCCGATGGGCGGAACTGCTGAAGCACCAGCACGTCGGTATAGGACAGCAGCAGGTAAAAGCTCTCGACCAGCAGGATCGGCAGCGAGACGGCGAGCCAGCCACCGATGTCGTAGGTCTTGGGGCCCGGCTCGATGTGATCGGCGAGCTTGCGGTTCAGCACCACCATCTGCCCGGTCATCGCGATCCACACCGCGCCGGCGCTCGCGACCATCGCGGCGACTGCGCCGAGGTGATAGCCGAGCAGGAAGGCAGCGGCCGTGATGCCGATGATCAGCGCCTGGCGGATGATGAATTGCGGCATCAGGCCAAGCTGCATCCAGTCATGCGAGCGCGCGATGCCGTCCTGGGTGTTGGCGACGACGAAGGCGGGCAGCGTCATGCAGCCGATATAGAGCGGCAGCACCTCGGCCGGATCGATCCAGGGGGAGAGCAGCTTGACGATACCGGCGAGCCCCAGCGACACCAGCGTGGACGCGGCAAAGGTCAGCCAGCGGCTGCCGGAGAGAAAGCCGCGCAGCAGCGCATGCTCGCCGCTGGTGCGATACTCGGGAATGATCTTTTGCGCGGAGGCCGAGATGCCGAAGTCCATCATGCTGCCGAGCAGCAGCACCCAGGTCCAGACGTAGACATAGATGCCGTAGTCGGACGTCCCCATCCAGCGCGCGAGCAGAACTTGCGAGAAATAGGCGAGGCCCGCGCTGATCACCCGGATGATGAAGATGGTGCCGGCCAACCGCCGCGTCAGCGACGCTTCGTTCGATCCGCCCGTCAGCTTCGCGCGCAGCCGCGCGATGAGGCCGGCAGGTCCGGTCGTTGCGGGTTCTGCATCCATCACGGCCAATTCGAGATCCCCAGGGCGTCCGTATCAGGCGTCCCGCATGCTGCGGCAGGCCTGATGCGGTAGCCCTTGGGGATTAGCAACCATTCGTTAAGATTGGGTTGGGTGAGGCATGCTGCCGCTCCAGCCACCGGCGTCGTCCCCGCCTAGTGCGCAATTGCGCTCGGGGGGCGGGGACCCATAATCCCAGGGAGAAATGTTGCGCTGGCTGGTAACTCCGAGTCCTCGCCAAACCGCTCCCTGTGGCTATGGGTCCCGGGCTCGCGCTGCGCGCGCCCGGGGACGACAGCCGAATATGTGGCGCTGGCAGCGCAACTCAGCTCCGGCTCACTCCAGATTCGTATTGAACTCGTACGATTTCTCGGGCGCGACGAGCGTGAACTTCAGCGCCGCTCCGTCGGGCTTGGCGCCCGGCGGCAGTCCATCGAGCTCGAAGGAAAATCGCTGCACACCGGGCGGGCTGCGCTCGACCGGCGCCGGAATCGGCAACGCCCAATCGAGCGTCGGCCCTTCCACGAACAAATTGACGCCGCGGCTATCAGGCACGACCACGTCGACCACGACATTCTTGGGACCGTCACGTTTGACGTCGCGGATGGTCAGCGGATTGGGATCACCGATCGTGGCAGGCTTCGGCACGGTGTCGAGCGCGGCACGCAGATTGGCGTCCTCGGTCGAGGCGACGTTGTTGAAGCCGAGCTCGACATTGGCCTCGACGGGAACGCAGAGCTTCTCGCACACGGCGTAGTTGATCTCGGCGCGCAGCGTCACCGGCTTGTCGGGCGCCTTGGGCACGATGCGCAGAGGCAGCACGATCTGGCCGTGATAGCCGATCGAATGCCCGCCCGCGCCGTCATCGAATTTCAGCGGCGCCGGCCACATCACCGTCACCGCTTCGACATTGTCCGATTTGGAGAAATCGAACCGCGGCGGAACGCCGGAATCGCCGGGGATGCGCCAGTAGGTCTTCCATCCCTGCTGGAGCTGGAAGGCGATACCGCCGAGCAGGACGGCGCCGCTGCGCGATCCCGCCAGCAATCGCACTGCAGAATGGCCGTCGCGCTGCCAGGGCGAAGCGTCGTCGGCGCGGGCTGCAAGCGTCATCGACGACGCAAGCAGGGTTGTTGCGACGCCAAACGCCGCATGCAGGGGAACTCTTGTCAGCATGGCACGTCTTTACAGGGTCGCCCCTGGGCAAACCATTGAATTGCTTGTGATGGATGCACCTGAATCAAGTCTATGCAAGCCTTGATTTGACAGCAGCCCGGCCCGACATCAGGATAGGAATCGAAACCGGAGTGCTTCACCGATGGCTCCCACAGGCAAAAGGACGGGCGAAAGCACCCGCAGCGCGGCCCCCGCGCTTCCCAGCTCGGCCGGCTATCTCGACGGCCAGCTCCTGATCGCGATGCCCGTGATGGGCGATGAGCGCTTCGAGCGCTCGGTGATCTATCTCTGTGCGCATTCCGCCGAGGGCGCGATGGGCATCATCGTCAATCATCCCGCCGGCAGCATCGACTTCCCCGAGCTGTTGCAGCAGCTCGGCATCATCAAGAAGGGCGAGCACATCAAACTGCCGGAGAACGCCGAAAGCATGAAGGTGCTGCGTGGCGGGCCGGTCGATACCGGCCGCGGCTTCGTGCTGCATTCCAGCGATTTCTACATCGAGAACGCGACGCTCCGGATCGACGACGGCGTCTGCCTCACCGCGACCGTCGACATCCTGCGGGCGATCGCCAACGGCTCCGGCCCGAAGCACGCCATCCTCGCGCTTGGTTATGCCGGCTGGGCGCCGGGCCAACTCGAGACCGAAATCCAGAGCAACGGCTGGCTGCATTGCGATGCGGATTCGGATTTGATCTTCGGCGACGATGTCGACGAGAAGTACGGACGCGCGCTGCGCAAGATCGGCATCGATCCCGGCATGCTCTCGAACGATGCGGGACACGCGTAGCTGTGTAGCAGCTGCTGCGACGGTTTGCGGTGTCCTGCGCCACCCTCCGCTGTCGTGCCCCGGCTTGACCGGGGCATCCAGTACGCCGCGGCCTATCGATTCCATCACTCGTCTCGGAGTACTGGATCGCCCGGTCCCGGCTCCGCCAAGGCTACACCGGGCCACGAGGGTGCTCGGCCGGCGAAGCTTCAGCGAAGACGGCAAGCCGGGCGATGACCACGTCCAGCGGGGTGTGCCGCCTACTCCGCCGCCTGCTGCTGTACCGTCGGCTCTGTCCCCGCCACCGTCGCGCGGCGCATGTCGCGGGGCTGGGACTGGTCATAGCGGCGGACGCGATGCATGGTCTGGCGGTTGTCCCACATCACGAGATCATGCAGCTTCCATTTGTGGACGTAGACGAACTCGCCTTGCGTCGCATGCTCGTTCAGATCGCGCAGCAGCAGCCGGCCTTCGGGGACGCTCATGCTGACGATCTTGCCGGCATGCGATGAGAGGTACAGCGACTTGCGGCGATGCACCGGATGGGTGCGCACCAGGCGTTGCAGCACCGGCTTGAACATCTGCTTTTCGTCGTCGGTGTACTCGGTGAAGCCGAGCGATCCGCGCGAATACATCAGCGAGTGCTCGCAGACGAGATCCTCGATCTCGGCCTTGGTGTCGTCATCGAGCGCGTCATAGGCCGCGCGCATGTCGGCGAACTCGGTATTGCCGCCCTTCGGGTTCACCACCCGCGCCGACAGCAGCGAGAATTTTGCGGGGATCGGGCGAAACGAGCTGTCGGAATGCCACAGGCAGTTGCCGAGGTTGAACAGATGCGCGCGACTGTCCTTCGCCAGCGGCTTGCCATCCTTGCCGAGATTGGAGACGTCGTTGAGGCCCGATTGGAGCCGGTAGTCCTTTTCCTTGGTCACGGTGCCACCGCGCGCGTCCTCGCGCTGGCCGAAATTCAGCGCGAAGGCCATCTGCTGCTCGTCGGTAATGTCCTGGTCGTGGAAGACCAGCACCGCATATTTGTCCATGGCAGCCTCGACCTCGCGCGCCTCGGCCTCGGTGAGAGGCTTTCGCAGATCGAGGCCGGAAACCTCGCCGGCAAAATGTTTCTGAAGCTGCCGGATGGCGATCGTCATGGTGTTTCTCCCGCGAACCGCGAGCGGTTGGTCCCGCTCTGCCGGTGAAAAAGCTACTCCCGCGACCGGAGTTGTCAACGCTCGGCGCGCATATCTCTTAAGCGTCATGGCTCTCACGCGTTGCGCGCCATCAGGCCGCCGTCGACAGGGATCACCGCGCCGGTGAGGAAGGACGCAGCCGGCAGGCACAGGCTCAGCGTCATATGCGCGACCTCCTCGGGGTCGCCGTAACGGCCGAGTGCAGTGCGGCGCTTGGCGTAGATCGTCTTGTGCTCTTCGGAGATGCGGTCGGTGATGGCGGTGCGGATCGGGCCCGGGCAGATGCAGTTGACGGTGATGCCTTCGCGGCCGAGCTCGACGGCGAGCGAGCGCGTGAGGGTCGCCACGCCGCCCTTCGCCGCCGAATAGGGGCTGTGCAATGCGGTGGCGCCAAGCGCCTCGGTCGAGGCGATGTTGACGATGCGCGGGCTCTTCGACCTGCGCAGGTGCGGCAGCGCGGCGCGGATGATGCGCGGATGCGCCGTCAGCATCACGGCGATGCCCTTGGCCCAGGCGTCTTCGTAAGCCTCGTCGTCGATCGCGACGCGCACGGAGATGCCGGCATTGTTGACGATGATGTCGAGCCCGCCGAAATGCGCCGCGACATCGCCAACGACGCGCTTGATCTCGCCGCCATCGGCGACATCGAGCTTCCACGCCTTCGCGGATCCGGCGTTCGCGGCAATCTCCTTGGCAACGGACAGCGCGCCCTGCTCGTCAAAGTCGGTGACGGCAACGTTCGCGCCTTCAGCGGCGAACACGCGCGCTGTGGCGCGCCCCATGCCGCTCGCCGCACCCGTGACGAGAACGGTCAGGCCCTTCACTGACCGGCTGAGCTCCTTGAATTCGGACATGCCGTTTCCTCGCGTCTCTTGTTTCTTGTTATGAGATGGACAAGGCTGGCATCGATCCGCAGACAGGTCAAACAAGCAAGACAAAAGGGGAGGCCGCGATGGCGAACGAGCTCGATTTCTCAGGCAAGCAGGTGCTGGTGGTCGGAGGTTCCAGCGGTATCGGCAACGGCATCGCGCAAGCCTTTCGCGCCAAGGGCGCGCAAGTTGCAGTCTGCGGCACGCGTGCTCATCCTGCGGAATATTCGGCGCAAGAAGGCTCCGATCTCACGGGTCTTTCCTATGCGCAGCTCGACGTCGGCAACGCCGGCGCGGTGGAAGCGTTCACGCCGTCCTTCGACCGTCTCGATGTGCTCGTGCTCGCGCAGGGCGCGGTGCTCTATCGCCGCGGCGAGTTCGAGATGGCCGGCTTCCGCAAGGTCGTCGAGGTCAATCTGATGAGCCTGATGGCCTGCGCGACGCGGTTTCACTCCATGCTGCGCGATAGCAAGGGCGCGCTGATCATGGTATCCTCGACCGCAGCCTATCATTCCACCATGGGCAATCCCGCCTACAACGCCTCGAAGACCGGCGCAGTCGGACTGACGCGGACGCTGGGCGAGGCCTGGGCCGAGGATGGCATCCGCGTCAACGGTATCGCGCCCGGCCTCGTCGACACCAAGATGACGAAGGTGACCACCGACAATCCCAAGCGGCTCGAAGGCGCGCTGTCACGCATTCCGCTGCGGCGATTGGGCACGCCGGCTGACATGGCGGGCGCGGCGCTGTTCCTGGCCTCGCCGCTGTCGTCCTACATCATCGGACAGACATTGGTCGTCGATGGCGGGCTCATCCTGTAGCCCGGATGGAGCGATTGGTCCGCCGCAGCCCGAAGAGCGCAGGCGGAAGCGTAGTCCGGCCTACACTTTCGCGGAAGCTTGGAACTGCGCTGCTCCTGATCGGTTACTTGGGTTGACCCCCGAGGAGGAGCAACATGGACAAGGATCGGATCGTCGGATCGGCCAAGGAATTCGCTGGGCGCGCAGAAGGCGCCGTCGGCGATCTCGCTGGCGATGCGCAGACACAGGCGTCAGGCAAGGCGCGGGAAGCCGCCGGCACCGTGCAGAATCTCTACGGCCAGGCCAAGGACGCCGTGCGCGACGCCGGCGAGACTGCGGCCGGCTACGCCAAGGACGCCTACGACAAGCCGGCCGAGACCTTGCGCGACGGTTCGCAGGCGATTGCCAAGAAGGTGCAGGACAATCCGCTCGGTGCGCTGCTGATCGCCGGCGGTATCGGCTTCGCACTCGCGCTCCTGATGTCGCGTCCCGCCCGTCGCCCGCCGCCGCGCTGGCGCTATTACGGCTGAGCCACCGCCCGAATTTTTCGTGCCCCGGACGCAATGCGGCCTAGGCGATGCGTAGCATCGTCCGGTAACGCCGCTTTGCTGAGCCGGGGCCCATTCTTTGGTGAATGTCGCAGTGCTGGGTCCCGGCTCTGCGCAGCAGCGTCACACGCTGCAGCGCGTCCGGGACACGAGATCTCAATTCAGAAAAACTACCGGAACATCTCCGCCGATCGCCCGACGTTACCAGGCGGGCGCGGGATCGCGGGATTGGGATTACGCGGCGCCGGTGCGAATTGACGCGGCGGTGGCTGCGGAGAGCCGAAGCCGAAGAAATCGCGGAATGCCGGCGTTGCCTGGGCCGGCTGCTGCGGCTGCTGCACCGGCGGCTTCTTCGGCGCGAGTCTGGGCGGCGCGATCGCGGCGGCAGCGCTTGGCGTACCGGGAGCAGCAGCAGCACCATCCGGCGTCGTAGCAGCCATCGGCGTATCGCCCTTGGCCTGCTCGCGGCCGACTTCGCGGCGCGGCCAGGCATAATCATCGGCACGGCCGGCGGGCGCGGCCAGCGGCTCACCCTTCACCATCGTCTTCGCGGCGAGCGCATCGACGGCGGCGGGACGCGAACCCGGTCCGCCCAGCAATTGATCGGCCGAGATCGAGGCCGCAACCAGCGGCACGATCGGTCCCGCCAGCGGCCGCGGCGCAGGCTTGCCGGGCTCGGCGCTGGTGTCGGGGGTCGCAGGCTCGCTCGGCAGCGCAATCGGGCCGGAGCGTCCGGCGAGCAGGCGCGTGATCTCGCGCTCGACATAGTGGGCGAGCTTGCGTGCGCCGGGCTTTGTGAAATAGACGCCGTCATAGCTGCGGAGCTGGCGGATCTGGCCCTCGAAGTCCGGGCCCTTCTGGAGGAAGCGGCCGGCTTCGTCGACAAAGCCGTCCCAGACATCGACATAGGTGATGCCGGCCTTGGCCGCGCCTTCGCGATAGAGCGAATCCAGGAACAGCATGTCCGCGGTGCCCTTGGGGCCGCGGATCGCGGGCAGGCCGACCCAGAGCACCGGAACGCCCTTGGACTTGAGGACGTTGGCCAGCTCCTCGATCTTCTTGCCGTAGAGTTCGACCCAGCGCTCGTCGCGGAATTCGTAGAGGCCGTTCGGGTTGCGCGCGGTCTTCTCCTGCGCTGCGACCGCCGGCGTGTCGGCGTTGTCGGCATCGTCCTGCGGCAGGTCGGTGTCGGCGGGCTTGTCGTCCGGCTTGGCGGCGGTGTCGGGCTTGGCATCGCCTGGCTTCGCCGGCGGTTTGCCGCGCGCGCCCTTGTCGTTCTTCTTGTCCTTGTCCGAGGCCTTGTCGGGCGCGGCCTCGCGGATCGAGATGCGGTCGTTGAGGCCGAGCATGACGACGATCACATCAGGCTTCTCGGTCTCGAGGATGCCCTTCGCTGCCGCCGCCCAGTCCGCGGGCTCACCCTTCGGCTGGTACTTGATCAGGCCGGACGTGGTCTTGTGCTTGCGGATTACGCCCATGTCGGGCTGCTCGGTGTAGGCGTCTTCGAGGCCGTAGGCGAGCCAGTCGGCCATGGCGTCGCCGATCACCAGCACGTTCTTGTCGGGCGTGGTGTCGCGCTTGGCTGGTGCCGGCGCGCGCGAAAAATCCTGGCGCGGCGCCTGCTGCTGCTGCGGCTGCTGGAATGGCGCGAAGAAGTCGCCGCCGAACCAGCCGCCGCCTCCGCCGTTCCGCGGTGGCGCGGCCTGCCGCTGCGGCGGGCCGCCGAAGCCGGGGAAGTTGAAGAACTGCGCCGAGGCGGGTCCCGCGACGGAGACCAGAATCGCAAGCGCCGTCCCCAGCGCGATCAGCGGGCCGGTCTCGGTCAGCGCCTTGAACAGGGACTTCTTCGACATGCGATCTCAGGCACGCGCAATGGGGATTGGGACAGGCTCGATATAATAGCGGAATCAGGCGCCAAACGGGCAGATTCTCTTTGCGGATTCTTCTGTCATACACCGGGGAGCAGCCGTCCCGGTCAAGGCGATTGGGCAAAATCGCTGTTCAGGGTTACTTTCGGGCCGGTTTTACCGCCCGCGGAGGCGATCCAGCACGTCCGAGGAGGCGAATCCATCGGCGGGGACCCCGATCGAGGCCTGGAAATTGCGCAGCGCCTCCCGGGTCTGGCCGCCGAACTGGCCATCCGGGGTGCCCTTGTAGAAGCCGCGCTGGACCAGCAGCTGCTGAAGTTCCAGCCGTTCGGTGCGGGACAGCTCGCGCTCCTGCCGCGGCCAGGGCTGCACGAAGGGCTGGCCGCCGCGCAGCCGGTCGGCGAAATGGCCGATCGCCAACGCATAAGCCTCGGCCGGGTTGTACTTCATGATGACGCGGTAATTCTGCAGCATCAGGAAGCCCGGGCCTTGCGCCCCGGCGGGCGCCAGCAGATAGGCTTTCTCGGCCGGATGCGGGAAGGGCTGGTTGGCCGGGCGCTTGAGCCCGAGCTTCTCCCACTGCGCCATCGTCATCGCCTTGGCGCGATCGGCCAGCATGTAGTTGAAGCCCTGGGGCACCACGACTTCGTAGCCCCAGGTCTGGCCGGCCTGCCAGCCGTCCTTCTTCAGATTGTTGGCAGTCGAGGCGATCAGATCGGTTGGATTGTCGACGACGTCGCGCCGTCCGTCGCCATCGCCATCCACGGCAAAGCGCTTGAACGCGGTCGGCATGAACTGGGTCGGGCCGAAGGCGCCGGCCCAGGAGCCGCGCATCTGTTCAGGCCTGAGATCGCCGCGGTTGAGGATCTCCAGCGCGGAGAGAAACTCGTCCTTGAAATAGGCCTGGCGGCGGCCGATGCAGGCGAGCGTCGCGGTCGACTGCAGCACGCTGCGGTCGCCCATCTGCGTCGAGTAATTGGACTCGATGCCCCAGATCGAGGCGATGATGTAGCGGTCGACGCCGGTGGCCTTTTCGGTGGCGTCGAACTGCGCCTTGTATTTGGCGAGGACCTCGCGGCCCTTGGCGAGGCGGTTGTCGTTCACGAGGATGTCGAGATAGTCCCAGATCGACTTGGTGAACTCCGGCTGCGAATCCATCAGGTCCATGATGCGCAGATCGGGCGACAGCCCGGCCGTGAAGCGCTGGAAATTCTCCTGCGTGATGTTGCGCCGTGCGGCATCGGGCCACATCCCCGCAACGCAATTGTTGAAGTTGGAGGCCGCTTCGCGGATCGCGGCGGCCGTCATCAACGGGTGGCCGGAGGCGCCGTCCTCGCCGGTCCATGGCAAGGCGCCGCCGGGGCCGGGCGCCGGCTGAGAGGGCGCTGGATTCGAGCCGGAGAAAATACCGCCGAACAGGTTCGACAAGCCGTTCTGCGCCTGGGCGCGCGCGCTGACAGGCAGCAGCACAGCGGCCGCAAGCATCATTGCGCCGGTCACAAATCCAGCACGTTTTGCCAGCCCTGCCACTGATTGCATCATACCCTACCTGTCCGGCCGAAAATCCGCCTTCAGGAGGCCCGGTACCGGTTGCCAATAGCTTAACAAAGGTGAAATTTTGGTGTCGGCCTTTTTCTCAACTCTGTGAGCGCGAGGCCCCACATCCGCCTTTGTTAGCGGCTGCAAACAAGCTAGCAAGATACCATTGCTCCCTTCACGTCCTCAGGTATTCGATCTGTCCCATGAAAATTCGCAAAGCCGTATTCCCCGTCGCCGGCCTCGGCACCCGCGTCCTGCCCGCCACCAAGGCGATGCCGAAGGAAATGCTGACCATCGTCGACAAGCCGCTGATCCAGTACGTCTATGACGAGGCGAGGGAAGCCGGCATCGAGCACTTCATCTTCGTCACCGGCCGCAACAAAAACGTCATCGAAGATCATTTCGACAAGATGTTCGAGCTCGACGCGACGCTCGCCGCGCGCGGCAAGAAGGCCGAGCAGGACATCCTGGCGCAGAACCAGCCGGAGGCCGGCGCCGTCAGCTTCACCCGCCAGCAGGCGCCGCTCGGTCTCGGCCACGCGGTCTGGTGCGCGCGCGACATCGTCGGCAACGAGCCGTTCGCGGTCGTGCTGCCCGATGAGCTCGTGCTCAACACGACCGGCTGCCTGAAGCAGATGATCGAGACGGCTTCAACGCTCGGCGAAAAATCCAACGTCATCGCGGTCGAGGCGGTGCCCGACCATCTTACCCATCAATACGGCATCTGCGGCGTCGGCAAGCGCACCGGCAAGATGTTCGAGGTCGACGGCATGGTCGAGAAGCCGGCCAAGGGCACCGCGCCCTCCAACCTCTCCATCACCGGCCGCTACATCCTCCAGCCGGAGATCTTCAAGATCCTGGAGACCCAGGAGCGCGGCGCCGGCGGCGAGATCCAGCTCACCGACGCCATGATCGGCCTCGCCAAGTCGCAGAAATTCTACGGCGTCGAGTTCGAGGGCGAGCGCCATGATTGCGGCTCCAAGCCCGGCTTCCTCCGCGCCAACATCGCCTACGGCCTGAAGCGGCCGGAACTGCGCGATGGGCTGATTGCGGAGATGAAGAAGTATCTGGGAGAGTAGTAGCTACACTCTCGGTGTCGTCCCTGCGAACGCAGGGACCCATAACCCCAGGGAGTTGTTTGGCGAAGATTCGCCGTTCGGTACTGCTGCCGGCAACGATTGATAGATTCCGCGGTATGGGTCCCCGCGTTCGCGGGGACGACACTGAGGGCTCACGCCACCAGCGACAGCTTCGGAAGGCTCGCGATCACGGACTGGTTGCGGCCACCGGCTTTCGCCGCATAGAGCGCCTTGTCGGCGGCGGCGACCAGGACCGGCCAGTCCAGGCCGGTGGTAGGGACCAGGCCCGCAATCCCGCAGGAGACCGTCGACATCGCCTGGTCGTCGGACCAACCCTGCACCTTGCCGCGGATCGTCTCGGCGACATTGAAGGCCTCGGCGGCCGAAGTGTTCGGCAGCAGCACCGCGAATTCCTCGCCGCCATAGCGCGCGGCGCAGTCGCCGGACCGCCGCACCGAATCGGAAATGCAGATGGCGATGCCGACCAGCACCTGGTCGCCGGCCTGATGGCCGAACGTGTCGTTGTAGGCCTTGAAGTGATCGGCATCGATCATCAGCAGCGCGACCGGCGTCTTCTGGCGCATCGCGCGGCGCCATTCGACGTTGATGACCTGATCGAACTTGCGGCGGTTCTTCAGGCCGGTGAGCGCATCCGTCGTCGCCATCTCCTCGAGCTTGCGCTCGGCTTCGGCACGCCGGCCGATCTCGCGGGCGAGCACCAGCGTCGAGGCCAGCATGAACAGGATGAGCGCCAGGACTACCGCGCCGATGCGGTAGGCTTCCTTCTGCCAGAGCTCGAACACGGCGGCGAGCGGCTTGCCTGCCACCACGAACAGCGGACCCGGGCCGGTGCTGCGGACATAGAGGCGCGGCGTCGCGTCCACCGGGCCCTGGCCCGCATAGGACCCGCCGGCCTTGAGATTGTCGGCCTTCCAGCTCTGCCGCGTCCCCAGATTCTTGCCGATGACGTCGAGATCGAACGGCCGCCGCATCATGATGGTGCGATCGCGCGTCAGCACGGTGATGGTATCGTCGGGATCGAGGTTCAGGCGCTCGAACAATTCGTGGAAATAGCTGAAACGGATCGAGCCGGTGACGACCCCCAAGAAGCCGCCGTCGGTATCGCTGATGCGCCGGCTCAGCACGATGGAATAGGCGCCGCGGAAAAGCATCGGACGGCTGATGAAGAGGCCGGCGTCGGGATCGTCGCGATGAACCCTGAAGTAGTCCTCCTCGCTCCGGTTCTCCGGCAGGGGATCGAGCGTGGAGGCGTCGATGGTCAGCCTGCCCTCGGCATCGAACACCTGGATGGCGCCGAAGTGCCGCGCCGTGGTGGCGTGATCGAACAGGATCAGGTGACGGATCGGCTTCGAGACCGCGTTGATCTCCGGCAGCAGCATGTTGCTGGCGACCGCCTTCAGGGAGAGATCGTAGATCTCGATGTTGCGGCTGATATCTGCTTCGATGGAGGTGGCCAGATTGTCCAGCGTCTGGCGAGCGAGGGCCTCCTCGCCGCGGCGCATGTCCAGCATGACGTTGACGCAAATGGCGGAAAAGCCGATCACCGTCACGACGGACGATATGATCAGCAGCTTCGCCGAAATCCGCCACGGCCGGCGGGTCGTGACGTCGCGCCATCCAGACTGCATCGATTGCTCCCGACACTAGTGGATGCGCCCGAAATCTTGCGTAGTGTTTAAGCCGGGACGGCGCTGCCACAATGAGTTAAGAATTGGTTTCCGCGGGCATCGCTTTTGGGCAGCGGAGCTGGGACGAGAGGACGATTGTGAACGATTACGACGCGCTGCGGGATTACCTGATGCGGCAGAAGCAAACGGAATTCGTGCTGAGTTTCGAGCAGATCGAGGAGATCATCGGCTCGGCCCTGCCGCGGGCGGCGAATCGCGCCTCATGGTGGGACAGCCTCCGCAGCCCCGACATCCAGATGCCCCAGCGCGAAGCCTGCCTCGCCGCGGGGTTCGTCGCGACGCGGATGCCGGACGGCCAGAGCGTGCGCTTCACCAAGAAGAAGCAGCGCAGGTGAGCTGACGCTGCATGATTCTGCGCTGGCTAAGGGGGATTTTTGGCGCAGCCCTGATTGCAACAGGCGTGCTGTTCGCGCTCGCCTTCGAGGCCCGCTACTGGCGCTGGCGCGACTGCTTCAACGAGCTCGGCCGCTGCTACGACCCTGTAACGCAGGATGTTTATCTCGAACAGGCGGGAATGGTCTGGGGCGGTCTTGCCGCGATCTCGCTGGTGGTGGGGTTTTGTTTGGTCGCGGGGCTACGACGCAAGCCAGGGTAGGTCAGCTGGACGCAGTGCGCCGCAAGCGCGAGACGGGGGGCGTTAGCCCAAGTGTAGAACCACGGCCTTCATTGGCGATTATGGGGCCAGCGTTCGTCATGGGCTCGTATCAGGCATCTGGTCGTCTGCCGGTCGCAGACGCGCACGCATGTGTTCTGGCGCCCTCGAACGTCACCGGCCCCGCCGGTGTAGTCGGCACATGTGCCGAGGCAATTTGCGCCTCGATCCTCGCATCGTGCGGCTGTCACTGCTTCGGCCGATGAGGCGAGGAACACTCCGGTGCCGATGAGGGTCATCGCGTAGAAAAGGTGCCGAGTCATCCGTGACTCCTGAGAAAGACGCGTGGTCTGCTCATTCTGAGAACGACAGCTGCGAGCCCAGTGACCTCGATGACGAAGCCGTTCTGGATCGAATGCTGCGTGCCATCTTTCATGGTGGTCGAGCAGGGCCTATTGATCTGGATCAAGCCCGGCATAAGCGCGCCGGTGCGGCACCCCGCTCGCTTTGCGAGCGACCCTTTCCGGGAGGAGAGCGGAAGAAGATAAGCGCTAGCTCGCCGCTTCCAGCCGCACTTCCGTGAGCAGACGCATCGCCGCGTCCGCGTCCATCGGCTCGCCGAAGGCGAAGCCCTGTGCGTACTCGCAGCCCATCTGGTAGAGCTCGACCGCGTCGGAGTCTGTCTCGGCGCCTTCCGCGACCACGTCCATGCCGAGGTCATGCGCGAGCGCGATGATCGACTTCAGGATCACCGGACGGGTGCCGCGGTTGGTGGTGCGAACGAAGGACTGGTCGATCTTGATGGTGTCGAACGGGAAGCGCTGGAGATAGGCCAGCGAGGAATGGCCGGTGCCGAAATCGTCGAGCGACAGCCCGGTGCCGAGCTCGCGGATCCGCGTCAGCATCTGGGCTGCGTGCTCCGGGTTCTCCATCACCAGCGATTCCGTCAGTTCCAGCTTCAGCGTGCCGCGCGCCACAGAGGAGCGCGACAGCACGGTGCGGATGTCGTGGATCAGATCGTGGCGCAGCAATTGCCGCGAGGAGACGTTGACGGAGGCGAAGATCGGCTCGCGCGAGCGCATCGCGCGCTGCCACACCGAAAGCTGCTTTGCGGTCTGGTCGAGCACGAACATGCCGAGGTCGACGATCAGGCCGGTCTCTTCCGCGATGCTGATGAATTCCGACGGCGCCATGCGTCCGAGCTTCGGATGATCCCAGCGCACCAGCGCCTCGAAGCCGGCGATCGAACGATCCTCCAGCCGTACGATCGGCTGGTACAGGATCGTGAGCTCCTGCCGCTCGATGGCGCGGCGCAGCTCGCTCTCCAGCGTCAGGCGGTCGGTCTTTCGCGCGCGCATCGCCGGCTTGTAGACGTCGATGCGGTCGCCGCCGATCCGCTTGGAATGATACATCGCAAGCTCGGCGTCCTTGATGATCTCGTCCGTCAACTGGGTCTGCGGATCTGAGAGCGCGAGCCCGATCGAGGCGGTGAGAAAAATCTCGCGGTCGTTGAAGGCGATCGGGGCGCGGATGGTCTTGCGGATGGTCTCGGCGAAGGCGGTGATGCGGGCAGGGTCCTGCTCCGAGAGCAGGATCAGGCCGAACTGGTCGCCGGCAAGCCGCGCCAGCGTGTCCTGCGGCTTCAGGATGCGGGTGAGGCGGCGGGCCAGCGTCAGCAGGATCGAGTCGCCGACCGCGATTCCGACGGAATCGTTGACCTGCTTGAAGCGGTCGAGGTCGATCACCATCAGCGTCGGACGCAGCGTCGGCATGGTCTTGGCGAAATGCGCGACCGCGCCCAGCCGGTCCATGAACAGTTTGCGGTTGGGCAGGCCGGTGAGGTTGTCATGCACGGAATCGTGCAGCAGGCGCTCCTCGGCGTTGCGCAGCTCGGTGACGTCGGTCAGCGTGCCGACGACGCGCGAAACCTCGCCGTCCGAGCCGACCACCGGGCGCGCCTTCAGCGCGAACCACATGAAATGACCGTCCGGCGTGCGCAGCCGGAAGTCCTGCACCAGGCGGCCGCGGCGCTGGTCGAGCACGCTGTCGAGCGCGGCGCGGAACCGGTCCTGGTCGAGCGGATGCAGCACCTCGAGCCACGACGCCGCCGGGCCTTCCAGCGTGCCGCGCTTGAGGCCGAGCAGGGCTTCGGTCTCGGGGCTGGTGAACACCTTGTCGGCGGAGACGTCCCAGTCCCAGATCAGATCGCCGGAACCGGCCAGTGCCAGCGCCCGCCGCTCGATGTCGGAGACGACGCCGGTGCTGGCGCTGCCGCCGGCAAAGGCGTGCTGCATCACCGTAAAGCCGATCAGCATCACGATCAGCACGAGGCCGCCGAGCAGGGCAGGGCCGACGATGTCGTTGGTGACGGAGCCCGCGACCGTCATGCCGGCCGCGACCACCCAGACCACCAGCAGGAACCAGGTCGGGATCAGCAGCACCGCGCGGTCGAAGCCGTGGGTGGAGAGGTAGACGATCAGCGCGAAGCCCGCGAAGGCGATCAGCACCAGCGACATGCGGGCGATGCCGGAAGCCACCGCCGGGTCGAACAAGGCGAGCGCCACCAGCGAACCCAGGAAGGCAAGCCAGAGCACCGTAATGTGCGAATAGCGCACGTGCCATCGACTGAGGTTGAGATAGGCGAACAGGAACACCAGCAGCGTCGCCGCCAATATCGCTTCACCCGCCGCGCGCCAGATGCGCTCGGCGTTGTTCGACATGTCGAGCACCTTGCCCCAGAAGCCGAAATCGACGCCGATATAGACCAGCACCGCCCAGGCCAGCGCCGCGGCGGCCGGGAACATGATGCTGCCCTTCACCACGAACAGAATGGTGAGCACGAGCGCCAAAAGCCCGGAGATGCCGATCACGATGCCCTGGTAGAGCGTGAAGGAGTTGACCTTGTCCTTGTAGGACTCGGGCTCCCACAGATAGAGCTGCGGCAGCTTGTCGGTGCGCAGTTCCGCGACAAAGGTGACGACGGCGCCGGGATCGAGCGTGATGCGGAACACGTCGGCCGTCGCGCTCTCCTGGCGCTCCGGGCGGTCGCCGATCGAGGGCGTGATGGTCGCGATGCGCGACAGCCCGAGGTCGGGCCACAGCAGGCCCGACGAGACGATGCGGTAATGCGGGGCGACGATCAGGCGGTCGAGCTGGTCGTCGGTGTTGTTGGCGAGCGCGAACACCACCCAGTTCTGGCCGCCCTCGCGGGCGCGCACCTCGATGCGGCGGACGATGCCGTCGGTGCCGGGCGCAGTGGAGACCTGGATGCGATCGGCGTCACTGCGCTGATGCTCGAGCACGCCGGTGAGGTCGATCGCGGGCGCGTCGCCGCGGACGCTGACGGCATCCAACGCGCGCGCCGGGGATGCGGCGACGAGAATCATGAGGCCCAGCGCTATGGGCGCGAGGCACCTGATCAGACGCAAGGTCGGTTCTCCGCGTTCGACGCAAACTCTTCAGTGCAGATGGTCAGTGCAAGGCGTTTTCCGAACGGAACAAGATGGTTCGGCGCGTCGCGATAGATGCCACGAAAGCGAGGAAAATCAAAGGGTTTCCGCTAACCCTGTGGGCCAGAGGCCTAGACCTCCAACACAATTTTGCCAATATGTGCCGAGGTCTCCATGCGCCGGTGCGCGTCGGATGCCTTTTCCAGCGGGAAACTGCTGTCCATCAGCGGCTTGACGCGGCCTTCGCGCAACAGCGGCATCACTTTCGCCTCGATTGCGGCCACCATGGCCGCCTTGTCCGCATTACTACGGGGGCGCAGGGTCGAGCCGGTATGCGTCAGGCGCTTCACCATCACCTTGGCGATGTTGACGCTGACCTTGGGCCCGTTGAGGGTTGCGATCTGCACGATGCGGCCGTCGACCGCGGCGGCATCATAGTTGCGGTCGACATACTCGCCGGCAACCATGTCGAGGATCAGGTTGACGCCGGCCTTGTCGGTCTCTTCCTTGACCACGGCGACGAAGTCCTCGGTCTTGTAGTTGATGGCGCGGTCGGCCCCGAGCTTGAGGCAGGCATCGATCTTGTCCTGCGATCCCACGGTGACGAACACTTTCGCGCCGAAGGCTTTCGCAAGCTGGATCGCCATGGTGCCGATGCCGGAGGAGCCGCCATGGATCAGCAGCGTCTCGCCGGCCTTCAGGCCGCCGCGCTCGAACACGTTGTGCCAGACCGTCATCAGGGTTTCCGGCAGCGCGCCGGCTTCCTTGATCGACAGTGCCGGCGGCACGCTCATCGCCTGGGCGTCCTGCGCGATGCAGTACTGCGCATAGCCGCCGCCGGCGACCAGCGACATCACCTTGTCGCCGATCTTGTGCCGTTTGGCGTTGCTGCCGACCGCCACCACTTCGCCGGCGATCTCGAGCCCCGGCAGGTCGCTGGCGCCGGGCGGCGGCGGATAGGCGCCGGAGCGCTGCGCCACGTCGGGCCGGTTGACGCCCGCGGCCTGCACCTTGACCAGGATCTCGTCGGGACCGGGCTGCGGAACGGCACGTTGTTCCGGCACCAGCACCTCCGGTCCACCGGGCTTGGAGATGGCGACCACGGTCATTTGCGCGGGCAGCTTGTCCATGATGTGTCCTTGGATGAATGAATTCGGCGGATGGCATATCGCCTTTTTCCGCCGAAGTGAAACGACATTAAGGCCCGAACCGCGCCGCCAGATCGCCTGCTCTCTCGGGAGAGATTTTTTCGACCAGCGGACCGATCGGCGCGATCGCTGTGCCGGCGCCGCCGTCGAGGAGGTCCGCGATTGGGCCACGGGGCCAGCGTGGCGCGGCATCTTCGCCAGCGAAGGCGTGCAGCACAGTTTCCGACAGGCTGGGTACGATACTCCACGCCAGCACGGCGCAGGTGCGGACCAGATTGAGGGCTGTTCGCGTCACGATCGCCGCGCGAAGCCGATCGGACTTGATGGCCGTCCACGGCGCGGCATGCTGCAGGTAAGCGTTCGCCACATCCCAGATCGCACGCGTTGCGGCGGCCGCGGAACGAAACTCGAGCGCCTCGTGATGGCGTCGCAGCGTCGCGATACGCTGCTCCAGTTCCCGTGCGAGCAGGTGCTCGGCCTCGTCAGGAGCGCCGCCTTCCGGAATCCGGCCGTCGAAGGCCCGATGGGCGAAGCTGACAATGCGATTGACGAGGTTGCCGAAGATGTCGGCGAGATCCTTGTTCACGTCGGCGACGAACCTGGCAACGTTGAAATCGGTGTCGGCGCTTTCGGGCGCGTTGGCGATCAGCCACCAGCGCCAGAGATCGGCGGGCAATTCCTCCAGAGCCTGGTCGGTAAAGATGCCCCGATTGCGGCTGGTCGAGAACTTGCCGCCCTCGTAATTGAGCCAGTGGAATCCCTTGATCACGTCCACGCTCTTCCAGGGCTCGTTCGAGCCGATCAGCGTCGCCGGGAAGCTCACGGTGTGGAATGGGATGTTGTCCTTGCCGAGGAACTGGACGTAGCGGACGTCATCGGCCTGCCACCACCATTTTCGCCAGTCGCGGCCCGGCGCGGCGGCGGCCCATTCCTGGGTGGCGGCGATGTAACCGATCGGCGCGTCGAACCAGACATAGAAGACCTTGTCGGCGAATCCCTGTCGCGGAACCGGGATGCCCCAGGCCAGATCGCGCGTGATGCAGCGATCGCGCAGATCGGCTGTCAGCCAGCCTTTCGCGGTCGATACCACGAAGGAGGGCCAGCCTGAGCGGCTGTCGATCCAGGCACTCAACGCGGACACGAGCTGCGACTGGCGCAGGAACAGATGGCGGCTTTCGCGGACCTCCAGCGCCCGGTCGCCTGACAGCGCAGATCGCGGGTCGATCAGTTCGGGCGGATCGAGCAGCGCGCCACACTGGTCGCATTGATCACCGCGCGCGGACGGGTCGCCGCAATGCGGGCAGGTGCCGAGCACGTAGCGGTCCGGCAGGAAGCGGCCGTCCGTGGGTGACCAGACCTGCGGCAACTTGCGTTCCTCGATCAATCCGGCATCGTCGAGCCTGCGATAGAAGTGTTGCGTCAGAGCGCTGTTCTGTGGCGAGCTGGTTCGCCCGAAATGGTCGAAGGAGAGGCCGAACCGGCGGTAGATGTCGGCCTGGATTGCGTGCTGCGCGTCGCAGAAAGTGCGGACATCCTGTCCGGCGCGAACGGCGCCGAGCTCGGCCGGCGTGCCGTGCTCGTCGGTGGCGCAGATGAAGAGCACGTCGTCGCCGATCTGCCGCCTGAAGCGGGCATGGACATCGGCAGGGAGGAGCGAGCCTATGAGATTGCCGAGATGCTTGACGCCGTTCACGTAGGGAAGGGCGCTGGTGATGAGAATTTTGGTCATGACTGCGGTCTTTCGCGTTTGGTGATGCCGACCGACGAAAAATCAAAAGCCCTCCCGCATGATCGGAAGGGCTTGGGGTCGGCTCATGCCTCACGCGCGTGGACGCGCGCTTATCCCGTCCGGTCAACCTCCTTGCGGTCGGGCTGGGGCATTCGCGTCAGGTGTTGCGCGTTCGCGAAAGTCACTGCAAATTCTCCTTGTGCAGAAGCGATACCATTTCGGCTCGGAAAGCGCCAGATCGGCGTCGTTCAGGACAGGACTGCCCGGGAGGACACATGGCCATCGAGGACGACGACAAGCCGCGCAAGAAGGTCAGCCATGAAATCGGACAGGATCTCTCACTCCTGTCAGTGGAAGAACTGACCGAGCGCGTGGCGCTGCTCAACACCGAGATCGCAAGGCTCGAGGAAGCCGCCACCAAGAAGCGTGCCTCGCGCAATGCGGCGGATAGTTTTTTCAAGAAGTAGGGCCCAGCGCTCACCTCTCGTGTCCCGGACGCGGTGCAGCGCGTAGCGCTGCTCCGCAGAGACGGGACCCATGCTTCGCGCAAAACTATCTCGTGTCGTCAATCGGGGGCGGCGTGCAGCGCCGAGCCCGGAATCCCTAATCACGGGCAGTTGAAGCGGGCAGGCTGAGCCGGGCCACCGCATCCGCCTGTGGCTATGGATTCTCAGATGCGCAATTGCGCATCAAAGCTCGCGACTTCGTGGCGCCCCGGAATGACGAGTGCCGAGTTTGTTCCGCCGCCCCCTCGGCCAGTGACCGACATGGCTAACGAACTCTCAAAAAATTAGCTCGTTTACTTCCAATTAAGCTTTCGGGTTTATGACTGGAGCTGTCCTCGTTTGGACACCGAGTGGCTCCTGTCCACTCTGTTTGACGCCTCCCTGTTATCAACTTTCAAAGCCGCCGGTCTCCGGCGGCTCTTTTTTTGCCTTTTTTGGGTCTCGTTCCGGTTGAATTCCGAGGAAAGACGCGCGGAAACCATATCCGCGCTTGTCGCTGGACTCCGCGTCCGGCTCGCGCAATGATTTGTTCATCATAAGCCGGCGCCAAAGCCGGACAGTCAGACAGTTGCGTAAGGGGCGTTAACCATGGAACGTTTGCAAGCCGAAGGTGCTCTCGTTCAACTCAGTGAGCGGTTCACCAATTCTGCGGCGTTCGGCGTCCTGTTCCGTGAGGGCATGGACCTGGTGGAAGAGACCGCCGCCTATCTCGATGGCGCCGGCCGCACCGAGGCCAAGGCGCTCGATCGCGCCGTCAGCCTCACCTATGCGACCGAGAGCATGCGTCTGACCACCCGCCTGATGCAGCTGGCCTCGTGGCTGCTGCTGCACCGCGCGGTGAAGGAAGGCGAGATGACGCTGAGCCAGGCCAATCGCGAGAAGACCAAGGTCAAGCTCAGCGCCGCCGATCCCGGCCCGTCCGATACCGTCGAGAAGCTGCCCTCGCAGCTCCAGGATCTGATCCATCGTTCGATGAGCCTTCAGACCCGCGTGCGCCGCCTCGACACCACCATCCACACCCCGCCGGTCGAATACGTGGCGATCGGCAACCCGCTGGTGCCGCAGCTCAACGCGCTGAAGGCCGCGTTCGAGCGGTAAGCACCCAGGTGCCGTAGTCACAGGTCTCGTAGGGTGGGCAAAGGCGCAAAGCGCCGTGCCCACCACTTTGCTTTCCGGATCGTAGAAGGAATGGTGGGCACGCTTCGCTTTGCCCACCCTACAGGTCTCGCCACAAACAAAAACGCCCCCGGTCTGACCGGGGGCGTTTTTCGTGTCCAGCCTTGCGGGCGGGATCAATCCTTTTTGAGAAAGCCCGAAAACTTCTTCTGGAAGCGTGAGACGCGGCCGCCGCGATCCATCAGCTGGGCGTTGCCGCCGGTCCAGGCCGGGTGCGACTTCGGGTCGATGTCGAGGTTCAGCGTGTCGCCTTCCTTGCCCCAGGTGGAGCGGGTCAGGTACTCGGTTCCGTCGGTCATCACGACCTTAATCGTATGATAATTCGGATGAATTTCGGCTTTCATGGCAATTCCTCGGCGCCCGGCGCCTGTCTTGAGTGGCTATCTGACGGATTTGGCGGGGTCTATACCCCACAGGCCCCTTTAAAACAAGCCATTGTGGGCAAAGGAGAACCGGGCCGTCCCCTAAGGGACATCCCGGATTTGCCACTCCCCCCGCAGCGGCCTATGTGGAGCTAATCTGTCTCCTTGGGTGTCCGATCTCATGAGCGCTGTGGAACGGCTTGACGACCAGTACCGCGACAAGCATGCCGCGCCTGAGGCCCCGTCGATCGAAGCCGAGTTGATCGAGACGCCGGCGAAGAGCCGCGCCAAGCTGCGGCCGCTGTTGGCACTCGCGCCCTATGTGGCCCGCTATCGCGGCCGCGCGGCGCTCGCCTTCGTCGCGCTCACGGTCGCGGCGCTGACCACGCTGCTGGTGCCCATCGCTGTGAGGCGGATGATCGATTTCGGCCTGACGCCGGAAGGCATCGCGCTGATCAACAGCTACTTCTCGGTGATGATCGCGGTGGTCGCCGTGCTCGCGCTTGCCAGCGCCTCGCGATACTACCTCGTGATGACGATCGGCGAGCGCATCGTCGCCGACCTCCGGCGCGACGTCTTTGCCCATCTGCTCTCGCTCTCGCCGGCCTTCTTCGATTCCGCGCGCAGCGGTGAGCTGGTGTCGCGGCTCACGGCCGACACCACCCAGATCAAGTCCGCGGTCGGTGCCTCCGTCTCGATCGCGCTGCGCAATCTCATGATGTTCTTCGGCGCGGCGGCGATGATGGTGATCACCAGCCCGCGCCTCTCCGGCTTCGTGCTGCTCGCCATTCCCCTGATCGTGCTGCCGCTGGTCGCGTTCGGGCGCTGGGTGCGGCGTCTGTCGCGCAATGCGCAGGACACGCTCGCCGAAGCCTCCGCCTATGCGGGCGAGCTGGTCGGCGCCATCCGCACTGTGCAGGCCTATACCAGCGAAGGGCTAGCCGAGAAGCGTTTTGGCGGCGAGGTCGAGCAGGCCTATGAAGCCGCGCGCACCTCCACGCAGGCCCGCGCCGTGCTCACCGCCATCATCATCTTCATCGTGTTCGCAAGCGTGGTCGCGATCCTCTGGATCGGCTCGCATGACGTCCTGATCGGTACGATCTCGCCGGGGCGGCTCGGCCAGTTCGTGCTCTATGCGGCCTTCGCCGCGGCTGGCCTCGGCCAGCTCAGCGAGGTCTGGGGCGAGGTCTCGGCCGCCTCCGGCGCCGCCGAGCGCCTGTTCGAGATCCTGCATGTGCAGCCCGAGATCACCGCGCCGGCGTCCCCGCGCGCGTTGCCGGTGCCGGCGCGCGGCGAGGTCGGCTTCGACCAGGTCAGCTTCGCTTATCCGGCGCGGCCTCACGTCAATGTGCTCGATGCCGTGTCGTTCACCGTGCGCCCCGGCGAGAAGGTCGCGATCGTCGGCCCCTCAGGCGCCGGCAAGAGCACCATCTTTCATCTTCTGCTGCGCTTCTACGACCCGCGGGGCGGCGCGATCTCCCTCGACGGCGTGCCGGTCAAATCCGCCGACCCGCGCGATTTTCGCTTGCGCATCGCACTGGTGCCGCAGGAATCCAACGTGTTCGCCGCGAGCGCCCGCGAGAACATCCGCTTCGGCCGGCCCGATGCGACCGATGCCGAGGTCGAGCGTGCCGCCGAGCTCGCGCATGCCGCCGAGTTCATCCGTCGCCTGCCCGAAGGTTTCGAGACCCCGCTCGGCGAGCGCGGCGTCACGCTCTCCGGCGGCCAGCGCCAGCGCATCGCGATCGCCCGCGCCATCCTGCGCGATGCGCCGCTCTTGCTGCTCGATGAAGCGACCTCCGCGCTCGATGCCGAAAGCGAGACGCTGGTCCAGACCGCACTCGAAGAGCTGATGCGTCACCGCACCACGCTGGTGATCGCACATCGTCTCGCCACCGTGCTGTCCTGCGACCGCATCCTGGTGATGGACCAGGGCAAGATCGTCGAGCAGGGCACGCATGCCGAGCTCGTCGCCAAGAACGGACTCTATGCGAGGCTGGCGAGGCTGCAGTTCGAGGGCGCGTGAGGGGCTCCTGACTGTCGCCTCATTGACGGTGTCATCACCCGCGAAAGCGGGTGATCCAGTATTCCACAGACAGTAGTGGGATTCGGAGAAGTCGCGGCGTACTGGATGCCCCGGTCCCGGCTCCGCCAAGGCTACGCCGAGGCCCACACGAGCGCTCGGCACGCCGAAGCTTCAGCGAAGGCGGCAAGCCGGGGCATCCAGCGGAGGGTGGGGTCGGCAGCAAACCTCGTCACGCCCGCCATGTCATCTTCAGCACCGGCCGTCCCGAGGTCGGGTTCAAATCGTCGCCGGCATGGGCAAAGCCGTTGCGCTCGTAGAAGCGGATGGCGCGGGCATTGTCCTTGTTGACGAGCAGCGTGACGCCTGACGGTGACAGGCGCTTGGCCTCATCCACCAGCAGCCTCGCCGCGTCCGAGCCCCAGTGCGCGGGATCGACCACGAGCTGGTCGAGATAGCCTTCGCCGTCGATGGTGACGAAGCCGGTCAGCACGCCGTCCGCTTCCGCGACCACGATCGAGGCTTTCGGCACCAGATCCTTGCGCCAGCGCTCGCGCCACCAGTCCAGCCGCGCGGCGAAATCGATCTGCGGATAGGCCTGCTGCCAGGTGCGATGCCAGAGGTCGATCGCGGCGGCTTCGTCCTCGGGGCGGTAGGGGCGGAGGTGGAGGGCGCTCACTACCGCTCCGTCAGCTTCAGCTCGATGCGGCGGTTGCGCTTGAAGGCCTCTTCCGTGTTGGCGGTGTCGAGCGGCTGGAATTCGCCGAAGCCGGCGGCGACGAGGCGCTGGGCGGGCACGCCGAGCGAGATCAGGTATTGCACCACCGAGATCGAGCGCGCCGCGGACAGGTCCCAGTTGGACTTGAAATTCGCGCCGCTGACCGGGCGTATGTCGGTGTGGCCGTCGACGCGCAGCACCCAGGGGATTTCGCTCGGGATCTTCTTGTCGAGATCGATCAGCGCGGTCGCCAATGTGTCGAGCTCGGCGCGGCCTTCCGGCAGAAGTGTCGCCTGGCCGGTGTCGAAGAACACTTCGGACTGGAACACGAAGCGGTCGCCGACGATGCGGATGTCAGGGCGATTGCCCAGAATGGTGCGCAGGCGGCCGAAGAACTCCGAGCGATAACGCGACAATTCCTGCACGCGCTGCGCCAAGGCAACATTCAGGCGAGACCCGAGATCGGCGATGCGGTTCTGCGATTCCTTGTCGCGCTTCTCGCTGGCGTCGAGCGCCTCCTCCAACGCGGCCAGTTGCCGTCGCAGCGCGCTGATCTGCTGGTTCAGCACCTCGATCTGCGCCAGCGCTCGCGCCGAGACTGACTTCTCCGAGTCCAGCGCCTTGCCGAGCTCGGTGGACTTGCCCTGGGCGTCGTTGCCGGCAGCGGCGAGGCCGTCATAGAGGCCCTTGATGCGATCTCGCTCGGTCTCGGCCGAGGCGAGGCCCGCTTTCAATTGCGAGACCTGGTCGTCCAGCGTGAGCTTGCCGAGCTTCTCCAGCGACAAGAGCTCGTTGAGCTGGGCGATCTTGGCGTTGAGCTGCTCCAGCGCCTTGTCCTTGCCGGTGACCTCCTGCGACAGGAAGAACTGCACGACCAGGAACACCGACAGCAGGAACACGATCGACAGCACCAGCGTCGACAGCGCGTCGACGAATCCGGGCCAGTAGTTGAAGCCGGCTTCGCTGCGGCGGCCGCGGGCTAGAGCCATTGTCGTCTCCGTTCTCTCGTGTCCCGGACGCGCTGCAGCGTGCAACGCTGCTGCGCAGAGCCGGGACCCATTTGTCTCGGTGAAGGCTCTGGGCCCCAGCTCGGCGATGCACCACTTCGTGCTGCATCGCGTCCGGGGCACGAACCCTTCGTCGTGTCCTCAACCCTTCTCGGGCTGGCGCGCGATGCGCTCCAGCAGGCGGCGGATCTCGCGGTTCTGCTCGCCCTGGCCGTCGGCCCATTCGCGGATCATCTGCTGCTCGGTCCGCATGTGCGAGACCAGCGCCTGGATGGCTTCGGCAAGGCTCGCCATTGCCGCCGTGGTGCCGCGGCTGGCGCTGCCTTCCTCGAGCACGGAGCGTAAGCGCTCGACGGCGGCCTGGAGCTCGCCGCTGGCAACGCCGCCGCCGCCACCGGCGGCTGCGACCGCAACCTCGCCGTGGCCATATTCGCGCACGGTGGTGGCGAGCCAGTCTTCGAGGTCGGTGTAGAAGCGGTTCTGGGCCTGGCTCGATTGCAGATCGAGGAAGCCGAGGATCAGCGAGCCGGCGAGGCCGAACAGCGAGCTCGAGAACGAGATGCCCATGCCGCCGAGCGGGGCGGCGAGGCCCTCCTTCAGCGTGTCGAACAGGGCGCCGGAATCGCCCCCGACCTTGAGCCCGTCGATCACCTTGCCGACCGAGCCGACCGTCTCGATCAGGCCCCAGAAGGTGCCGAGCAGGCCGAGGAAGACCAGCAGGCCGGTCATGTAGCGGGAGATGTCCCGGGCCTCGTCGAGGCGGGTCGCGATCGAATCGAGCAGGTGCCGCATGGTGGTCTGGGTGATCGTCATCCGCCCGGTGCGCTCGCCGCCGAGGATCATGGCCATCGGTGCCAGCAGTTTCGGGTGCCGGGACGGCGCCAGGCCGGGATCGGCGATGCGGAAATTGTTGACCCAGGAGACTTCGGGGTAGAGCCGGATCACCTGCCGGAAGGCCAGGATGATGCCGATGAACAGCACGCCGCCGATCAGGGCATTGAGGCCGGGATTGGCGAAGAAGGCCAGGATGATCTGCTTGTAGAGCACCACGCCGACCAGGGTGCACAGCACCAGAAAGACCAGCATCCGCACCAGGAAAACGCTGGGTGAGGATAGCTTGGTATATTCGATATCGATGGGGGAGCGGGGCGAGGCGCCTGGCGGCATGGCCGGTATCATCCGTTAGGAACTTGCTTGCGGGCGCACTATGGCACAGCGGCAGCCCAAAAAAAGCGCCGGATGCGCCGATTTCGTGGACAGCTCTCGGAACCCAAAGCCGAAACCACGCTTTGATAGAGGCGCAATTTGCAAAACTTCGGCATTCCGCAGGCTTAGGTCGGATTTTTGCATGGTGACGAATCCTGGGGAGTGGCCGTCATCGCGCTCTTGCTCGCGGTCCGGATGGCGCTCGCCTGGGTGGCGCGGCAGCATCTGCGGCGCGGTCGATCCTGTCTGGACCTCAGAGCCCGCCGGGCGGGTGGCAACGCCCGAACCTGCCCGTTCCTTCCGCCGCCGCCACAACGAGACCTGATCAACGGAGTGATCGCATGAGCGTCGTTTCCGCGATCTTCGGGACTGCCGAACGCGTGCCGCTGCCCGACGTCGTGATCCGCGCCGCGATCCAGCGCCTGTGCTCGCGCACGGCGACGCGCATGTCCGCGCTGGGCGCGGCCGACGATGCCGCCTTCGCCGGGCGGATGATCCTGCGGCCGATCGCCGGGGACGCGGATGCCGTCAACGCCGGGCACGACGAGGTGCCCGCGGCGTTCTTTGCGGAGGTGCTCGGCCCCAACCGCAATTACTCGTCCTGCTTCTACAAGTCCGATGCGAGCACCCTGCAGGAGGCGGAGGAGGAGGCGCTGCGCCAGACCGTCGAGCACGCCGGTCTCGCCGACGGCCAGACCATCCTCGAGCTCGGCTGCGGCTGGGGCTCCCTGTCGCTGTGGATGGCGCGGCGGTTCCCGCATGCGAAGGTGACGGCGGTGTCGAACTCGCAGGCCCAGCGCGCCTATGTCGAGGAGCAGGCGCGGCTGCGCGGGCTGTTGAACCTGCGCGTGGTCGCGGCGGACATGAACGTGTTCGCGCCCGATGGGCAGTTCGACCGCATCGTCTCGGTCGAGATGTTCGAGCAGATGATGAACTGGCGCAAGCTGATGACGCGCGTGCGGTCCTGGCTCGCGCCTGACGGGCGCTTCTTCATGCACATCGTCACCCATCGCTCCGGCTCTCATCTGTTCGACCGCGCCAATCGTGAGGACTGGATCGCGCAGCATGTCTTCATGGATGGATTGATGCCGAGCCATCACCTCGTCAGGCAATTCGGCGACGTCTTCAGGATCGAGAAGGAATGGTGCTGGAGCGGTACACACTATCAGCGCACCGCGAACGACTGGCTCGCCAATTTCGATGCGCATCGCGACACGATCGAAGCGTCCCTGCGCAGCGTCCATGGCGAGGAGACCGCTTTGTGGATGCGGCGCTGGCGCTGGTTCTTCCTCGCGACATCAGGGCTGTTCGGCTACGCCGATGGCAGCGAATGGGGTGTCAGCCACTACCGGATGAAGGCGGGTTAGGGCGCGCATTCCCGAAAGAACTTGTTAAGCGTCTTTCGTTGCGCAAACGGCACACGCCGTGTGTATCTTCGGAGCAGCACGTTTCGATTGTTGTCTGATCGTTTCTGCTCGCCTAGCGTTGTGGTTGTATTTCGTGGACCACACGACAAGAAAATCCGCATCCTCGAACGGTGTGGACGCAATTGGAATAGCGCATGCGCGAATGCATCGGGGCTGCTGCGACGATCCGACGACAATCAGATGACCTGCTTCGCAGGAGTCCGAACCGGACTCGGCATTGTTCCCCCGGCACGTCCCGGACTCGCATGCTTCGCTTGCTGCTGGCGAGCCTGTTGGTTGTGGCGCTGTCGGCGCTGTTCGCACGATCAGCCTCGGCCCAGGCCAATTGGACCGGCTTGACCAGCAACGATTGGATGGCCGGCGGCAACTGGACGACCGCGGCCCCTCCCATCCCGGGTCAAACCGTCAACATCGGAATCCTGGGCGCGCCGCCGCAACGGGAGACGATCCTCGGCGTCGGCGGCCCGTTCAGCGTTTCGGTGGGGACGATGTCCATTGGCAACAGCGGTGCAACGGCCGGCAATCTGACGATCCAGAACGGCAGCACGCTGACGAGTACCGGCTCATCGCGGATCGGAATTTCGGCCGGAAGCACCGGAATCGTGACTGTCACCGGACCGGGATCGCGATGGAACGTACCCGCCGGAACCTTTTATGTCGGCTTTCTAGGCGTCGGCACGCTCAACATTCAAAATGGCGGAGCAGTCGCCACAGGAGTCGGCACGATCCTGGGCGGCAACGCCTCCTCTTCCGGCACGCTCAACATCAGTGGCGGCGGCATGCTGCAAACTCAATCGTTGCGGGGCGGCCCCGGCGCGAGCCAGGCCAATTTCGACAATGGCATCCTGCGGGCGACTGCCAGCAACGCGACCTTCATCAACGGATTTTCGGGCACCAAGCTCAACATCCTCGCGGGCGGGCTGACGATCGACACCGGCGCGTTCACGGTCGGCACCGATGCCACCGCTGCCTTCACGGGTGCCGGCGGACTGACCAAGATCGGCAACGGCACCCTGAACCTTGCCGCCAGCAGCCCTTATGCCGGCCAGACCGTGATCCAGACCGGTATCCTCGCGCTCACCGGTGCGGGCGCCATCAGCAATTCGAGCCGCGTCGTCGCCAACGGGACGTTCGATATTTCCGGCATCACCGCCGGCGGCACCAGCATTCAGAGCCTCGCCGGCAGCGGCGGCGTCAGCCTCGGCGCGAAGAACCTGACGATCACCAACGCGAACGACACGTTCGCCGGCGTGATCGGTGGCACGGGCGGCCTGACGATCACTGGCGGTGCGCAGACGCTGATCGGCGCCAATACCTACAACGGGGCGACAAACGTGACCGGCGGTACGTTGCGCGCGGGAGCCGCGAACACATTCAGCGCAGCGTCGGCCTTCAACGTGGCTGCCGGCGGCACACTCGACCTCGCCGGCTTCAATCAAACGCTCACCTCGCTCGGCAATGCCGGCACGGTCACCCTCGGCGGCGCGCCGGGAACCACGCTGACCGTGGCCGGCAATTACGTGGGCAATGGCGGCACGGTGCAGCTCAACTCCCGGCTCGGCGGCGACAACTCGCCGACTGATCTGTTGCGGGTGCAGGGCAGCACGTCGGGCTCGTCGTCGCTGCGCATCACCAATGTCGGCGGCGCCGGCGCGCAGACCACCGAAGGCATCAAGGTGATCGACGTGGCCGGCGCGTCCAACGGCAGTTTTTCGCTTCTGGGCAGCTATGTCCTTCACGGCGAGCAGGCGGTGGTCGGTGGCGCCTATGCCTATACGTTGCAGAAGAACGGCATCGCCACTCCCGGCGACGGCGATTGGTATCTGCGCTCGAGCCTGATCAATCCGCCGGTCTCGGGACCTCCCGGTCCGCTCTATCAGCCGGGCGTTCCGCTGTACGAGAACTACGCGCAGCTGCTGCTCGGCATGAACGATCTGCCGACGCTGCAGCAGCGCGTCGGCAACCGCTATTGGGGCGGCAGCGACGCCATGGCGCGCGTCGGTGCCGCGCCGGCGACCGCCGTGGCTGCGTCTGCGCCCGGGCCGCATCGAAGGTGGCCATTCCGACTTGCAGCCCTCCAACACCACCGGCTCGACCTACAAGGCCGACCATTTGAAAGTGCAGACAGGACTCGATGGCCTTGTGCTGGAGAACGATCGGGGCCGGCTGATCGTCGGCCTCACCGCGCAATATGGCCTGACGACCGCCAATGTCGCGTCGTTCTTCGGCAATGGCCGTATCCGTGTTGAAGGGACGGGCGTCGGCAGCACGCTGACCTGGTATGGCGACAACGGCTTCTATGTCGACGGTCAGGCGCAGTCGATGTTCTACCGCAGCGATCTGTCGTCCGTGCTGGCTGACAGCCTGACCCACGGCAATGAAGGGTTCGGCTATGCCTTCAGCGCCGAAACCGGCAAGCGGATCGGCATAGGCAATGGTTGGTCACTGACGCCGCAGGCGCAGCTCTCCTATTCGAAGGTCGCCTTCGACAGCTTTGCCGATCGGTTCGGCGCGCAAGTAGCGTTGCGCGATGGTGACAGCCTGCTCGGCCGCACCGGCCTTGCCCTCAACCACCAGAGGACCTGGAACGATGCCACGGGCATCGTGCGATCCGATGTCTACGGCATTGCCAATCTGCGTTACGAGTTCCTCAACGGCACCAATGTCGATGTCGCAGGCATCGGTTTTGCCAGTGCGCAGGATCTGCTGTGGGGCAGCATCGGCGGCGGTGGCACCTACAGCTGGGCCAACGGCCGGTACGCCGTCTTCGGCGAGGTCTCCTACAATGCGAGCCTCAACAACAGCTCGGACAACCGCAACTACAAGGGCACCGGCGGCTTCCGCCTCACGTGGTGAATCCAGCGCTTTGCACCGGCGCTATGCCGGGCCGAAAGACGGTCGTCTTTCAGGTTCGTAACGTTTCGTTGCGATCTTCTGTCGCAGCTCGCGGTGATGGAACTCGACTCACAATCCGGTGAGTCCCGAAAAGCGCCCTGAACTCAGCATGATAGGTCATGTGGCATTGAGCCGCCCGCGCAATGCGTTGCGTCGCAGCAAGTACGTTCTATTTTGACGGCATCAGCCGCATGGAATCGCCCAGAACGGGCTCGCGCGGAGCGTGATTTCAGTTTCAACAACATCGGGGCGTTTAACTTCATGTCAGGACTTCGCGCGCGATCGGCATGCGTTGCAATGATGCTCGCGGCCTTTACGCCGCTGCTCGCGGGCTGCGACGAATCCGTCTCTGCGGTGTCCGCTGCCCAGCCCGCCGACCCTGACGTCAGCATCGTCATCGTCAAGCCGCAGCCGCGCGCCGTGGTGCGCGAGCTACCGGGCCGCATCGCGCCGACGCGCGTCTCCGACGTGCGGCCGCGCATCTCCGGCATCGTGGTCGAGCGCCTGTTCCGCCAGGGCAGCGAGGTGAAGGCCGGCGATGCGCTCTATCGCATCGATCCGCGTCCGTTCGAGGTCGAGGTGATGGCCACCGAGGCGGCCGTCGCCAAGGCCGAGGCCGGGTTGATGCAGGCCAGGCAGCAGGCGCACCGCATCGCCACCCTCACCAAGGATCGCGCCGCCCCGGAAGCCGAGAACGAGAAGGCGATCGCGGCCGAGCGTCAGGCCCATGCCGAGGTCGAAGGCCGCAAGGCGGAACTCGCACGCGCCAAACTCAATCTCGACTATGCCACCGTGCGCGCGCCGATCGACGGCGTCGTCGGTGCGGCGCTGGTCAGTGAGGGTGCGCTCGCGGTGCAGAACGAGACCAACCTCGCCAGCATCCAGCAGCTCGATCCGATCTATGCCGACTTCACCCAGTCGGTGACCGAGCTCAACCAGCTCCGCCGCGCCTTCGAGAGCGGCGACCTCGAGCGCATCGCGGCCGATGCCGCCAAGGTGCGCCTCGTGCTCGACGACAACACCCTTTATTCGCTCGACGGCAAGCTGCTGTTCTCGGACGCCAAGGTCGACGCCCATACCGGCCAGGTGACCTTGCGCGGCGAATTCCGTAATCCCAAGCGCGAGCTGCTGCCGGGCATGTATGTCCGCGTCCGCATCGACCAGGGACTCGACAGCGACGCGATCGCGGTGCCGCAGCAGGCGATCCAGCGCAATGGCGGCGGCGGCAGCGAGGTGTTCGTCGTCAAGGACGACAACCACATCGCCGTGCAGCCGGTCCGCACGGGGTCGGTGCAGGACGGACTCTGGTTCGTGACCGAGGGCCTGAAGGCCGGCGACAAGGTCGTGGTCGAAGGCTTCCAGAAGTTCGCGGCCGGCGACAAGGTGAAGCCGCAATCCTGGTCGGAAGCGGACGCCACCGCGGACAATCGGCACGCCCAGAAGCTGACGCGGTAACGCGCCATGGCGAGTTTCTTCATCGACAGGCCGATCTTCGCCTGGGTGGTCGCGCTGTTCATCTGCTTGATCGGCGCGATCGCGGTCCCGCTGCTGCCGATCGCGCAATATCCGATCATCGCGCCGCCCTCGATCTCGATCTCGACCAGCTATCCCGGCGCCTCGCCCGAAAACCTCTACAACAGCGTCACCCGGCTGATCGAGGAGGAGCTCAACGGCGCCTCCGGCATCCTCAATTTCGAATCGACCAGCGACTCGCTCGGCCAGGTCGAGATCATCGCCAATTTCCAGCCGGGCACCGATACCAGCGCCGCCTCCGTCGAGGTGCAGAACCGCATCAAGCGCGTCGAAGCGCGGCTGCCGCGCGCGGTGATCCAGCAGGGCATCCTGATCGAGGAAGCCTCGAGCGCCGTGCTCCAGATCATCACGCTGAACTCGACCGACGGCAGCCTCGACGAAGTTGGCCTCGGCGACTTCATGATCCGCAACGTGCTCGGTGAGATCCGCCGCATCCCCGGCGTCGGTCGCGCCACGCTCTACTCGACCGAACGCAGCTTGCGCGTCTGGGTCGATCCGGCAAAGCTGGTCGGCTACGGGCTGACCGCCGACGACGTCAACAAGGCGATCGCCGCGCAGAACGCACAGGTCGCTTCGGGCAGCATCGGCGCCGAGCCGTCGACCTCGAGCCAGCGCACCTCCTCGCTGGTGCTGGTCAAGGGCCAGCTCTCGTCCCCGGACGAATTCGGTTCCATCATCCTGCGCGCCAATGCCGACGGTTCGACCGTGCGGTTGCGCGACGTCGCGCGCATCGAGGTCGGCGGCCTCAGCTACCAATTCAACACGCGCCTGAACGGCAAGCCGACCGCGGGCCTCTCCGTGCTGATGTCGCCGACCGGCAACGCGCTGGCGACCGCGAGCGCGGTCGAGGAGAAGATGAAGGAGCTGTCGCGCTTCTTCCCGGCCAACATCTCCTACGAGATCCCCTACAACATCACGCCCGTGGTCGAGGCCTCGATCAAGAAGGTGCTGACGACGCTGGTCGAAGCCGTGGTGCTGGTGTTCGTGGTGATGTTCCTGTTCCTGCAGAACATCCGCTACACCATCATCCCGACCATCGTGGTGCCCGTGGCGCTCTTGGGCGCCTGCACCACGCTGCTGCTCGCCGGCTATTCCATCAACATGCTCTCGATGTTCGGCATGGTGCTCGCGGTCGGCATCCTCGTCGACGACGCCATCGTCGTTGTCGAGAACGTCGAACGCATCATGTCCGAGGAAGGTCTGCCGCCGAAGGAAGCGACGCGGAAGGCGATGGCGCAGATCTCGGGCGCCATCATCGGCATCACGCTGGTGCTGATGGCGGTATTCGTGCCGATGGCGTTCTTCCCCGGCTCGGTCGGCATCATCTACCGCCAGTTCTCGGTGACCATGGTCGCCGCGATCGGCTTCTCCGCCTTCCTCGCGCTGTCGCTGACGCCGGCGCTGTGCGCGACGATTCTGAAGCCCGTCGCGGCCGGCCACGGCCATGCGAAGCGGGGCGTGTTCGGCTGGTTCAACCGCGTGCTCGAGGGCGGCAAGGAGGGCTATTCCCGCACCGTCGGCTTCTCGCTGAAGCGGACCGGCCGCCTGATGCTGGTCTATGTCGCGCTGCTGGTTGGTCTCTCCTGGGCCTTCGTCAGCCTGCCCGGCGGCTTCCTGCCGATCGATGACCAGGGCTTCGTCACCACCGACGTGCAGACACCGTCGGACTCGTCGTATCCCCGCACCGAGGCCGTCATCGAGAAGGTCGAGAAATATCTCGCCGAGCGGCCGGGTGTGAAGGATGTCACCTTCCTCACCGGCTTCAGCTTCTCCGGCCAGGGCATGAACACCGCGCAGGCCTTCATCACGCTGAAGGACTGGTCGGAGCGCGGGCCGAAGGACTCCGCCGCCGCGATCGTCAACGACATCAACCGCGATCTGGGGGCGTCGATCCGCGATGCAAAGATCTCTGCGCTCCAGCCGCCGCCGATCGACAATCTCGGCAACTCCTCGGGCTTCTCGTTCCGCCTCCAGGACCGCGGCCAGAAAGGCTATCCGGCATTGATGCGCGCCGCCGACCAGCTGATCGCGGAGGCCAATGCGAGCCCGGTGCTTCAGAAGGTCTATATCGAGGGCCTTCCCGAGGCCGGCGTGGTCAATCTCGTGATCGACCGCGAGAAGGCCGGCGCCTTCGGCGTCACCTTCGAGGACATCAACAACACGATCTCGACCAATCTCGGCTCGAACTACATCAACGACTTCCCGAACCGCGGCCGCATGCAGCGCGTCGTGGTGCAGGCCGATGCGCGCGACCGCATGCGGACCGAGGACATCCTCAACTACAACGTCAAGAACAGCCGTGGCCAGCTCGTGCCGTTCTCCTCTTTCGCCACGGTCGAATGGGCACGCGGCCCGACGCAGATCGCGGGCTTCAATTATTATCCCGCTGTGCGCATCTCCGGCGAGGCGAAACCCGGCTTCACCTCGGGCGATGCGATCGCCGAGATGGAGCGGCTTGCCGGCAAATTGCCGCGCGGCTTCGGCTATGAATGGACCGGACAGTCGCTCCAGGAAAAACTGTCGGGTTCGCAGGCGCCGTTCCTGCTGGCGCTGTCGGTGTTCGTGGTGTTCCTGTGTCTTGCCGCGCTCTACGAGAGCTGGACCATTCCGCTCGCGGTGCTGCTCACGGTGCCGCTCGGCATCGTCGGCGCGGTGGCCGCGGCGATGCTGCGCGGCCTGCCCAACGACGTCTATTTCACCGTCGGCCTGATCACCATCATCGGCCTCGCGGCAAAGGACGCGATCCTGATCATCGAGTTCGCCAAGGACCTGCGCAAGGAAGGCAAGCCGCTAGTAGAAGCCACCATCGAGGCCTGTCGCCTGCGCTTCCGCCCGATCCTGATGACCGGCCTTGCCTTCATCTGCGGCGTGCTGCCGATGGCGATTGCGCACGGCGCCGGCGGCGCCAGCCAGCAAGCGCTCGGCAGCATCGTGATGGGCGGCATGATCGCGGTGGTGATCCTGGCGCTGCTGATGGTGCCGGTGTTCTTCGTCTCGGTGCAGCGCGTGCTGGCGGGGGATCGGGAGCCGAAGGCCGCGAAGGATGGCGAGGCGTATGGGCCGCCGGCGCCGGTCAAGCCATAAGGCGAGCTTGTCATGCCCGCGCAGGCGAGGCATCCAGTACGCCGCGGCCCTTCCGTATCCAACAAACGTCTCTGGAATACTGGATCACCCGCTCCAGTGCGCAAGTGCGCACAAGGCGGGTGATGACGGCGGAGTGTGAAGCGTAGGGTTCGCCCTAAGCCTACTTCCGCAAAATCTTCACCAGCTCCCCGTGCACGAACTCATTGCCGCACACGACATGCCCGGTCACCAGCGCATCACCCGGCGTTGCGATGTCGCTCACCGTGCCGCCTGCCTCGCGCACCATGATCATGCCGGCAGCGATGTCCCAGGATTGCAGGTTGCGCTCCCAGTAGCCGTCGAGGCGGCCGGCGGCGACGAAGGCGAGGTCGAGGGAGGCGGCGCCGAAACGGCGGAGGCCTGCGACCCTGTCCTGGATCGCGGTCATCTCGCGGCGGAATTCCTCGTGGTCGCCGCGGCCGATATGGGGCAGGCCGCAGGCCACCACGCATTCGTTGAGCTGGCGGCGGCCGGCCACGCGCAGGCGCTGGTCGTTGAGGAAGGCGCCCTTGCCGCGCTCGGCGATGTAGAGCTCGTCATTGGCGGGGTTGTAGATTACGCCCGCAATGATCGTGCCCTCGCGCACGAGGCCGATCGAGATCGCGAATTGCGGGATGCCGTGCAGGAAGTTGGTGGTGCCGTCGAGCGGATCGACGATCCAGGTGTGGCTCTTGTCGCTGCCCTCGCGGGTGCCGCCTTCCTCGCCGATGAAGCCGTAGCCGGGGCGGGCCTTGGCGAGGTCCTGGTAGAGGATCTCCTCGGCGCGCTTGTCGGCCAGCGAGACGAAATTGGCCGGCCCCTTCAGCGAGACCTGGAGATGCTCGATCTCGCCGAGGTCGCGCTTGAGGCTGCGGCCGGCGCGGCGCGCGGCCTTGACCATGACGTTGATAGTGGCGGAATACAGCATGTGCCCTGGTCTTGATCGGGGGAAATGGCGCGAAACCGCGCCTGTTTGAAGGATGGGGTGCCCTGCGAGGGCCTTTGCGTCAAGTCATTTGGTCCCGAGCCATTTTCTGGCGGCGGCCTCGGCCTTGCCCCGGTCCTCGGCCGGCAGGTCGGACAATTGCTTGTCGAGCTCCGGATCGCCCTTGCCGGAGGTTTTCGCCACCAGGTGCCATTTAAAGCCCTCGACCTTGTCCACGGACGTGCCCATGCCGTTGATCAGCACCCAGGCCAGGCGGTTCTGCGCGATCGCGCTGCCCTGGCGGGAGGCCTTGCGGAGCAACGCGACGGCGGCCGGCTGGTTCTTCACCGTGCCGGTGCCGTTGAACATGGCGATGGCATATTCGACCTCGGCATCGACATTGTCCGCCAGTGAAGCCGCCTGGAGCAGCCGCACCGCGCGTTCCGGGTCCTTCGGCACGCCGGTGCCTTCCTTGTAGAAGGTCGCCAGCGCGTATTGCGCCTCGGGCAGGCCGGCGTCGGCGGCCTGACGCAGCAGCTCGGCGGACCGCTTGACGTCCTGCGGCAGGGTCTGGCCGTCGAGATAGAGCAAAGCGAGGTTATAGGCCGCCTTGGGCTCGCCGAGCTTGGCGGCGGAAGCCATCAGCTTCACCGCCTCGCTCTTGTCGACCGAGCCGCCGCGGCCGGAAATTCGCAGCATGGCGAGCGCGAACATCGCCTCGCGGTCGCCGGCATCGGAGGCGCGCTTGTACCATTCCAGCGCCTTGGCGTAGTCGCGGCGGATGCCCATGGCGTTGGAATAGAGCTCGCCGAGCATGGTCATCGCCTTGGGATCGCCCGCTTGTGCGCGGGCGGTGGCGAGATCGAACGCCGTCTTGTACTGGCCGCGCTGATAGGCGCCGAACACCAGATCGACATTGGGATTGTCGGTTGCCGGTGCGGGGATCACGGTTGCGGGCAGCGCCGGCTTGGGCGAGGCGGCCGGCTTGGGCGAGGCCGAAGGTTTTGGCGCCGGCGCGGCCTCCTTCTTCTTGGCGGCCGGAGGCGGCTTGGGCTTCTGTTTCTCAGGCACAGCGCTCGGCGCGGCCACCGGCGGCGTGATCTGGAGCTGCGCGGCCGCGGGCGCCGTCAGCAGCAGCGTGGCCAGGATGGTGATGCGCGGGAGCTTCATGTCGGGCGCTAGCCGTGCTCCTGACCCGCAAGCGCAGCCGCATGGGCCTTCTTGATCTCAGCGTCGACCTCGATCAGCGCGGCCTTGGGACCGCGCGGATCGGACCAGACGAAATCGCCGACCAGCACGAAATCGGCGCCGCTGGCGGCGAAGTCGTGCGCCTCTTCGAGCGAGGTGGCAAAGCCGACGCAGGGCGGCTCGAACAGCTCGGCCCACCAGTCCAGCCGCTCGGCGATCGCCTGGGACGACGGGCGTTGGCCCTTTGCATCAGGTTCGCCGAACAGCACGTAGTCCGCGCCTATCTCGCCCGCATCCATGGAATGGTGCCGCGTCGTCAGCCCGCCGACGCCGGCGATGCGATCGGGCTTGAGCGATGGCAGCGCCTCTTTCAGCGCGGCGATGCCGGGGAGGTGCGCGCCGTCGGCACCGCCACGTGCGACCAGTTCGGCATGACCTTCAACGAGCAGCGCGGCGCCCGCCTTCTGGACCGGCGGGGCCAGCGCCTTGATGCGTGTGATCATGGTGCGCTGGTCGGTCTCCTTCAGCCGCAGCAGCACGGCCGCGACGTCGGCGGCAGCGAGCAGGCCCGGCAGCTCGGCGACGAACGCAGCGGGATCATCGATGGCCGGCGTCGCGAGATAGAGACGCGGCGCCGGGCGCGGCGGAGGCGATTTGTTCGACAAGATCTAGGCTGCTTTCTTTTCCAGGCTGCTTTGCCATTCGCCCTTGGACGCCAGACCATTCATCCGGGCGCGATGGCTGAATGCACTTTGGCCGGCTGCGACATTCTCGGCCTTGCCGGACCAGGCCTTCTGCGGCGCGGCCTGCAGCGCGCGGCCGTAGGAGAAGGTCAGGCCCCAGGGCAGCGGGCCGAGCTTGTGCATGGCGTTGAGATGCGCCGTCGCCTCTTCGTCCGACTGGCCGCCGGAGAGGAAGGCGATGCCGGGCACGGCCGCGGGCACGCAGGCCTTCAGCAGCCGAATTGTCTTCTCCGCAACTTCCTCGACGGGAGCCTGCTTCGCGCACTTCTTGCCAGAGATCGCCATGTTCGGCTTCAGCACCATGCCTTCGAGCGCGACGCGCTGCACGCGCAATTCCTGGAAGGTCTTGTTGAGCACGCGGGTCGTCACTTCATAGCAGCGGTCGATGTCGTGATCGCCGTCCATCAGCACCTCAGGCTCGACGATCGGCACGATCTGCGCGGCCTGGCACAGCGCTGCGTAGCGGGCCAGCGCATGGGCGTTGACGCCGATCGCGGTCATGGAGGGAATGCCGCTGCCGATATCGATGACCGCGCGCCATTTGGCGAAGCGGGCGCCGCGCTCGTAATATTTCTTCAGGCGCTCGGCGAGCTTGTCGAGCCCGACGGTGACGAGCTCGCCCGGGCACATCGGCAGGGCTTGCGTGCCCTCGTCGACCTTGATGCCGGGGATGGCGCCGCTCTGCTCGATCAGCTTGACCAGTGGCGTGCCGTCCTTCGCATCCTGCCAGATCGTCTCGTCATAGAGGATCACGCCGGAGATGCACTGGCTCATGGCCTCCCTGGAGCGGAACAGCATCTCGCGATAATCGCGGCGGTTGGCTTCCGTCGATTCCACCCCGATCGCGTCGAAACGCTTCTTGATGGTGCCGGAGGATTCGTCGGCGGCAAGGATGCCCTTGCCGGGCGCGACCATGGCGGTCGCGATCCTGTTGAGCTCAGTCAGATTCATCGAGAGGTCCTCCCAAAACGATTCTGCCCTTGCCTGTGAAAATAGACCGTTCTCGGGCAATTGCCGAGTTAACGTTCGTCGCAGGGTAAAGGGGGCCCTCTGTCATTCCGGGATACGCCGAAAGGCGCAGGCCCGGAATCCATAACCCCAGGCTGTGGTTATGGATTCCGGGCCCACGCTTCGCGTGTCCCGGAATGACGGGAGGATGTGGCTGAAGGCCTTACGCCACCTTCGGATCCAGCTCGCCCTTGGCGTAGCGCTTGGCCATCTCGGCGGGGGTCAGGACCTTCTTGAACTTGAAGGCCTGGCCTGCGGTATTGAACTCCTGGAGCCGCTGCTTACACAGCTTGGTCATCGCTTCCATGGCGGGCTTCAGGTACTTGCGCGGGTCGAACTCTTCCGGGTGCTCCTTGAACACCTTGCGGATCTGGCCGGTCATGGCCATGCGGTTGTCGGTATCGATGTTGATCTTGCGCACGCCGTTCTTGATGCCGCGCTGGATCTCGGCGACCGGCACGCCCCAGGTCGGCTTCATCTTGCCGCCGAACTCGTTGATGATGTCCTGGAGGTCCTGCGGCACCGACGAGGAGCCGTGCATCACCAGATGCGTGTTCGGCAGCTTGCGGTGGATCTCCTCGATCACCTTCATGGCCAGGATGTCGCCGTCGGGCTTGCGGGTGAATTTGTAGGCGCCATGCGAGGTGCCCATCGCGATCGCGAGCGCGTCCACCTTGGTCTCCTGGACGAACTTCACGGCCTCGTCCGGATTGGTCAGGAGCTGGTCGTGGCTCAGCTTGCCTTCGGCGCCGTGGCCGTCTTCCTTGTCGCCCATGCCTGTTTCGAGCGAGCCGAGCACGCCGAGCTCACCCTCGACCGAGATGCCGCCGAGATGGGCCATGTCGGTCACGGTCTTGGTGACGCCGACATTGTAGGTCCAGTCGGCCGGGCTCTTGCCGTCGGCCTTGAGCGAGCCGTCCATCATCACCGAGGTGAAGCCGGCCTGGATCGCGGTCATGCAGGTCGCGGCCTCGTTGCCGTGGTCGAGATGCACGCAGACCGGAATGTGCGGATAGATCTCGGTCACTGCGTCCATCATGTGCTTGAGCATGATGTCGTTGGCGTAGGAGCGCGCGCCGCGCGAGGCCTGGATGATGACGGGCGCGTCGACCGTGTTGGCCGCGTCCATGATCGCCAGCGCCTGCTCCATGTTGTTGATGTTGAAGGCCGGTACGCCGTAATCGTTCTCCGCTGCATGGTCGAGCAATTGACGTAACGTGATCCGAGCCATCTGTCTTTTTCTCCGGTTTGGGCCTGCAAGGCCGACTTAAAAGGCCGACTGATTACTTGGTGCGCAGAACTTCGACGCCGGGAAGGGGCTTGCCTTCCATCCATTCAAGAAATGCGCCACCGGCGGTCGAGACATAAGTGAATTGACCGGCCACATGGGCCTGGTTGAGCGCCGCGACCGTGTCGCCGCCGCCCGCGATCGAGATCAGCTTCTTCGCCTTGGTGCGCTCGGCGGCATGCTTGGCCGCCGCCACGGTTCCGCGGTCGAACGGCTGCATCTCGAAGGCGCCCAGCGGTCCGTTCCAGACCAGCGTGGCCGCGTCATCGATGGCGGCATGGACGCGCGCGATCGATTGCGGGCCGACGTCGAGGATCATGCCGTCGGCCGGGATCGCATCGAGCCCGTAGGCATGCGAGGGCGCGTTCGCCGCGAAGTGATAGGCGACGGTGGCGTCGACCGGCAGGATGATCGCGCAATTGGCGGCTTCCGCCTTCTCCATGATGCGGATCGCCGTCGCGGCGAGATCCTTCTCGGCCAGCGACTTGCCGATCCCGACGCCCTGGGCGTGCAGGAAGGTGTTGGCCATGCCGCCGCCGATCACGAGCGCGTCGACCTTGGTGACGAGGTTTTCGAGCAGGTCGATCTTGGTCGAGACCTTGGCGCCGCCGATGATCGCGATGACGGGCTTGGTCGGCGAGCCCAGCGCCTTCTCCAGCGCGACGAGCTCGGCCTGCATGGTGCGGCCGGCATAGGCCGGCAGCTTGTGGCCGAGGCCTTCGGTCGTGGCATGGGCGCGGTGCGCGGCCGAGAAGGCGTCATTGACCCAGATGTCGCCGAGTTTCGCCAACTCCGCGACGAAGGCGGGATCGTTCTTTTCCTCTTCCTTGTGGAAGCGGGTATTTTCCAGGCACAGGATGTCGCCATCTTTCAGCGCCGCCACGGCCGTGGCCGCGGGCTCGCCGACACAGTCGTCGGCGAAGGCGACGGGCCTGTTCACGACCTTCGACAGCGCCTCAGCAACCGGCTTGAGCGACTCCTTGGGGTCGCGTCCCTTCGGCCGGCCGAAATGCGCGAGCAGGATGACCTTGCCGCCCTTGTCCGAAATTTCGGTGATGGTCGGCGCGACGCGCTCGAGCCGGGTCGCGTCGCTGACGCGCCCGTTGTCCATGGGCACGTTGAGATCGACGCGCAGCAGCACGCGCTTGCCCTTCACATCGACGTCATCGAGGGTGCGGAATTTGTTGGTCATCGGACACTCTCTTGTCCCGGGCGCATAGCGGCGCGGAGTGCCGCTATGCAGAACCGGGACCTGCGCTGGAGGGACATGGGTCCCGGATCTGCGACGCAGCGTTTTACGCTGCATCGCGTCCGGGACACGAGAGCGGAGTTAGATCACCTTCGCGAACGCGACGGCGGTGTCCGCCATGCGGTTCGAGAAGCCCCACTCGTTGTCGTACCAGGACATCACGCGCACCAGCGTGCCGTTCTGCACCTTGGTCTGGTCCTCGTGGAAGGTCGAGGAGTGCGGATCGTGGTTGAAGTCGATCGAGACGTTCGGCTGATTGGTATAGCCGAGAATGCCCTTGAGCTGCTGCTCGGAGGCACGCTTCATCGCCGCGTTGATTTCCTTGGCGTCGGTGGCGCGCTTGGCGACGATCTTGAGGTCGATGACCGAGACGTTCGGGGACGGCACGCGGATCGAGACGCCGTCGAGCTTGCCCTTGAGTTCCGGGAGCACGAGGCCGATTGCCTTCGCCGCGCCGGTCGAGGTCGGGATCATCGACATCGCCGCCGCACGGCCGCGGTAGAGATCCTTGTGTAGCGTGTCCAGCGTCGGCTGGTCGCCGGTGTAGGCGTGGATCGTGGTCATGAAGCCGGTCTCGATGCCGACCAGGTCGTTCAGCACCTTGGCGACCGGCGCGAGGCAGTTGGTGGTGCAGGAGCCGTTGGAGACGACCAGGTGATCCTTGGTCAGCGTGTCGTGGTTGACGCCGTAGACGATGGTGGCGTCGGCGCCGTCGGCGGGCGCGGAAACGAGAACGCGCTTGGCGCCGGCGGTGAGATGCGCGGACGCCTTGTCCTTCGCGGTGAAGATGCCGGTGCATTCCATCGCGATGTCGACGCCGAGATCCTTCCAGGGCAGTTTCGAGGGATCGCGCTCGGCGGTAACCTTGATCTTGCCGCCGCCGAGGTTGATGGAGTCGCCATCGACGGTGACGGTGCCGGGGAAGCGGCCATGGACGCTGTCGAAGCGAAGGAGATGGGCGTTGGTCTCGACCGGGCCGAGGTCGTTGATGCCGACGACCTCGATGTCCTTGCGGCCGGACTCGGCAATAGCCCGCAGGATGTTGCGGCCGATGCGGCCAAAACCGTTAATTCCGACGCGGACTGCCATGTTTCATCTCCTTATGACCGTTCAATGACGTGTTCGATAACCCCGATCATCCCGCACAACGCGCTTAGCGCGCCTGCGAGGGTTTTTTAGGGCGGACGCCCGGTTCGGCCGGGCGATGCTTGATCATATGAGAGACTACGTAGTCCTTTTTTTTGGCAAGCTCAACTCTCAGCTAACGCGCTTCAGCACAGCGTTAACCGCAGCCTCGGCGGTAATGCCGAAATGCTTGTAAAGATCCTTCGCCGGCGCGCTCGCGCCGAACGAATGCATGCCGATAAATTCGCCATCCTGGCCGATCACGGCATCCCAGCCCCAGCGCACTGCGGCCTCGATCGCGACCTTCACCGGCGCGGTGCCGATGATCTCGGCACGCTTGGCTTCTGGTTGCGCTAACAAAAGCTCGAGCGAGGGCACCGAGACCACCCGTGACGCGATGCCGCGCTCGGCGAGCTGCTTCTGGGCGGCGACCGCGATCTCGACCTCGGAGCCGGAAGCGAACAGCGTTGCCTTGGCTTCGCCCTGGGCGGCGACCAGCTCGTAGGCGCCGGCCGCGCAGGGAATGTCGTTCGGCGCATTGGTGCGGAGCTGCGGCAGGTTCTGCCGCGTCAGCGCCAGCACGGTCGGGCCGTCGATACGATTGAGCGCAAGCTCCCAGCACTCGGCGACCTCGATGGAGTCAGCGGGGCGGAACACGCGCATGTTCGGAATAGCGCGAAGTGCGGCGAGATGCTCGACCGGCTGGTGGGTCGGGCCGTCTTCGCCAAGGCCGATGGAATCGTGCGTCATCACGTAGACGACGCCGGCGCCCATCAACGCGGCAAGGCGCATCGCGGGACGCGCGTAGTCGGTGAACACCAGGAAGGTCGCACCGTTCGGCGCGAAGCCGCCATGCAGGAAGATGCCGTTCATCGCAGCCGCCATGCCGTGCTCGCGGATGCCGTAGTGAATGAAGCGGCCCTTCGGCGTCTTGGCCGAGAAGGCGGTGGCCGACTTCGCCTTGTTGTTGTTGGAGCCGGTGAGGTCGGCGGAGCCTGCGAGGAATTCCATCGGCATCGCGCCGGCAATGACTTCGATCACCGCTTCCGAGGATTTGCGGGTCGCCGCGGTCATCGGCTTTTCCAGCAGCTCCTTCTTGTACGCGCGCACGGCCTTCGCGAGTGAGGCCGGACGCTCATGACGCAGACGGCGCTCGAACTCGGCGCGCTTGCGGCTGCCGAGCTCACCGAGCCGTCCTTCCCATTCCTGCCGTGCCGCCGCGCCGCGGCTGCCGGCTGCGCGCCAGGCCTTCAGCACGTCATCCGGCACCGAGAACGGCTCGAGCGAGATGCCGAGATTTTCCTTGGCGGCCTTGAGCTCGTCGGCGCCGAGCGCCTCGCCATGCGCCTTCGCGGTGCCGGCCTTGTGCGGCGCGCCGAAGCCGATGGTGGTGCGGCAGGCGATCAGCGTCGGCTTGTTGGATTTTTGCGCGCGGGTGATCGCTGCGGCGATAGCGGCCTGGTCATGGCCGTCGATCTTTTCGGCGGCCCAGCCCGCGGACTTGAAGCGCTTCACCTGGTCGACGGAATCGGAGATCGAGGTCGGCCCGTCGATCGAGATGCCGTTGTCGTCGTAGAGCACGATCAGCTTGTTGAGCTTCCAGTGTCCGGCCATCGCGATCGCTTCCTGCGACACGCCTTCCATCAGGTCGCCGTCGGAGGCGAGCACGTAGGTGTGGTGGTCAACGATCTTCTTGCCGAACTCGGCGGCCAGCATCTTCTCGGCGAGCGCCATGCCGACCGCGGTCGAGATGCCCTGGCCGAGCGGACCGGTGGTGGTCTCGATGCCCTTGGTGTGGAAGTTCTCGGGATGCCCCGGGGTCAAGCCGCCGAGCTGGCGGAACTGCTTGAGCTGATCCAGCGTTATGTCGGCATTGCCGGTCAGATACAGCAGCGAATAGAGCAGCATCGAACCGTGGCCGGCCGAGAGCACGAAGCGGTCGCGGTCGGGCCAGTCGGTGGCAGTGGCGTCGAATTTCAGGAATTGCGTGAACAGCACCGTGGCGACGTCGGCGGCGCCCATCGGCAGGCCGGGATGGCCCGATTTCGCCTTCTCGACAGCGTCCATCGAGAGGCCACGGATCGCGTTGGCCATGCGGTTGTGGTCGACTTGCGTCATGTCTGAAATCCGTCTGAAATGAGGCGCTTGGCAGTGGTGCGGGCCGCGTGGGGGAAGCCTGGCGGCCACGGAAGGTTGGGCTGGGATAGCACCTCGGTTCCGGGAGTCCAAGGCAATCAAACGTCGGTTTGGCCGTAAAAGTTGCTTAGCAGTGCATAGTTTCGCGGCGGCGTTGCGCTCCGCTAGCTTGCCACGTAAATTTCTGCTTCTAACCGTTTGCCGAACCGAGTCTTTTGCCGGACGGCAAGCCCCACGGGCAAGGCCACAGGTTCCGCCGCTGACTGCATGAACGATCGCGTTTCAAACAGCTCTGCCATGACGGAGTCCTCGGCCGTCGAGATCGAGATCGCGACCCGCAGACTCATGGCGGCGCTCGACGCGCTCGAAAGCGCGGTGGAGCGGCGGCGCGATGCCGATCGCGACGAGAACGAGCTCGCGGCGCGAATCCAGGCACTGGGCGCGGATCGCTCGCGGCTTGCCGATGAGCTCGACGGCGCGCTGGTGAAGGCGCGCAAGCTCGAGCGCACCAATCGCGAAATCTCCGATCGACTGGATTCCGCAATCGTCACGATACGCTCGGTGCTCGATACCGGAGAGGACGGATGAGCCACATCAACGTCACCATCAACGGCCGGCAATACCGTATGGCCTGCGAGGAGGGCCAGGAGGTGCGGCTGCTCAAGCTCGCCGAAAGCTTGGAGACGCGGATTCAGTCGCTGCGCGGAAAATTCGGCGAGATCGGTGATGCCAGGCTCACCGTGATGGCGGCGCTGACCGTCTGCGACGAACTAGTCGACGTTGGCAACCGCGTCCGCACCATGGAGCAGGAGCTGACTGAGCTCAGGGATTTCCGCAACGCCGCCGTCGAGCGCGCCCGGATGACCCAGACCGCCGTGGTGAATGCGCTCAACGCCGCCGCCGAGCGCATCGAGAAGTCGACCCAGGTCCTGAACCGGACGGTGGGCAACGGGATCGCGATCGGCTGATTTTGGGCGGACCGCCCGTTGGGCTGGCGGTTCGTCAGTATCGTTGTTACATTGCGCGGGCGAGGCTGCGACGTGCGTCAGGAGCCATATATCCCCGGGGCCTTATCGATCCTTTAGGGAACTGTCCCTGGCCGGGCCCGTGGGCTCGGACATATGGTGCCCACCTACTTTCGTAGGGAACTCCGGGATCGAGTGCTTCAACGGCGTTCGCGGCTTCGCACTTTTGTTTGCTTGGTTTGTGCTTGTCGAAACAACTGCGGCCAGTTCGGTAGATGTCATGCTCCGGCTCGCCCGGGGCATTCAGTACGCCGCGGCCTCTGTGTGAATCACCACCGCCTCTGGAATGCTGGATCACCCGTCCCGGTGCGCAAGGGCGCACAAGGTGGGTGATGACGTGGGGGACCAAAGCGCATGTCCAATTCGAAAGCCGAACTCCGTGCCAAAGCCCTCGCGGCGCGCGATGCGCTGAGCGAGAAGAAGCGCACCGCCGCCGCCGCAAAGCTCGCCAAGCGCGGGCTGCCGTTCCCGCTTTTGCCCGGCAGCATCGTGTCCGGCTATTCCCCGATCCGCAGCGAGATCGATCCGCTGCCGCTGATGAAGGCACTCGCCGAGGCAGGCGCAAAGCTCGCGCTGCCCTGCGTCAGCGCCCGCGGCCAGTCGCTGATCTTCCGCATCTTCCATCCGAACGACCGCCTGATGCTCGGCCCGCTCGGCATTCCCGAGCCGTCGCCGGCCGCGGCCGAAGTCATCCCCGACATCATGCTGACGCCGCTCGCGGCCTTCGACCGTCTCGGCCATCGCATCGGCTATGGCGCGGGGCACTACGACCACACCTTCGCGCATCTGCGCAAGACCAAGCAGATCGTCGGCATCGGGCTTGCTTTTGCTGCCCAGGAGATCAAGGCGGTTCCGGCACTATCGCACGACGTCGCGCTGGATTATGTGCTAACGGAATCGGACGTGTTCGATTTCCGGAGTTCTGAAGTTGCGCATTCTCTTCGTGGGTGATGTCGTCGGCCGTAGCGGCCGCAACGCCATCGCCGAATATCTGCCCGGCATGGTCAAGGACTGGTCGCTCGATTTCGTCGTCGTCAACGGCGAGAATTCCGCCGGTGGCTTCGGCATCACGGAAGCGATCTATCAGGAGTTTCTCGATGCCGGGGCCGACGCGGTGACGCTCGGCAATCACTCCTGGGACCAGCGTGAAGCCCTGGTGTTCATCGAGCGCGCCGAGCGCCTGGTGCGGCCGACGAACTACCCGCGCGGCACGCCCGGCCGCGGCGCCGCGCTGGTGGAGACCAAGAACGGCAAGCATGCGCTCGTCGTCAACGCGCTCGGCCGTGTCTTCATGACGCCGTTCGACGATCCCTTCGCCGCGCTCGAGCGCGAGCTTGGCGCCTGCCCGCTCGGCGTTGCCGCCGACGCCATCGTCGTCGACTTCCATTGCGAGGCGACCAGCGAGAAGCAGGGCATCGGCTTCTTCTGTGACGGCCGTGCCAGCCTCGTCGTCGGCACCCACACCCATGTGCCGACCGCCGACCACCAGATTCTGTCAGGCGGCACCGCCTACATGACCGACGCCGGCATGACCGGCGATTACGATTCCATCATCGGCATGCAGAAGGAAGAACCGCTGCGGCGCTTCACGTCGGGGATTCCGTCAGGCCGGTTCGAGCCGGCGGCTGGTGTTGCAACGCTCAGCGGCGTTGCGGTCGAGACGGATGATGCCACGGGCCTTGCGCTAAAGATTGCACCGGTGCGCGTCGGCGGCCGGCTGGAGCCGGCGACGCCGAAGTTCTGGTTGAGCTGAAGTCTCACGGTATCGGCCACCCTCCCCTGGAGGGGGAGGGTCGCTACGCATGAAGCGAAGCGGAATGCGTAGCGGGGTGGGGTGACGGTCCTTCCGCGACGAACAGTGCCTGCGCGGAGAGATCACCCCACCCCGCTCGCGCTTCGCGCGATCGACCCTCCCCCTCCAGGGGAGGGTAAGAGCAGCGTCGCTCATTTCGACGCGCCTCACGCTGCCGCGCGAACCGCCTGCCAGAGATCCAACACGTCCGCACGCGCGATGCCGCGTGTGATGAACACGATGCGCGAGCGGCGATCGCTGTCGGGCCAGCCACCAAGCGCGACCGGCGGATGGAAGACGTGATGCACGCCATGGATCACGATCGGCGCCGGTTCGTCACGGAGATTGAGGATCCCCTTCACCCGCAGCAGGTCCTGGCCGCGCGCGTTGCGTAAATGCGCAAGCCAGTGCGTCACGGCCATCCAGTCGAGCGGCTCGTCGAACGCCAGCATGAAGCTCGCGATCGACGCATCGTGATCATGATGGTCATGATCATGGTGCGCGTGATGATCGTGATGCGCATGGCCGGCGTGCGCATCTGGTTCCGCGAAGGCCCGCTCGTTGAGCCAGCGCTCAACGTCTATCCTTTTCAGCTCGGGATCGATCAGGCCGGCGCCGAATAGCTGCGCGGGATCGATCTCGCCGTGACTGACGTTTTCGATTCTGGCGCCGGGATTGAGCCGCCGCAGGCGCAGCTCAAGCGCGGCGATGTCCTCGACCAGGTCGCTCTTGGTTATCAAGAGCCGGTCGGCCAACGCCACCTGTTTCACCGCCTCATACTGCCGATCCAGCTGATGCGGCGCGTTGACCGCATCGACCGTGGTCACGACCGTGTCGAGCCGCAGGAAGTGCGAGACGAGCGGATTGTTGAGCAGAAGCTGCACGATCGGCGCGGGGTCGGCGAGCCCGGTGGTCTCGACCAGGATACGGCGGAACGGCGGAATCTCGCCGCGGTCCCGCTTCACCAGAAGGTCTCGCAGCGTCTGCTCCAGGTCGCTGCGGATGGTGCAGCAGATGCATCCGCTCGCAAGCACGGCGACTTCGCCGTCGACGCGTTCGACCAGGAGATGGTCGAGGCTGACTTCGCCGTACTCGTTGATGATGACGGCGCTGTCCTTCATGCCGTCGTGGCGCAGCAAGCGATTGAGCAGCGTGGTCTTGCCGCTGCCGAGAAAGCCGGTGATCAGCGAGACCGGAAGTCGCTGCGCGGATTTATCGCTTTCGAACAGGCCCATGGGAAGCTCTCGCGTCGGCCGTCTTATTTTTGTCGCTGGACAACAGCGTAGCGGAGGAGGAGGCTAGCGGAAACAATTTTAGAGTCAGACATTGTTCTGACCACAACCTGGGAGGGTGGAATGTCTAACGAGATCAATAACGTAGATCAAGACGGCGGCGGCTCCACGACGGATCGCCGGACCCTGCTCCGCACCGCGGGCATCGCCGGCGTTGCTGGAGCCGCGCTCGCCGGCTCGATGCACGGCAAGTTCGCGCTTGCACCGATCAGTGAGGCCCAGGCGCAGACTGCAACCTCCATGCCCAAGGGCACCGACAAGCCCTGGTGGCCATCGAAATGGGGTAAGGATGACGAGTCCGGCGCATCCAACCACATCACCCCGGCGAAGGTCCTCGACGCGGCGAAATGGATCAAGGACGGCAAGATCTACAAGATCGGCCGCGTCTACGAAGCCGCCATGCCGCTGTTTGGTGCGCGTATATTCGCACTGCGCATTCCCGGCAGCCCGACCGGCGGCCCGTTCGGTGACAATAAGATGGTCTATCACGACGAATTCCTGGCCACCGAGATCGGCCAGACCGGTACGCAGTTCGACGGCCTCGGCCATATTGGAGTCCAGCTCGGCAAGGACGGCGACAAGAGCGAGATGCGATTCTACAATGGCTTCACAGCTGCAGAAATTAGCGACGCATACGGGCTCAAGAAGCTTGGCATCGAGAAGCTTAAGCCGATCTTCACCCGCGCGCATCTGCTCGACATGGTCGCGCTCAAGGGCGGCATGATGGATGCAGGGCAGGAGATCACCTCGGCTGACATCAAGGCGGCGCTGGCGAAGCAGAACATCCCCGAGAGCGACATCAAGCCTGGCGACGCGATCATGTTCCACACCGGCTGGGGCTCGCTGTGGATGAAGAACAATGATCGCTTCAACAGCGGCGAGCCGGGCATCGGCCTCGATGCTGCGAAGTGGGTGGTCGAAAAGGATCTTGCGCTGACCGGCGCCGACACCTGGGCGGTCGAGGTGGTGCCCAATCCCGACAAGTCGCTCGCTTTCGTGGTCCACGCCGAGCTGCAGACCAAGCACGGCATCCACAACCACGAGAATCTGATCTTCGACGATCTGATCGCCGAGAAGAAGTATCAGTTCGTCTATTCCTTCACCCCGGCGCCCATCAAGGGCGCGACGGGAAGCAACGGATGTCCGATCGCGATTACGTGAGGACGAAGATCGGCGCGGGCGGGTGACGCGTCCGCGCCGATGTTATGGTTGAGCTGAAAGCGGCGCCACATCCTCGGTGTCGTCCCCGCCTAGTGCGCAATTGCGCACGGGGGCGGGGACCCATAACCCCAGGGAGTAGTGCGGGGCACAGTTCCCACACCGAATCTTCGCCAAACCCCGCCCTGTGGTTATGGGTCCCGGTTCTGCGCTTCGCTTGTCCGGGACGACGGTGGAGATTGGCGCGCGATCACGCGTCAATCTCTTCGTACGCTACTCCGCTGTCTGCTCCCGCAGCTCGGCGACATCCTTCGCCGTCAGCTTCGAGCCCTTGGTGCCGAACCGTGCCGTGACGTAGTTCGCGACCGCCGCGATCTCGTCGTCGCTATACGCATCGCCGAACGCCGGCATCGAGAGCGCGCCGTCCGGCGTATGCCGCTTGGTGCCCGAGAGCACGATCTGCGCGACGTTGGTGGCGGCGGGGTCGTTGACGGCCCAAGTGCCGGTCAGCGTCGCCATCGGCGAGACCGGGCTTTCGCCGCTCCAGCCGTGGCAGCTGGCGCAGGCGCTGGCGAACACCTTCTTGCCGCGTGCGTCGGCCGTGACGCCGTCCTTGTGCGAGGCGGGCGCGACCGGCGCCGTGGTCGCAGGCAGATCGGGCGAGGCCACCGGCGGCACGCTGCGCAGATAGGCGACGACCGCGCGGATGTCTTCGGGAGCGAACTGGCTGAAGCTGCGATCGACCGCTTCGCCCATCGGACCCGAGGCCGAGCCGTGGCCCGGCGCGTGGCCGAGCGAGAGATACGAGATCAGATCCTCGTCGCGCCAATTGCCGAGGCCGGTGGCCTTGTCGGAGGAGATGTTGAAAGCGCGCCAGCCCGCCGTGATCGCGCCGCCGAACTTCTTGCGGTTGTCGAGCGCAAAGCCGAGATTGCGCGGCGTGTGGCACTCGCCGCAATGCGCCAGCGCTTCGGCGAGATACGCACCTCTGTTCCACTCCGGGCTCTTCGAGGTATCCGGCGTAAAGCGCGTGTCCGGATTGAACACGGCCGACCAGAAGATCATCGCCCAGCGCTGGTTGAACGGGAACGACAGCGTGTTGTCGGGCGCTTTCGCGCGCACGGCCGGCAGGCTGAACAGATACGCCTTCACCGCCAGCACGTCGTCGTCCGTCATGTAGGTGTAGGACGTGTAGGGCATGGCCGGATAGAGCCGCGCGCCGTCATGACGCGTGCCGCGCTGGACCGCGTTGAGGAAATCCTGGTCGCTGTAATTGCCGATGCCGGTGTCCTTGTCCGGCGTGATGTTGGTCGAATAGAGCGTGCCGAACGGCAGCTTGAAGCCGAGCCCGCCGGAATATTCCTTCTCGCCGGGCTTGGTGTGGCAGACCATGCAGTCGGCGGCCTTCGCGAGATACTCGCCGCGCTCGACCAGGCTTGCCTTCTCCAGCTTTGCCGGCACGCCGGTCGGCTTGCCTGCGCGATAATCCGCCAGCGCCACTTTGGTGCCGCCGGCGAAGTCGAGCGGACCGGGCCCACGGATGATCCAGACGCCGAGCGCCGCCACGACGATGGCGATCACGACCAGGCTTGTGAGGATACGCATCTTGCCGCTCATGCCTTCTTCCCCGCAGCCAGAAGTTTCCGGTCGATCGGCAGGCGCCGCAGCGCCACGCCGGTTGCGGCGTAAATCGCGTTGCGCAGCGCCGGTGGTCCGGCATTGACGCCGGCTTCGCCGATGCCGCCGGGCGCCTCGCCGCTCTTGACCACGATGACCTCGATCTTCGGCGTCTCGTTGATGCGCATCATGCGGTAGTCGTGGAAGTTCGATTGCTGCACGCGGCCCTTGTCGATGGTGATCTCGCCGTAGAGCGCGGCGGTGAGGCCGAAGATCAGCCCGCCCTCGATCTGCGCCTTGATCGTATCGGGGTTGACCGCAATGCCGGTGTCGACCACCGAGGTGATGCGGCGCAGCGTGATCTCGCCGATGTCGTCGATCTCGGCTTCCACAACAGTTGCGAGGAAGCTCGCAAACGATGGCTGCAGGCAGACGCCACGGCCAACGCGGGCCGGCAGCGGTTGGCCCCAGCCGGATTTCTCCGCGGCAAGGTTGAGCACCGCGAGCGCACGCGGAGTCTTGGTCAGCATCGACCTTCGGAATTCGACCGGATCCTTGCCGGCCTTGCGCGCAAGTTCGTCCAGCGCGCATTCGAACGCGAACACATTGTTGTTCGGGCCGACACCGCGCCAGAAGCCGGTCGGCACAGCCGGTGGCTCGGCACGGACATATTCGACGTGGAAGTTGGGAAAGTCGTAGGGCGTCTCCACGGCGGCGTCGACCGCGTCGATATCGACGCCCTTCTGGAACGCTGGCGGCAGCCAGCGGGCAATCACCGCAGAACCTGCGATCTTGTACTTCCAGGCCGCCACCTTGCCGTCGACCAGGGTCGCATTGACCTGGTCGCGATAGACCGGGCGGTAGACGTCGTGCTGGATATCCTCCTCGCGGGTCCATATCACCTTGACGGGATAGTCGACCTGCTTGGCGATCTTGACCGCCGCAACCACCATGTCGGGTTCGAGCTTGCGGCCGAAACCGCCGCCGAGCAGGTGCTGGTTGACGATCACCTTCTCGACGGGAAGGCCAGCGGCCTTCGCCGCCTCCGACTGCACGCGCGTCATGATTTGTGTGCCCGTCCAGATCTCGCAGGCATCCGGCCTGACGTGAACGGTGGCGTTGATCGGCTCCATCGAGGCATGCGCGAGGAACGGCAGTTCGAAGCTCGCCTCGAACTTGTCTCCGCTGGCAAGCCCCTTGGCGATGTCGCCGACGGATTTCGCGATCGCGCCATCCTTCTCGCTGGCCTTGCGTAAATCGTCCCAGATGTCCTTGGTGGAGATCTTGGCGTTCGGTCCTTCGTTCCACTCGATCTTGAGCGCTTCGAGACCCTTCTTGGCCGCCCACATGTGATCGCCGATCACGGCGACGGCGTCGTCGAGCACGACGACCTTGCGCACGCCGGCGACTTTCATCGCTGCGCTGTCGTCGACCTTGCCGACCTTGCCGCCGAACACCGGGCAATTGGCGATCGCGGCAATCTTCATGTTGGGCAGGATCGCGTCGATGCCGTAGACGACTTTGCCGTTGACCTTGTCCGGTGTATCCAGCCGCTTCAGCGGTTGGCCTATGAGGACGAAGTCCTTGGGGTCCTTGACCGGGATATCCTTCGGCGGTGTCTGGCTCTGTGCCGCCAGCGCGAGCTCACCATAGCCGAGCTTGCGGCCGCTTTCCGCATGGATGACTTCGCCCTTGGACGTCGTGCAACTCGCGGGCTCGACCTGCCATTGCGCGGCGGCGGCCTGCACCAGCATCGCGCGCGCGCTGGCACCCGCTTCGCGTAGCGGCTTCCACCAGGCGCGGATCGACGTCGAACCACCCGTCGCCTGCAGTCCGAAGGCGGGATTGGCGTAGAACTTGTCGTTTGGCGGCGCGTGCAACGCCCCGACCTTTGCCCAATCGGCGTCGAGCTCTTCGGCCAGAACCATCGAGATCGAGGTGTAGATGCCCTGACCCATCTCCACCTGCGGCATGATCAGCGTGGTCTGGCCGGTCTCGTCGATACGGATGAAGGCATTGGGCGCGAACTTGCCGTCGGTCGTATCCTTCGGCTGCTCCGGCTCGTTGACGGCGGCCCGTAGGGGCAGGTGAAAGGCGAGGAGGAAACCGGTCGCGAGACCGCTGGTCAGAAGCGTGCGGCGGGAGAGGCTGTTGTGTGCATTCATGGCGGACCTCACGACTGACGGCCGTTGGCGGCCTGCTTGATGGCCTCGCGGATGCGGACATAGGTGCCGCAGCGGCAGATGTTGCCAGCCATCGCGGCGTCGATGTCGGAATCATCCGGATGAGAGGTGGTTGCCAGTAGAGCGGCGGCCGCCATGATCTGGCCGGATTGGCAATACCCGCACTGGACCACCTCGAGATCGAGCCAGGCTTTCTGCACCTTCGCGCCTGCGGGCGTATTGCCGACATGTTCGATGGTGGTGATGGCGCGGTTCGCAACCGCGCTGACCGGCAGGACGCAGGAGCGCACGGCCTTGCCGTCGACATGCACCGTGCAGGCGCCGCATTGCGCGATGCCGCAGCCGAATTTGGTGCCGGTCATTCCGAGGATGTCGCGCAGCACCCACAGCAGCGGCATTTCCGGCGGCGCGTCGAACGATTTGGTTTCGCCGTTGATGGTGAGAGTTGTTGCCATAAGCATCCCCTTGCTCGCTTGATCGCTTGCGGCGATCTAGTCGGCGAATTCGTGCGCGACAATAATCATACTGATGCGAAGCGATGAAGCGCCAGAATTTCCGGCGATGCATATTTGCGCTGCCGACGCCTCAGGCCATGACGTTCACGAATTTGTGCGGCGATCGCTGCAGCGGAATTGGGCTAATTGATATGATAATCGTCATGTTGTGACGCATTTTCGTCGCACGCATCGTTGATTGCCGCAGATGATCGTGCGAATGCGGAAATTCATGCGATGACGAAATTCGTGCGATTGGGAAAGTCGGGCCGTGGCGAGCGCGGGCACGGGATCAATTGCAACGGCTCATTGTTGTGCCCTCTCCCCTTGTGGGAGAGGGCAGCGACACCGGTAGACGCAGACTCACTCGGGTGACGGGTCTGTCTCCGCGTATGATCCTCTCATTCCGAAGCAGCTTTGCCCGCCGATAGAGACCCCTCATCCAGCGCTTCGCGCCACCTTCTCCCACAAGGGGAGAAGCGAAGGGGAGAGTGAAAATTTCGGAATAATGGCATTATGCGCCTATTTGCCCGACGGAGCAATGGCTACATTCAACGCGTGCAGCGTGATGAGTTGAAGTCCGATCAGGCTCGGCGGACGGCAAGGCACAGCTCTCTCCGTTCCCTCCCCCCTTGCGGGGGAGGGGCAGGGAGAGGGGTGCTACACGGGGACTCTTTCGAGTCGCTCACACGCAGGCCCGATGCCTCGCCAAAAACCGGTACCTTTTCCTGAGCTACCCCTCTCCCTAGCCCTCCCCCGCAAGGGGGGAGGGAACGCACCTTCGTCGGCGCACTAGGTGAGTCTCTTCATCAGGCATCCAAGCCATTGATTCCCCAACGCCCCGCCTACTGTGCATGGGGTTGTTTTCCAGATTTTTGATTCAGGGACGCCAGGCGCGGCCGTCGCGGCGGGCGTCAGCTCTGCCGAAAACCCATCCGGAAGGCGCCCCAGTGCTTGCCGCGGATCACGATCGGCGAGGACAGGTCCTTCATCAGCACGAACTGTCCGCCGCCCATGTCGCGGCGATAGGTCTGGAGCAGGAACGGTTTTGTGTTGGCCGCGACTTTCCTCACCGCGCGGTCGCTGAACAGGCGGCGGTTGCGGCAATTGGCGTTGTTCCAGACGGGATCCTTGCCCTGCGGTAGGCGGTAGTTAGGGTTGTGGGTCGGCAGATAGCCGCCCTTGGCCCAGGCGACGCAGAACACGATGCGGGGGTCTGACTTCTGGATCGGGTCCTGGATGGCGGGCAGCGCGCGGTCGGTGAAGTCGACGTAGTTGGTCTTGTATTGCTTGGGATCGGTGCCGGGGATTTCCCGGTAGTTCTCGTCCATGAGCTGGTCGAGCGTGATCTCGCCGCGGTCGATTGCGGCCTCGAACTCGTCCGAGATCCGCTTTGCGGTCTCGACGACGACGCGGATCAGCGGCGCATCCGATGTCTCCACGCCGCTGTCGGCGATCATTGCGATCAGCGCTTCGGAGGTGTCGAGCAGTTTTGTCACGCGCTGATCGGCGTTCTTGAGATCGCGCGAGGACAGGTCGACGCCCTTGGCGAGCTCGTTGAGCTCGCTGATGACCGTGTCGCAATGGCCGAGATTGGAGGTCGCGGCGCGCGTGACGCTGTCGATCTCCGCTTCCACCGAGGCAAAACCCTGCTGGACCCGCGAGATGATGCCGGAGATCTGCTGGGCGCCTTCGCCGGCAGTCTTGGCGCGTTGCGAGGCGTCGCTGCTCTCGCCGATCAGGCCTTCGATCTGGCCGTCGAGATCGCGCACGGTGTCGGAGATCTGATGCGTGGCCGCACGGGTAGCCTCCGCGAGATTCTTGACCTCGCTTGCCACCACTGCAAAACCGCGGCCGGCATTACCGGCGCGGGCCGCTTCGATGGTGGCGTTGAGCGCGAGCAAATTGGTCTGCTTCGCGATCGCCTCGATCGAGCCGGACACTTTTGCCACCTGCGCCAGCGCCGAGCCGACCGCGCTCAGGCGCGCCTCGATCCGCTCCACGGCTGCGACGAGCTCGGAGATGTGGCTGACTGCGGTGTCGACCGCGCCGCGCGACTGCGCGATCTCGCCGACCGCCGCCGATGCGGTCGATTGCACCGCCTGCGATGCGTTGGCGATATCGTGATTGGCCGAGACCATGGTCTCGGCCGTCTCCTGGAGGTGATGGAACCGTTCGGACTGGTTCGCGACGCGGTTTGCGACTTCCTGGACGTTACCGGCGATGTCGGCGAGCTCGACGCCGAGGCCGCCGATGCGGTCGGCGAGCTGGTCGATCAGACGTTCGGCAAGTGTCCGGTTGGAGCCGGTGTCCAGGACTGCCAGTTGTGCGACGGACATGTTTTGAGAGTCCTCCAGTCAGAGCCGTGCGCCGGCTCTCCGCGGCATTCCCATTCCAATTCCAGCCTTAAAGGATGATTCGCGGCCGGCGTCTTGCCTGAGCGTGCACTACAGCTTGTAAGCCGTGCGGAATCCGCCCCAGTGCCGGCCCTGCACGCGGATCGGGACGTCGATCTCGCGCATCATCACGGTGTTGCCGTTGCCCATGTCGCGGGCATAGCTCTGGACCAGGTACGAGCGCAGGTTGCTTGCGGCGGCGAGCCCCGCCGGATCGTTGAAGATCCGCCGGTTGCGGCTGTTGGCGGTGTTCCAGGCGGTGTCGCCCGGCCGCTGCGGATGCGAATAGATCTTGTTGTGCACCGGCAGGAAGCCGTTGCGGTCGACCATGGCGCAGAACGCCATGCGCGGTTCCTTGGCGAGAAAGGCTTCCTGGAACGGCGGCAGCGCGCGGTCGGCCCAGTCCAGATATTTCGTGCGGTATTGCTGCGGATTGGTGCCGGCGATCTCCGCATAATCGGTGTCGAAGAGGTCGTCGATCCTGACCTCGCCGCGTGCAACCGCCTGCTCGAAAATCCGGGTCAGCGCGGTGCCGGCTTCCATGGCGCGGGTGACGAACTCGGTGTTCTCCTCGTGGATCGACCAGAGCCTGTCTTCGATCTTCTCGCTGAGATCGGCATTGGGGCTGACGAATTGCGCGCGGGCGCCGGCCTTGGTCTGCTCGATCACGCGCAGGCGGCAGGCGCCGACGCCTTCGAGGGTGCCGTCGACGACGGCCTGCGTGGCAAGCTTCGCCGCCTCCGCGCCGCCGATCAGCACGCCGTCCATCGCGATCTCGTAGACCTGCAACGCGCCGCGCGCGGTTTCGAACTTGAGATGGCAGGGCAGCCGCTCGGTCTTGCGACGGTCGTCGTGCTCGCTCTGGCGCAGCAGCACCGCGCAGCGCGATTTCAGCTTCCGCGCGAAGGTGGTGACGGCCTTGCCGGCGCTGGCGACGTTCTCGCCGTGGGTCTCGGCCGCCTTGGTCGCGGCGTCGATCTCGGCGGCGCTCTCGCCGACCGAGATGATGAACTGCGACGCGCTTGCCGCGTTGCCGGAGACCTCGCTGGTGGTGGCATTCTGCTCGGCGACCGCGCCGTTGACGGTGTCGAACACGGGGCGGATCGCCTCGATCGCCTGCGCGATGCGGTGCACGGCGTCGGCCGAGCCGGCGGCGTCGCGCTGAAGCGCGTCGATCTTCCTGGTGATCTCCTCCGTCGCGCCCTGGGTCTGCACCGCGAGCGCCTTCACTTCGGTGGCGACGACCGCAAAGCCCTTGCCGGCCGCGCCCGCACGCGCGGCCTCGATGGTCGAGTTGAGCGCGAGCAGCGTCGTCTGCCGCGCAATCTGCGCAATCAGATTGACGACATTGCCGATGGCGGCGGAGGATTCGCGCAGGCGGTCGACATTGGCGCGGGCTTCCTGCGCCGCAGCGCTGGCTTCGTCGGCGAGCTTGCCGGCCTCGCGCACCTGCGCGCCGATGCCTTGGGCGGACTGGGTGAACTTGTCGGCGGCGTGGGCGAAGGTGGAGGCGGTCGATTGCGCCGCATTGGTGCGGCCGGTGAGGGCGTCGGTGCGCCCGCGAATATCCGCGAGCGTTGCCGCGGTCGCCTCCGCGCCGCCGGCGACCGAATTGGCGGCCCGCTCGAGCTGGCGGATCATGGCGCCGAGCTCGAGTTCCAGCAGTTCCAGGATTTCCCTGGCGGAATCGCCCTCGGCCGACGGGGCAGGCGCGGGATCGACCGGCGACGGCGCGGCCTGTGGGGGTGCCACGGGCGCGGACAAGTCGGGCAGACGCTTCCGGAACAATGCGAACGCCATCAGGTCACTCTTGTCGGGGAACGGGCGGTTGCTATTTTCGCAAGCCGGAATGAAATCAGGGTTAACGGTGCCTGACTGATGCCGACTCTTGGGCACGGGCCACTACGGTATTACCTTAAAGTCGTAGAGCCTCTTTCATTCCGGTGGGTTGGCGGCCTATAAGGCCGCGCTTCCCACGCTCACCTTTGGCGCACGATTCCTGACGAGACACGCATGGCCGGACATTCCCAATTCAAGAACATCATGCACCGCAAGGGGCGGCAGGATGCCCAGAAGTCGAAGCTGTTCGGCAAGCTGGCGCGGGAAATCACCGTCGCGGCCAAGCTGGGCACGCCCGACCCCAACATGAACCCGCGCCTGCGCGCCGCCATCATCGCGGCGCGCCAGGAGAACATGCCGAAGGACAATATCGAGCGCGCCGTCAAGAAGGCGCTCGGCAATGAGGGCGAGAACTATGACGAGATCCGCTACGAGGGTTACGGCCCCGGCGGCGTCGCCGTCATCGTCGAGGCGCTGACCGACAACCGCAACCGCGCCGCCTCCGACATCCGCTCCTTCTTCACCAAATCGGGCGGCAATCTCGGCGAAACCGGCTCGGTCTCCTTCATGTTCGACCGCACCGGCATCATCGAATACGACCGCAGCGTCGCCTCCGACGACGCCGTGCTGGATGCCGCGATCGAGGCCGGCGCCGACGACGTCGTATCGAGCGAAGGCGGACACGAGATCTACGCCTCGACCGAAGGCTATCGCGACGTCGCCAAGGCGCTGGAAGCCAAGTTCGGCGAGCCGCGCAAGGCCGCCCTGATCTGGAAGCCGCAGAATACGGTCGCGGTCGACGACGAGACCGGCGAGAAGCTTTTGAAGCTGATGGACCTGCTCAACGAGCACGACGACGTCCAGCACGTCTACGCCAATTTCGAGGTGTCGGACGCGCTGTTGGCGAAGATGGGCGGCTGAGGTCGCCACCAGCCCCAGATTCTGCTGTCGTCGCCCGGCTTGACCGGGCGACCCAGTATTCCAGAGACGTCAGAGGGAAACGGAGAAGCCGCGGCGTACTGGATACCCCGCTTTCGCGGGGTATGACCGCGTGTCTTGTGGTCGTCATCGCGGGCACCCAATCGCGACACCCCACTTCCCCTGTTACTTCCGTTCTGTTTCTGTTTCCCCCACCGCAGCCAGCCGCTATCACTGGCCCATGACTGCGCTCCCGATTCGTGGCCCCGTTCGCATCATCGGCATCGACCCCGGCCTGCGCCGCACCGGCTGGGGCGTGATCGAGGCCGAGGGCAATCGTTTGATCTACGTCGCCTGCGGCTCGGTGGAACCACCGGACGATTTGCCGCTGGCGAGCCGGCTGCTCGCAATCCATGAGGGGCTTGCGGCCGTCCTGTCCGGTCACAAGCCGATGGAAGCCGCGGTCGAGCAGACCTTTGTGAACAAGGACGGCGTCGCGACGCTGAAGCTCGGCCAGGCCCGCGGCGTCGCCATGCTGGCGCCCGCGATGTTCGGCATTACCGTCGCCGAATACGCGCCGAACCAGGTCAAGAAGACGGTGGTCGGCGCCGGCCACGCCGACAAGCACCAGATCGCGATGATGCTGAAGATCTTGCTGCCGAAAGCCGAGCCGCCGTCAGCGGACGCCGCCGACGCGCTCGCCATCGCCATTACCCACGCCCATCATCGCCAAAGCACGGCGCTCAGGCTGAAGGTGGTGGGGATATGATCGATCGCCATGCATCGCCGGCGTCATGCCCGGGCTTGTCCCGGGCATCCACGTTCTTTCTCGCCGATGTCAAAGGCGTGGATGGCCGGGTCAAGCCCGGCCATGACGAGAGAGAAGTGCCTGCCGTAGCCGAGGTCCCGAGATGATCGGCAAGCTCAAAGGCCTGATCGATTCCTACGGCGAGGATTATGTGCTCCTCGACGTCGGCGGCGTTGGCTATCAGGTGCATTGCTCGGCCCGCACGCTGCAGCATCTACCCTCGCCCGGCGAGGCCGCGGTGCTGTCGATCGAGACCTATGTCCGCGAGGATCAAATAAAACTGTTCGGCTTCCGCACCGACCAGGAGCGCGAATGGTTTCGCCTGCTTCAGACCGTGCAGGGCGTCGGCGCCAAGGTCGCGCTTGCCGTGCTCGGCACGCTGGCGCCTTCCGACCTCGCCAACGCGATTGCGCTGCGCGATAAGGCCGCGGTGGCACGCACGCCGGGCGTCGGCCCCAAGGTTGCCGAGCGCATCGTTACCGAGCTGAAGGACAAGGCGCCTGCTTTCGCCAATGTCGATCCCGCCGTCGTGCATCTCGCCGGCGCCGTCGACGACCAGCGCGCGCCGCGCCCGGTGGCAGATGCGATCTCTGCGCTGGTCAATCTCGGCTACGGCCAGCCGCAGGCGGCTGCCGCTATTGCATCCGCATCGCGCAGCGCGGGCGAGAGCGCCGAGACCGCGCAACTCATCCGGCTAGGCCTGAAGGAGCTGTCGAAGTGAGCGCGGCCCACGCCAATCCCGTCGCCGCCCTGTTTCGTCGCCTTTCGCGCGTGGCCGGTATCGTCGTGATTTTCTCCATTGTCGGGCCGCTGACGACCGCCGCGTTGATTGCTGTGACGGTAACGGCGCTCGGCGCCGCGGTGCTGCAGATGTTTCTCGTGTTCCTCGAACTGGAAGCACTGCGTGCCCTGGTTTCGATCGCGGTCGTGCTGTTGGCCATCGTCACGATTCTCGCCTCGTTCCTTCCTGCAGTCGTCGCCGGCCTGATATTTGCGTTGGCGGCGGTCTACGCCGATCTCAACATGATCTGGATGGCGTGGCTCGCCGCGGCCGTGGGCGCGGCCGGCTTCGTCATGGTTGGCATGTTCGTCGTGCCCTCCGAAACCTCGGCGGTGATCGTGCCGAGTGTCCGTTCCGCGCCCGAGGCGCTGAAGCTTTCGGCGATGCTCGCCGTCGTCGCCGTCATTCCGGCCAGCCTGTGCTGGTGGCTCGCGAAACCGCTGCATCGTGTTATCCTGCCCGCATGACCACTCCCCCACGCATCGTCACGCCCGAGCGCCGCTCCGATGACGTCGGCGACACCGCGCTACGTCCGCAATCGCTGTCCGACTTCGTCGGCCAGCAGCAGGCGCGCAAGAACCTCTCGATCTTCATCGAGGCGGCGCGCAAGCGCGGCGAGGCGCTGGATCACGTGCTGTTCGTAGGCCCCCCTGGCCTCGGCAAGACCACGCTGGCGCAGATCGTCGCCAAGGAGCTCGGCGTCGGCTTTCGCGCCACCTCGGGTCCGGTGATCGCCAAGGCCGGCGATCTCGCCGCACTCCTCACCAACCTCGAAGAGCGCGACGTGCTCTTCATCGACGAGATCCATCGGCTCAGCCCGGCGGTGGAAGAGGTGCTCTATCCCGCGATGGAGGACTTTCAGCTCGACCTGATCATCGGCGAGGGCCCGGCGGCACGCTCGGTGAAGATCGAGCTGTCGAAATTCACGCTCGTCGGCGCTACCACGCGCGCCGGCCTCCTCACCAATCCCTTGCGCGACCGCTTCGGCATCCCGGTCCGGCTCAATTTTTACACCATCGAAGAGCTGGAAAGCATCGTCACCCGCGGCGCGCGCGTGCTCAATGTCGGCATGAGCGCTGACGGTGCCAACGAGATCGCGCGTCGCGCCCGCGGCACGCCGCGCATCGCCGGCCGCCTGCTGCGCCGCGTGCGCGATTTCGCCTCCGCCGCCGATGCCGCCTCGATCGACCGCAAGATCGCCGATCATGCGCTGAGCGCGCTCGAGGTCGACGCTGCGGGCCTTGACGCCATGGACCGCCGCTATCTCACCACCATCGCGCAGAACTATGGTGGCGGCCCGGTCGGCGTCGAGACGATGGCCGCCGCCTTGTCCGAGCCGCGCGATGCGATCGAGGACATCATCGAGCCTTATCTCATTCAGTGCGGCTATCTCCAGCGCACTCCGCGCGGCCGCCTGCTCACCTCGCACGCCTTCCGCCATCTCGGCATCGCCGAGCCCTCGCGCGATGCCGCGGCACAATTCGGCCTGTTCGGCACGGATGAGAGCGACGACTGATTGCGTTGATGCAAGGTGCGTCGGTTGTCATGAACTTCCGGTAACCTTTGTGCAAACGGTCTGCGCGCAAATGCAGGCCGTCTGCACGAGCGGACCCCAATTCCGCTCCAATCGGACCGCATCACAAAGCTGCATCACCATCGGGCTTCCATGATCACGCGTCGTCATCTCATCCGTTCCATCGGCGGCCTGTCCGCGCTCGGCGTCTCGACCGCGGCCTATGGCGTCGGCGTCGAGCCGCTGCGGCTCCGCGTCACCCGTTATCACCCGACCCCGCGGCAATGGCCGGCGGATTTTCCGCTCAAGATCGCCATCGTCACCGACATTCATGCCTGCGATCCCTGGATGTCGCTGGAGCGGATCGAGGGCATCGTCGATCGCACCAATGCGCTCAACGCCGATGTCATCGTGTTGCTCGGCGACTATGTCGCGGGTGTTCACCAGGTCACGCGCATCATTCCGTCGAGCGAATGGGCCAAGGTGCTCGCGGGCCTCAAGGCACCGCTCGGCGTCCATGCCGTCATGGGCAATCACGACTATTGGGTGGACAGGGCCGTGCAGCAGGCCGGGCACGGGCCGACAGCCGCCCATCGCGCGCTGGAGGCGGCCGGTATTCCCGTCTACGAGAACGACGTCGTGCGTCTCACCAAGGACGGACGCTCCTTCTGGCTCGCGGGCCTCGGCGATCAGCTCGCCTACTATCCCGCGAAGCGCTATGGCCGCGTGCACCGGCTTGGCGCCGACGATCTCGCGGGCACGCTGGCGAAGGTCACCGACGATGCGCCGGTCATCTTGCTCGCCCATGAGCCCAATATCGCGCCGCTCGTACCCGCGCGCGTCGCGCTGCAACTGTCCGGCCATACCCATGGCGGCCAGGTCCGCCTGTTCGGCCGGTCGCCGGCTGTTTCGCCTCAGCACGGCGTGCGGCTCGCCTATGGTCACTTCCGGCTGAAATGCGACGTCATCGTCTCCGGCGGCCTCGGCTGCAGCATCATGCCGGTCCGCGTCGGCGTGCCGCCTGAAATCGTCGAAGTGACGCTGGGAAGGACGCCGGCCGTGGCATAACCTGCGCTTGCGCGGCCGGCTGTTTTTGCGCAAAACGGGTCGGTTGCAAAAAGCGAAGAGGCTCGCGACGTGACAGCCCATCTCGACGGCGAGATCCGCGACGGCCGCCATCACATGCAGGTCCGCGTCTACTACGAGGACACGGATTTTTCCGGCATCGTCTATCACGCCAATTATCTCCGCTACATGGAGCGCGGGCGCACCAATCATCTGCGGCTGATGGGCGCCGAGCAGCAGGCGCTGTTCGACCAGGTCGAAACGGAGGGCGCGGGCTTTGCCTTCGTGGTGCGCTCGATGCATCTGGACTTTCTGAAGCCCGCGCGGATGGACGACGTGCTCGACGTCGTGACGTGGCCGGTTGCGGTGAAGGGCGCCTCCATCATGCTGGCGCAGGAGGTGCGGCGGGCTGAGGACGTGCTGGTGAAAGCCGAGGTGCGCGTCGCCTTCATCAGTGGCGGCCGCGCCCAGCCGATTCCGAAATCGATCCGTATCCTGATGAAGGCCGATCTGATTTCCTGATCGCCCGATAAGTGATCGGCCGATAGGTGATGGCCTATCGACTCCAGCAATTGCAGCGATAGATTGCGGCTCGGACCAACCGATGAGGCCACCATGTCGCGCCCGCCACTTCCACCCTTCACCCGTGAGACCGCCGCGCAAAAGGCGCGCATGGCCGAGGACGCGTGGAATTCGCGCGATCCGGTGAAAGTCTCGCTCGCCTATACCGAGGACAGCCGCTGGCGCAATCGCTCCGAGGTGTTTCAGGGCCGGGAGGCCATCGTCGCGTTCCTCACCCGCAAATGGGAGAAGGAGCGGGAGTATCGCCTGATCAAGGACCTATGGGCCTTCGACGGCAACCACATCGCGGTGCGCTTCCAGTACGAATGGCATGACGCCAGCGGCCAGTGGTATCGCTCCTACGGCAACGAGCAGTGGGAGTTCGACGAGCACGGGCTGATGCGGCGCCGCGAGGCGTCGATCAACGATATCGCGATTGCCGAGAAGGACCGCCGGTTTCACTGGCCGGCGCCGGGACCGCGGCCGGCGGATGTGCCGGGGCTGGGGACGGATCCGTTCTGAGGCGCGTAAACAACTCTCGCCCCTCATGGTGAGGGGCCGCGAAGCGGCGTCTCGAACCATGCAGGCCCCGCCGTTGTTGCATCCGGGCCTCTATCCTTCGAGACGCGCGCGAGAGCGCGCTCCTCAGGATGAGGGGATAGATTTGCGAGCGAGAAACCGCGTGATTGCCCCACCCAGCTTCGCGTTGTCCATCGGCTCCGCCAGCGACTCCCTCGCCGTCGCAACGACATCCTCCGGCGCCTTGCCGTCGCGGAGTTCGCAGCACACTTGCGCAAACTCCACGTCGAATTCCGGATGCGGCTGCACGGTCAGCGTGGTGCCGTTGGCGTAGAGCAGGCCGGCATGCGGGGTGAATTCGGACGAGAGGATCGTCAGCGCATCGCTGGGCGGCTCGACCACCTGGTCCTGATGCGAGGCGGCGATCGCAACCGCTTTGCCGTCGACGACGCCGTTCTCCGGCAGCACCTGATAGACGTGGCGGCCGATGCCCCAGCCCTTCTCCGACTTCTGCACGGTGCCGCCGAGCGCCTGCGCGATCAGCTGATGGCCGAAGCAGACACCGACCATCGGCGTCTTGTTGGCGTAAGCCGTGCGCACGAAATCTTCCAGCGGCGCGATCCAGTCGAGCCCGTCATAGACACCGGCAGCAGCGCCGGTGATCAGCACGGCCTCGAGCTTGCTCGGATCGGGCAGCGCATCGCCATTGGGAATGCTGACGACGTCCACCGTGGCGGTCGGGTCCTCGGCGCGGACCATGCGCTCGAACATGTCGGGAAACGAGCCGTGCTGCTCGCGGTACTTCTGCGGGACCTGTCCGGTCTCGATGATGGTGATGCGTGCCATGTGCCCCCCGGGTCAAAAGGTTGCGAAGCTCAGTCGCTTTCTGCCCCATGTTGCTGGTGTGGCGCTGTGCGTGCCAGCTGTGCGCTCTCTTTCCGGACCTCGTTGAGAAACGCCTTGGCCAGGCGCGACAGCGGCTCGGCTTCCGACCATAGCATATAAGCGACGGCGTGCGTCGTGGGCGTGAACGGCCGCACCACGAGGCCGCTGCCGCCGTTCTGTCGCGGCGAGAACGGATCGACCACGGCGGCGCCGACGCCGGCGGCGGCGAGCACGCAGGCCGTGTTGCAGTAGCGCACCTCGACGGTCGGCTGGAACGGCGCGCCGGTGCGGGCAAAGCTGTCGCGCACGGCCTCGCCGAGGCGCGTGCCGCGCTCGAGCCCGATGAAGGGCATGCCGGAGAGATCGGCGGCCGAGATCACCGGCTTGTCGGCGAGAGGATGCTGCGGCGGCAGGACGCAGACCATCTCGCCGGTATGCACCACCTCATGCGCGATGCCGGGATGATGCGTCAGCCCCAGCGCGAAGCCGAGCTCGGCGACGCGGCTGAGCACCCCCTCGATGATGCCCTCATAGCGCCGCACGTCGAAGAACACGCGCGTCTCCGGGCGGCGGCGAAGGAAGCTTGAGAGCGCCGACGGGATGATGCTGTAGGCCAGCGGCGGCGTCGCGACGAGCGCCAGATGGCCGGAGCGGTTCTCGCGCAGATCGCGGACGCGGTTCTCGAGCTTGGCGTGCAGCGCGAAGATGGCTTCGCTCTCCTTGTAGAGCGCCATCGCCTCCGCGGTCGGAAACAGCCGGTTGTTGACGCGCTCGAACAGCGCAAAGCCCGCCTGCGCCTCCATCGTCTTCAGCGCGTTGCTGACCGCGGGCTGTGACAGCGCCAGTTCGTCCGCCGCCGCCACCGTGGTGCGATGGCGGATGACGGCACGCAGGATCTCGAGCTGACGCAGGTTCATATCACTGCCGATTATATTCTGGGCCAAAACATCATAGCAGAACGAATTGATTTTGCAGCCCCGCTTCCGCGTAATGGTCGCGGATTTGCACGTCGCATCAAAGGGTTCATTCGCCCATTGAGGCAGCACTGCGCACATATTGGAGGCAATCTTGGTTCGTGTCCTTCGCGCCGCCGCCGCACAGATGGGGCCGACGCAAAAAGCCGATACGCGCGAGCATACGCTGGCGCGAATGCTCGACATGCTGGAGGAGGCCGCCGGTCGCGGCGCCAGCCTCGTGGTGTTTCCCGAGCTTGCCTTCACCACCTTCTTCCCGCGCTGGCTGCTCGAAGGCGCCGCGCTCGACCACTATTTCGAGCGCGGCATGCCGAACCCGGCCGTGGCAAAACTGTTCGACCGTGCGCGCGCGCTGCGCGTCGGCTTCTATGTCGGCTATGCCGAGCTGACACCGGACGGTCGCCGTTATAATTGCGCCATCCTGGTCGATCGCGACGGCGAGATTCTCGGCCGTTACCGCAAGGTGCATCTGCCCGGTTCGGTCGAGCCGCGCGAAGGCGCGCGCTACCAGCAGCTCGAGAAGCGCTATTTCGAATATGGCGACCTCGGCTTTCCCGCTTTCCGCGCCGGCTCGGCCTGGGCCCACGCTATCATGGGCATGATGATCTGCAACGACCGCCGCTGGCCGGAATCCTGGCGCGTGCTCGGCCTGCAAGGCGTCGAGCTGGTCTGCATCGGCTACAATTCGGCGGCCTATGACCCCAATGGCGGCGTCACTGAAGATGCGTCCTTGCGCACCTTCCACTCGACGCTGGTGACGCAGGCCAACGCCTACATGAACGCGACCTGGGCGATCTCGGTGGCGAAGGCGGGTGAGGAGGACGGCTCCGGGCTGATCGGCGGCTCCTGCATCGTCGATCCCAACGGCCGCATCGTCGCGCAGGCCCAGACTCTGGCGGACGAAGTCATTGTCGCCGACATCGATCTCGATCTCTGCCGCCAGGGCAAGGACAAGATGTTCAATTTCGCCGCCCACCGGCGGCCGGAGCAATACAGGGTGATCACCGAACGCGCCGGCGTCATCGAGCCGGCCGTTCTCGACGCGGACTGACTGGCACGGCGCTGGCAAAGGACTCAAAGCAAAACGTTGGCAAAGGAGCTGACATGATACGCCTCTCGCTCTCTCTCGGCCTCGCAGTACTGGCTACCGTAACGTCGGCGCAAGCGGCGGAGCTTCCCGCGGAGATCAAGCAGGCGGGCGCGTTGAAGCTCACGGTCAACTCCACCTACGCGCCGATGGAGTACCGCGATCCCGCCACCAACGAGCTCGTCGGGCTCGATGTCGATCTGGCCAACGAACTTGCGAAGCGGCTTGGCGTAAAGATCGTCTGGAGCGAGACGCCGTTCGCCGAGTTGATCCCGTCGCTCCAGACCAGGCGCGCGGACTTCATCATCTCCGGCATCTCCGACCGCGCCTCGCGGCGCGAGACCGCCGATTTCGTCGACTACCTCGCGACCGGCCCGCAGTTCTTCGTGATGGCGGACAATGCGGCCAAGGACGCGGCGGATCTCTGCGGCAAGAAGGTCGGCACCACCCGCAGCACCAGCTTCCCGGTCGAGATCGAGAAGTGGAGCAAGCAGAACTGCGAGCCGGCCGGCAAGCCGGCGATTCAGTACGTCCCGGGCGAGAACTCGATCGACGTCCGCAACCAGCTCAAGCAGGGTCGCATCGACGCCGCCGTGCAGGGCAGCGAGACGCTGCCTTACGCGCAGACGCAGGAGCCCGGCAAATATCGCGTCGTCGGCGAGCCCTTCGCCAAAGGCTACCAGGGCATCATGTTCCGCAAGGACGATGCGGCTTTGCGCGAGGTGGTGACGGAGAAGCTCACGGCGATGATCGCCGACGGCGCCTACAAGGCCGTTCTCGACAAATGGGGCCTGGGGGCCAACGCGGTGGCCCAGCCCATGCTGAATGCGGCGCCGCAATGAAGCCGGTGCCGGCACTCGCGGAGGGTTTCCCTGATCTGTCGGGGATGCGGATCGCGCGCGAGCCGCACTGGTTTCGCTGGCTCAGCGCTGCCCTGATCGTCGTCGTGCTGGCGGCGATCGTGCGCGCCTTCGCCGGCGGTCAGATCGAATGGTCCTATGTCAGTCGCTTCCTGACCGCAAAAGTCATTCTCGAAGGCATCGTCAACACGATGGTGATGGCGGTGCTGGCGATGGCGCTCGGCATTGTCCTCGGCGTCGTCGTCGCGGTCATGCGGCTGTCGCCCAATCCGGTGCTGAAGACGGTCGCGGCGGGCTACACCTGGCTGTTCCGTGGTACGCCGCTGATCCTGCAACTGCTATTGTGGTTCAACCTCGCGCTGGTGTTTCCGACCATCGGCATTCCCGGCCTGTGGTCTGCGCGCGCGGTCGACGTCATGACGCCGTTCCTTGCCGCGCTGCTCGGGCTCGGCATCAACCAGGGCGCCTATACGTCCGAGGTGATGCGCGCCGGCATGCTGTCGGTCGACATCGGGCAATACGAGGCGGCGCAGGCGATCGGCATGGGGCGGCTGCGCGCGCTGCGCCGGATCATCCTGCCGCAGGCGATGCGGGTGGTGATCCCGCCGCTCGGCAACGAGTTCATCGGCATGGTGAAAGCGACCTCGCTCGCGAGCGTCATCCAGTATCCGGAACTGCTGCACAACGCCGAGAACATCTACTACGCCAATTCGCGCGTCATCGAGCTGCTGATCGTTGCTGGGCTCTGGTACCTGCTCGTGGTCTCGATCCTGACGCCGCTCCAGATGCTGCTCGAACGCCGTTTTGCCCGCGGCACATTGCGGCTGGCGCGATGACAAAACCCCTCGTCGCGATCCGCTCCGTCAGCAAGAGCTTTGGCGAGTTCCAGGCTCTCAGAAGCGTCTCGCTCGACGTCTGGCCCGGCGAGGTGATGTGTTTGATCGGCGCCTCCGGCTCCGGCAAGACCACGCTGCTCCGTTGCATCAATCAGCTTGCCGCGATCGATGCCGGCGGCATCTGGCTCGACGGCGAGCTGCTTGGCGTGCGCGAGCAAAGCGGACGGCTCTATCGCCTCAGCGAGCGGGAGATCGGGCGGCAGCGGCTCAAGACCGGCATGGTGTTCCAGCGCTTCAACCTGTTTCCGCACAAGACCGCGCTGGAGAATATCACCGAAGGTCCACTTCAGGTGCAGGGGCGCAAATCCGACGAGGTGCGCGCGGAGGCGCTCGAACTGCTCCGGCGCGTCGGATTGTCCGCCAAGGCGGACTGGTATCCCGCGCAGCTCTCCGGCGGCCAGCAGCAGCGCGTGGCGATTGCGCGTGCGCTCGCCATGAAGCCGATGCTGATGCTGTTCGACGAGCCGACCAGCGCGCTCGATCCGGAGCTCGTCGGCGAGGTGCTCGCGGTCATGAAGGAGCTGGCGAAGAGCGGCATGACCATGATGGTGGTGACGCACGAGCTCGGCTTCGCGCGCGAGGTCGCCGACCGCGTCGTCTACATGGACCAGGGCGCGATCGTCGAGCAGGGGCGCGCCTCGGACGTATTGGGTGCGCCGCGCGAGGAGCGCACCAAGGCATTTCTTTCGGCAGTGATCTGAGATGGGGGCGTGTTGATGAAGAGACTTTGGGTTGCGGCGGCGCTTTTCGGCGCCATGACCGTTTCGGCATTGGCGATCGAGCTGCCGGCGGAGATCGCCAAGCGCGGCAGCCTCAAGGTGGCGCTGGTGCCGAACTATCCGCCGATGGAGTTCCGCGATCCCGCCACCAACGCGCTGTCCGGCTTCGACATCGATCTCGGCGAAGCCATCGGCCGCAAGCTCGGCGTCAAGATCGAATGGCAGGAGACCAGCTTTGCCGAGTTCATGCCGTCGATCTCGACCGGGCGCGTGGACGCCATTCTGTCCGGCTTCACGGACTACGCGAGCCGTCACGACATCGCGTCCTTCGTCGATTATCTCAGGAGCGGCCCGCAGTTCTTCGTGCAGCAGTCGCGCAAGGCGGAGTTCAAGGACGCGGCATCGCTCTGCGGCAAGAAAGTCGGCGCCAGCCGCCGGACCATGTTCCCGGCGCAGATCGCGGCGTGGAGCGAGAAGAATTGCGGCGGCAATCCGATCCAGTTCGTGGGCACCGACGGCTCGGCCGACGCGCGGACCCAGCTCAGGCAGGGCCGCATCGATGCCGCCGCCCAGGGCAACGAGACGCTGCCCTACATCATGGACCTCGAGCCCGGCGCCTATGCGTCCGTAGGCGAGCCCATCGCGCAGCAATTCACCGGCATCGCCCTGCCGGTCAAGGAAAAGGCACTTCAGCAGGCCATTCTCGAAGCGGTCGATGCGCTGATCGCCGACGGCACCTACAAGACCCTGCTTGCCAAGTGGAAACTGAACGACAACGGATTAGAGAAGGCGACCATCAATGCTGGACAGTAAGGCACTCAAGAGCATCCCGCTCGTTCCGGCCAACACCGCCGATCTCGCGCCGGAATATCCCTGGCCGAAGCCGTACACTTCGGCGATGTTCCTGTCCTTCGACGTCGACGCGGAGAGCGCGTGGACCAGCAAGGACGCGGTGCACGCGCAGCGGCTCATCACCATGAGCTATGGCGGCTATGAGGCCCGCGTCGGTACGCCCAAACTCTTGGAGCTGCTCGACCAGCTCGATCTCAAGGCGACCTTCTTCGTCACGGGATGGTCGGTCGACGCGCATCCGGCGATGGCGGAATCCATCCTCAAGGCGGGCCACGAGATCGGCCATCACGGCTATCACCACCTGCTGCCCGATCCCGGCGATCCCTGGATCGAGGAGGAGCTGGAGCGCGGCTTCGAGGCGCTGAAGCGCCGGCTCGGCGTCAGGCCGACCGGCTATCGCGCGCCCTATGGCGAGTTCACCGAGGAGCTGCGCGCAGCACTCGTACGTCATGGCATCGTCTACACGTCCTCATTCCGCGACGACGTGCGGCCTTACCGCCATCGTCTCGCCGACGGCAAGCCCGGCACGATCGAGCTGCCGGTCACCGCGAGCTATGACGACTGGATGCACGGCCTCTCTGCCCGCTTCAGCCCGCGCTCGATCTTCCCCAAGGAGCACGTGCTTTCGATCTGGAAGGACGAACTCGACGAAACCAGGGATTGGGGCGCGATGGTGACGACCGTGCTGCATCCGCAATGCAGCGGCCGTCCGATGCGGCTACGCCTGCTGCGCGAGTTCCTGACCTACGCAAAGTCGTGCCCGGATGTCTGGATCACGACCGGCGAGAAGATCGCGGAAAACTTCCTGCGCCACGAAGCCGGTAACCGCTGAGCAGTACCATGACCCGTCGTCGCATCCTCGTCATCAACCCCAACTCCTCGGCGTCGGTGACGGCGGCTATCGACGAGGCGGTCGCGCCGTTGCGCATCGCCGGCGGACCTGACATCGAGGTGGTCGGCCTCGCCGAGGGACCGCCGGGCATCAGCTCGCAGCGCGATGCCGACAGCGTCGTCATGCCGCTGGTCAACCGCGTCACGCGCGACAATGCGGATGCTTTCGTGCTCGCCTGCTTCAGCGATCCCGGCTTGCATGCGGTGCGCGAGGCGGCAGGCCGCCGTCCGGTGCTGGGCATCGCCGAATGCGGCATCTTTCGCGCGCTGATGCTGGGCGAACGTTTTGGCGTCATCGCGCTGTCGCCGTCGAGCATCCGCCGCCAGCAACGCATGGCGCGGGTGATGGGCGTCGACAGCCGTTACGCCGGAAGCTGGTCGGTCGGCGCGAGTGCCGCGGAGACAGCGGGTGCCGACATCCGCGGCCGCTTGATCGACGCCGGCCGCGCGCTGGTCACGCAATGCCGCGCCGATGTCGTGGTGATGGGCTGCGCTGGCATGGCGTCGCACCGCGCGGCGATCGCGGACGCGATCGGCGTACCCGTGATCGAGCCGGCGCAGCAGGCTGTGGCCGCTGCGATCGGCGCGGTCTTGTTGAACACGTAAGATCCTTCAGGAGCCTCTCGTAATGCCTATCTCCCGCCGCTCGCTCCTCAAGGCTGCCGCAACAGTGCCGGCGCTGTCGCTGCCGGGCATCGTCCGCGCCGAAACGCAGAGTACCTTGCGCTTCATTCCCGTCATCGACCTCGCCTTCGTCGACCCCATCTATTCGACCGCGCAGGTGTCGCGAAACCACGGCTTCATGGTCTACGATACGCTCTATGGCATGAGCTCCTCGCTGCAGGTCTCGCCGCAGATGCTGTCGGGCCACGCCATCTCCGCTGACTTGCTGCAATGGGACCTCAGCTTGCGCGACGGCCTGTTGTGGCACGATGGCGAACGTGTGCTGGCCCGCGACGGCGTCGCCAGCATCCGCCGCTGGGCCGCGCGCGACGGCTTTGGCGGTGAACTGCTGGAGGCGACCGCCGAGCTCTCGGCTGCCGACGACCGCACCATCCGTTTCCGTCTCAAGCGTCCGTTCCCGCTGCTGCCGCAGGCGCTCGGCAAGGCCGCGATCAATCCCTGCTTCATGATGCCGGAGCGGCTGGCGAGCCAGGACCCGTTCAAGCCGCTGACCGAGGTGATCGGCAGTGGCCCGTTCCGCTATCTCGCCGACGAGCGCGTGCAGGGCGCGCGCAACGCCTATGCCAAATTCGAGCGCTACCAGCCGCGCACCGACGGCAAGCCGGATTGGACCGCGGGACCGAAGATCGTGCACTACGATCGCGTGGTCTGGACCACGACGCCCGATGCCGGCACCGGCGTCGCCGCGCTCCAGACCGGCGAGCAGGACTGGCAGGAGACCACGCCGCACGATCTGCTGCCGATCATCAAGGCGGCCGGCGATATCGAGACGCGCATCCTTGACCCCAGAGGCTACGCCTGCATGCTGCGCCTCAATCATCTTCAGCCTCCGTTCGACAATCCTGCTGTTCGCCGCGCGCTGCTGGGTGCGATCGACCAGTCCGCGTTCATGACGGCCGTGGCCGGTACCGATCCGGCTTTCCAGGTCTCGCCGATCGGCTATTTCGCGCCGGATACCCCGATGGCGAGCGACGTCGGCCTCGACGTGTTCCGCGGTCCGCGCGACTACGCCAAGGTCAAGGCCGAGCTGAAGGCCGCGGGCTACAATGGCGAGAAGGTCGTGGTGCTGGTCCCCACCAACTCGCTGGCGCAAAAACCGCTCGGCGAGATCGCGGTCGACAGCTTGCGCAAGGCCGGCATGAACGTCGAATATGCCGGGCTCGATTTCGCCGTCGTGTTGCAGCGCCAGCTCAAGAAGGACCCGATCGGGCAGGGCGGCTGGAGTGCGGCGGTCGGCAACTGGCAGGGCATCGACTGGCTCAATCCGGCCGGCAACACCAACATCCGCGGCGAAGGCAAGGTCGCCGGCTGGTATGCGAGCGAGAGGATGGGGCCGTTGCGCAGCCAGTGGCTGGCGGCCTCCGAGCTTGCCGAGCAGCAGCGCATCTGCCGCGAGATCCAGGCGGTGGCGTTCGAGGAAATCCCCTATATTCCGATCGGCCTGTACAAGCAGCCGACCGCCTATCGCAAAGCCATCACCGGCATTCTCGACGGCACCGCCGTCTTCTGGAACGTACGCCCCGCATGAGCACCACAGCAATCTTCGGCAGCTATGTGCTGTCACGGAAAGACGGCGTGCAGGATGTGCTGCGCGACCACTGGATCTTGGTCGAAGGCAAGAAGATTGCCGCAATCATGCGCAGCAAGCCGAGTGCGGATCAAACTTACGATCGCCCCGGCCGCTTCGTGCTGCCCGGTCTCTTGAACCTGCACAATCACTGCTTCTCCGAAGCGGTGGCGCGCAGCCACACCGAGGACGGCAACGGTCGCAAGAACAACCAGAGCATCGTCTATACGGTGCTGTTGCCGCTGACCAAGCGCGGCGCCGATATCCTGTCGGCGGAAGAGCGCCTCGCGGTCGCCCGGCTCGGCATCCTTCAGCTCCTCAAGGGCGGCGCCACCACCGTGATGGAGCCGTTCCGCAATTCAATTCCGGAGATGTTCGATGCGGCGGAGGAAATGGGCATCCGCTTCTACGGCGCGCCCTATTTGTTCTCGACGTCAGATGCCAAGGCGGGCCCTGATGGCGTGGTGCATTATTCCGGCGACGACGGCACCGCCGACATGGCAACGTGGGACGCGCTCTATCAGCGCTGGAACAATCGCGGCGACGGGCGCATCAGTCTTGCCATGAGTCCGCACGCCACCGACACCTGTGGCCCCGATCTGCTGAAAGCCTGCGCCGCACGGGCGCGCGAGCTTGGCGCGCCCATCACGACGCACATGGCGCAGAGCCGCGCCGAGGTCGAGACCATCGGCAATCGCTATGGCGGCCGCACGCCGGCGCAATATCTGGACTGGCTCGGCCTGCTGGCGCCAGACCTGATGGCGGCGCACTGCATGTTCAGCTCAGACGACGATCTCAAGCTGATGGCCGCGCGCGGCATGACCGTGCTGAATTGCCCGCGCGTGTTCGCGCGCGCCGGCGTCACTGCAGCGTTCAGCCGTTTTGCCGAGCACGGCGTGCGCACCGTGGTCGGCACCGACGGCTACAACATGGATCTGCTCGGCGAGCTCAACGCGGCCTCGCTGATCTCCAAGGTCACGTCACAGCGCGCCGATGTCGCCAATTCGCCGGAACTGATCGAGGCCAACACGGCCGTGGCCGCCGACGTCATCAAGCGGCCTGATCTCGGCCGGATCGAGCCGGGCGCGACGGCCGATCTCACCGTCGTCGATCTCACCCATCCGCATCTTCAGCCGCTGTTCGATCCGCGCCGCGCGCTGATCGCGCTCGCCAACCGCGCCAACATCGATCAGGTCATGGTCGACGGCCGCATGCTAGTCGATGAGGGATGCTATCTCGGCGCGGACGAAGCGGCGATCACCGCGGCGGGCAGTGCGGCGATCGGCAAGATCTGGGACCTGCCGGAGGCGCAGGCCGCGTTCAACGGCTGAGTGTTGCGTCGTCCTCGAATTCAACCAGCGCCTTGCGCATGGTCTCGACCAGATCGAGCGCCACCGGCGAGGGGCTGCGCTGCGCCGGAAAGACCGCGGAGAATTCGAAGTCGATGCGCGGCAGGAAGCGGCGCACGACGACGCCGCGGGTGGAAAATTCCTGCGCGGTGAAGGGATCGCAGATCGCGACGCCAAGCCCTGATGACACCATGCCGCACATGATCTCCGACAGCGTGGTCTCGACCCTGAGCACGCGGCGGACGTCGTGGCGATGGAAGACCTGGTCGACGAGGTGACGGCTCGACGACCCCGCCGACAGCGAGATGAACGTCTCGCCCTCGAAATCGCGCGGCTCCAGAACTTGCTTCTCCGCGAGGCGATGACCGGTCGGCAGCACCGCGACGCGCGCCAACGCGGGCAGCCGCTGGCTCGGCAGGCCGGAATGGGCGATCGGCACCTCGGCAAAGCCGATGTCGCATTGATTGTTGAGCACCCAATCGACCACGATCGGCGAGATCACGCCGAAGAAGGCGAGGTTGAGGTTGGGCCGTTCTTTCAGGAAATGTCCGGCGAGCCGCGGCAGATAGCCGTTCGACAGCGCCGGCAGCGCGGCGATGCGCAGCGAGCCGGTGCGGCGGCCACGGATTTCCTCGGCGGCCGCCGTGATGCGCTCGAGCCCGACGAAGGAGCGCTCCACTTCGGTATAAAGCGCCATCGCCGCGGCGGTCGGCACGAGGCCAGTGCCGCGCCGCTCGAACAGCTCCATTTTCAGCAGCGCCTGGAGGTCGCGCAGCAGCCGGCTGACCGCCGGCTGCGTCACGGTCATCAGCGCCGCCGCCTCAGTCACGCTGCCCGTCAGCATCGTCGCGCGGAAGGCCTCCACCTGCCGCGAATTGATCCGCGCCATCCCAATTTCTATCCATAACATTTAGGCATGCAGAGGGTGCCATTATTCATTGGACGATGGAAGCCAGGGTTTGCGATCTTTTTCATCAGGACTGGAGACAGCCCGCTTTTTCGGCAGATTGGAGGGGTTCGAACCTCCAGATCGCGCCAAAACCTAGCGAACAGGGGCCGGAGCCCTGTCCGGAGAGGGGTTTGCGCGGAAGGAAATGCGGAAGGCGCCTCAGTCAGAGATTTGTCGGCACGTCACCTCATTCCGGTATTGGAGATCGGTCCATATGAAGACTCTCAGCCTTCTGACCGCGGTCAGCATCGCAGCGCTCATTGCCGTCCTGTCGGCCGCCTCGGCCCAGCAGAAAACGCTCTATGTCGCCGGTTACGGCGGCTCGTTCGAGAAGACCATCCGCGATGAGGTGATCCCGGCCTTCGAGAAGGAGAATGGCGTCAAGGTCGAGTACGTCGCCGGCAACTCCACTGACACGCTGGCCAAGCTCCAGGCGCAGAAGGGCAATCAGCAGATCGACGTCGCCATCGTCGACGACGGCCCGATGTACCAGGCGATCCAGCTCGGCTTCTGCGGCAAGCTCGAAGGCTTGCCGGCCGCCGATCTCTATGACACCGCGCGCTTCAAGGACGATCGCGCCGTTGCGATCGGCATCGTCGCGACCGGCCTGATGTACAACACCAAGGTGTTCGCCGAGAAAGGCTGGGCGCCGCCGACCTCCTGGAACGATCTGAAGGACACGAAATACGCAAAACAGCTCGTGATCCCGCCGATCAACAACACCTACGGTCTCGAAGCGCTGGTGATGCTGTCGAAGATGAACGGCGGCGGCGAGACCAACGTCGATTCCGGCTTCAAGATCTTCAAGGAGCAGATCAATCCGAACGTGCTCGCCTATGAGCCGTCGCCGGGCAAGATGACCGAGCTGTTCCAATCCGGCCAGGCCGTGATCGCGGTGTGGGGCACGGGCCGCGTGCAGAGCTTTGCCAACACCGGCTTCCCCGTCGACTTCGTTTATCCGAAGGAAGGCGCGGCGACGCTGCTGACGACGGCGTGTCCGATCACCAAGCCGAATGCCTCGCCGCTCGCCTCCAACTTCGTCAAGATGCTGCTCGACCCAAAAATCCAGCTCGTGATGCTGAAGGACTACGGCTACGGCCCGGTGCTGAAATCACTGGTGGTACCGCCGGAGCTCGGCAAGATGGCGCCGATCGGCGAGCGCGCGGCAAAGCTCTATAATCCGGACTGGACTGTGATCAACGAGAAGCGCGAGGAGTGGACCAAGCGCTGGAATCGCGAGGTCGAGCGTTGATCTGATCGTAGCGGAGGCAGCGCATGGCCTATCTCGAGCTCGATCGGGTCGCAAAACAGTTCGGCGCGCAGACTGTGGTCGATGACTTCAGTCTGTCGGTGGGGAAGGGGGAGTTCATCTCCTTCCTCGGCCCGTCCGGCTGCGGCAAAACCACGACCCTGCAGATGATCGCGGGCTTCCTCGATCCCACACGCGGCGCGATCCGCCTGGAGGGCAAGGACCTGACCGCGATCCATCCCGCGAAGCGCGGGCTCGGCATTGTGTTCCAGAGCTACGCGCTGTTTCCGCACATGACGGCGGCGGAGAACGTCGCGTTCGGCCTCGAGATGCGCAACGTGCCGCGCGCCGAAAGAGCCGAGCGCGTCCGCGCCGCGCTCGCGATGGTTGGCCTCGCAGGCTACGAGGACCGCCATCCGCGCCGCATGTCCGGAGGTCAGCAGCAGCGCGTGGCCCTGGCGCGCGCGCTGGTGATCAAGCCGAGTGTGCTGCTGCTCGACGAGCCGCTGTCCAATCTCGACGCAAAACTGCGCGAGGAGATGCAGATCGAGCTGCGCCAGATCCAGCGCACCATCGGCACCACGACGATCCTGGTCACCCACGACCAGAACGAGGCGATGTCGCTGTCCGACCGCATCGTGGTGATGAGCCAGGGCCGCATCGAGCAGATCGGCTCGCCGCAGGAGACCTATGAGAAGCCGGCCTCGGCCTTCGTCTCGCAGTTCCTCGGCAAGACCAACGATTTTGCGGCGACGATTGATCGGACCGCGACGCCGGTGCGGCTGGTTGCCGGCTCCTGGAACGCGCCGGCGCCGGCCGGGCTCAGTGGCCCTGTCACTGTCAGCATTCGCCCTGAACGGATCGGCTTTGGCGATACGGGGCTCAGCGCAAAGATCGTCACGCGTATCTTTCAGGGCAATCACTGGCTGTTCCAGTGCGACAGCGAATGCGGGCCCGCGATCGTGATTCGCCAGAATGACGGGACGGTGCCGCCGGTTGAGGGCGAGGCGGTTCGCCTCGTCTGGCGGCCCGAGGACATGAGCGTGCGCGCGAGGGCCGGCGCATGAGCACGGCCGCTGACGAGCGCAACGCGCGTGCGCCATGGGCGCTGACCGCGCCCGCCTTGATGCTGTTCGTCGGCGTGCTGCTGATTCCGCTGGCGATGACGGTGATGCTGTCGTTCCACGACTGGGGCCAGTACAAGGGCATCGAGCCGGTCTTCATCCTCAAGAACTGGCACGAGATCGCGACCGATCCCTATTACGCAGAAATGTTCTGGCGGACGTTTCGCATCGCGATCCTGACAACGCTACTCACCGCTTTGCTCGGCGCACCCGAAGCCTACATCCTCAATCGCATGAGCGGCCGCTGGAAGAGCTTTTTCCTGCTGATCATCCTCGGGCCGCTCTTGATCTCAGTGGTGGCGCGGACGCTCGGCTGGGCGCTGCTGTTCGGCGGCAACAACGGCCTCGTCAACAAGCTCCTGATGTCGGCAGGCGTGATCCGCTCGCCCATTCCCTTCATGTTCACCGAGACAGGGATGGTGGTTGCGCTCGCCCATGTGATGATGCCGTTCATGGTGCTGTCGGTGTGGGCCGCGCTCCAGCGGCTCAACCCGCAGATCGAGAACGCGGCGATGTCGCTCGGTGCGGGGCCCGTGACCATCATCCGCCGCATCATCATGCCGCAGATCATGCCGGGCGTGCTGTCGGGGGCGATCATCGTGTTTTCGCTCTCGGCCAGTGCCTTCGCGACGCCGGCGATCATCGGCGGCCGTCGGCTCAAGGTCGCGGCGACGCTGGCCTATGACGAATTCCTCAACACGCTGAACTGGCCGCTCGGTGCAGCGGTCGCAACGCTGCTGCTGGTCGCGCTGGTGCTGATCGTCGTCGGAAGCAACGCGCTGATCGAGCGCCGCTACGCGGAGGTGTTCCGATGAGCCGGAACGGCCCGCTCGCGCTGATCTTCCACACCATCTTCGTCGTCGTCATGGTCGCGCCGATCCTCGTGGTCTGCCTCGTTGCTTTCACGCCGGAAGGCTTTCTGTCGCTGCCGACCAACGGCTTTTCGCTGCGCTGGTTCAGGGCGATCGCCAACTATCCCGAGTTCATCCATGCCTTCTGGGTGAGCCTGGGGCTCGGTGCGCTCTCGTCCTTCGTGGCGCTGCTGTTCGCGGCGCCGGCGGCGCTGGCGATCGCGCGTTATCGCTTCCGCGGCCGCGATGCGCTCGCGGCGCTGTTCCTGTCGCCGCTGATGATCCCGCATGTCGTGCTCGGCATCGCCTTCCTGCGCTTCTTCACCTCGGCTGGCCTCGGCGGCAGCTTTGCCGCGCTGATCATCGCGCATGTCATCATCGTGTTTCCGTTCGCGCTGCGGCTGACGCTGGCGGCGGCGACCGGCATGGACCTCTCGGTCGAGATGGCCGCAGTCTCGCTCGGCGCCAACGGCTGGACGCTGTTTCGCCGCGTGACGCTGCCGCTGATCCTGCCCGGCGTCATCAGCGGCTGGGCGCTCGCCTTCATCCAGTCGTTCGATGATCTCACCATGACCGTCTTCCTCGCGGCACCCGGCACCGAGACGTTGCCGGTGCGTATGTTCCTTTATATCCAGGACAACATCGATCCGCTGGTGACGTCGGTCTCGGCCTGCGTGATCGCTGTTACCATGACCGCCCTCATTCTGCTCGACCGCTTCTACGGGCTCGACCGTGTGCTCGCCGGCAAGGGCGATACGGGACGATAGGAGAACTCATGTCCAGGGATTATGACGTCGCCGTTGTCGGCGGCGGATTGCTCGGCTCCGCTATCGCCTGGGGCCTCGGCCGGCTCGGCAAGAGCGTGGCCGTGCTCGACGAAGGCGACATCACCAAGCGCGCCTCGCGCGCGAACTTTGCGCTGGTCTGGGTGCAGAGCAAGGGACTGGGCATGCCGGCCTACACGGTCTGGACCGTGCAGGCGTCGCAAGCGTGGAGCAGGCTCGCCGCGGAACTGAAGCAGCAAACCGGACTCGATGTCTCGCTTCAGCAGAATGGCGGCTTTCATCTCACGCTCGGCGACGACGAATTCGGCCAGCGCACCGAGCTGGTCAAGCGCATGCATAATCAGACCGGCGCCGCCGACTACAAGATGGAGATGCTCTCCGCAACTGAAGTGAAGAAGTCGCTGCCGCTGATCGGGCCGGAAGTTTCCGGCGGCAGCTATTGTCCGCTCGACGGCCACGTCAATTCGCTGCGGACCTTCCGCGCGTTTCACACCGGCTTCAGGGCGTTCGGCATCGACTATTTTCCGGAGCGTCCGGTCTCGGCGATCAGCAAGAGCGGCGGCGAATTCCGCCTGACCACGCCGAAGGGCGAGTTGCGCGCCGCCAAGATCGTGCTCGCCGCCGGCAATGCCAACCAGACATTGGCGCCGATGGTCGGCCTCTACGCGCCGATGGGCCCGACCCGCGGCCAGATCGTGGTGACCGAGCGCACCATGCCGTTCCTCCCACATCCGCTGACCACGATCCGCCAGACCGACGAGGGTACGGTGATGATCGGCGACAGCAAGGAGGACGAGCTCGACGATCGCGCCCTGAAGCATTCGGTCAGTGCCGTGATGGCCGATCGCGCGCAAAGGATGTTTCCGCATCTGGCGCGGCTCAACGTGGTCAGGAGCTGGGCCGGCATCCGCGTCATGCCGCAGGACGGCTTTCCGATCTACGACCAGTCGGAGACGCATCCCGGTGCCTTCGTCGCCTGCTGCCATTCCGGCGTGACGCTGGCCTCCAACCACGCCTTCGAGATCGCGCGCATGGTCGCAGCTGGCGCGCTCGAGCCGGAGTTGGTCGGCGCGTTCTCGGCCAGCCGTTTCGGCGCCGCCGGTGCTGCGAACAACAGCGGCTATTAGAGATATCTAAAGGAGCCAAGAGGCATCCCATGTTTAGACGATCCGAACAGGACAAGCGACCGCAGGTCCAGATCTTCGTGGATGGCACGGCCATCGCGGCGCGCCAGGGCGACACCGTCTCCGCCGCGCTGCTGGCCTCCGGCTGTGATGCGCGCCGTTCCACCGCAGTGAGCGGCGCGCCCCGTCTGCCCTATTGCATGATGGGCGTGTGCTTCGACTGCCTCGTCACCATCGACGGCGTCGGTAACCGCCAGGGCTGCCTCGTGCCCGTCGCCGAGGGCATGCAGATCGAGATTCAGAAGGGCAAGCGGGAGATCGGAAAATGACTGTAGCTCCCAAGCGCGAAGCCTATGACGTCGTGGTGATCGGCGCCGGGCCCGCCGGCCTCGCGGCCGCTGCGACGTCCGCCGAAGCCGGCCTGTCGACGCTGCTGCTCGACGAGAACATCGGCCCCGGCGGCCAGGTGTTTCGTGCCATCTCGTCGACGCCGGTGACAGAGCGCAGTCAGCTCGGCGCCGACTATTGGGTCGGTGCCGACCTCGTTCAGTCGCTCCGCGCGAGCCGCGCCGAGGTTATCCATCGCGCCACCGTCTGGAGCCTCGACCGCAATCTCGAGATCGCCGTCTCGATCGGCGGTGCGTCCGCTTTTCTCAAGGCGCAGCGCGTGATCCTTGCGACCGGTGCGCTGGAGCGGCCGTTCCCGATTCCCGGCTGGACCTTGCCGGGCGTGATGACCGCGGGCGCGGCGCAGACGATGCTGAAATCATCGGCCCTGGTGCCTGACGGACGCACGGTGATCGCGGGGCAGGGGCCTCTGCTCTGGCTGCTCGCCGCGCAGATCTTGCGGCTGGGCGGCCGCATCGACCGCATCCTCGACACCACCGAGCGCGGCAACTACTTCGCCGCGTTGCCGCATGCCTTCGCCTTCCTGACCTCGCCCTATTTCACCAAGGGCCTGTCGATGATGCGCGAGGTGAAGGCGAAGGTGCAGGTCGTCTCCGGCGTCACCGAGCTCTCAGCATCCGGTGATGGCCAGCTCGCGAATGTGAGCTATGTCGCGGGTGGTAAGCGCGAGACCATTCCTGCCGATCTTCTGCTGTTGCATCAGGGCGTCGTGCCCAACGTCAATCTGGCGATGGCCGCCGGTATTGAGCATCGCTGGGATGATCTGCAATTGTGCTGGTCTCCGGTACTCGACGCGAGCGGCAATTCGTCGGTCGCGGGCATCGCGATCGCTGGTGACGGCGCCGGCATCGGTGGTGCCAATGCGGCTGTGGTCCGTGGCCGCATCGCGGCGCGCGCGGCGGTGGAGGCATTGGCGCCTGCGGTTGTGACAAAACTTGCGCCGATGGCGACGCTCCGCGCCGATCTCGCCAAGGCCGAGCGCGGCCGCGTCTTCCTCGACATGCTGTTCCGCCCCGCGCCGCAGTTCCGCATTCCCTCGGGCGACACCATCGTCTGCCGCTGCGAGGAAGTCACCGCGAAGGACATTCTCGATGCCGTCGCCATTGGCGCGACTGGCCCGAACCAGCTCAAGGCCTATCGCCGCACCGGCATGGGGCCGTGCCAGGGCCGGCTCTGCGGCCTCACGGTCACCGAGTTGATGGCGCAGGCGCGGGGCAAGACGGCACAGGAGATCGGCTATTACCGGCTGCGCGCGCCGGTCAAGCCGATCACGCTCGCCGAGCTCGCCTCCGTCCCGAAGAGCGAGGCCGACGTCAAGGCGGTGGTGCGCGGATGACCCAAAACGTGGATGCGATCGTCGTCGGCGGCGGCATCCACGGATGCTCGACCGCGCTGCATCTGTGCCTCGCCGGCATGAAGCCGGTGCTGATCGAGAAAGACTACGCCGGCCGCCATGCTTCCGGCGTCAATGCCGGCGGCGTCCGCCAGCTCGCGCGCCACATCCCGGAAATCCCGCTCTCGATCCGCTCGATGGGGATCTGGGAGAAGATCACCGATCTCCTCGACGACGATTGCAGCTTTGAGAGTTACGGTCAGGTTCTCGTCGCGGAGAACGAGGAGGAGCTCGCGGTCTGCCGCGCGCGGGTCGCCGAGCTGAACGCGCTTGGCTTCACCCATGAAGAGCTGATCGACGCGACTGAATTGCGGCGGCTGGTGCCGGCCGTGGCTGAGACATGTCCGGGCGGCGTGGTGTCGCGCCGCGATGGGGCCGCCAATCCGGCGCAGACAACGACGGCGTTCCGGCGCAAGGCCGAGCAGCTCGGCGCGACCGTGCGCGAGGGCATGGCGGCCAGCAACATCCGTCAGAGCGGCGGCCTCTGGCACGTCGATGTCGGCACTGAAACCTTTGCCGCGCCGGTGCTCGTCAATGCCGCCGGCGCCTGGGCCGGAAACATTGCGGCCGCACTCGGCGAGCCCGTTCCGGTCGAGACCGTGGCGCCGATGCTGATGATCACCTCGCGCGTGCCGCACTTCATCGACCCCGTCGTGATCCTGCGCGGGCGCAAACTGTCCTTCAAGCAATTCTCCAACGGCACCGTGCTGATTGGCGGCGGCCATCTGGCGACGCCCTATCAGGATCGCAACGAGACCGTGCTGGACTGGAAGAGCCTCGCGATCAGCGCGCGCACCGTGTTCGAGCTGTTCCCGGTGATGCGCAGCGCGACGATCGTCCGCGCCTGGGCCGGCATCGAGGCGAAGATGAAGGACGATATCCCCGTGTTCGGACCAAGCAGCCGCCACAAGGGCCTCTATCATCAGTTCGGCTTCTCGCTGCACGGTTTTCAGCTCGGCCCCGGCGCCGGTGCCGTGATGGCCGAGTTGATCGTCAATGGCGGCACCCAGACCCGAATCGGCGATCTCGGCATCGGCCGTTTCCATCCTTCCACGCTCTAAGAAGAGGACATCATGAGCATCACCCGCAGCATCCGCACGCCCATCATGCACCGCGCCGTCGAGGCCAACGGCTTCGTCTTCATCGGCGGTACCATCGCCGACGACACTTCCGTGTCCATGGGCGACCAGACCCGCAACATCCTCGGCAAGATCGCCGGCTATCTGAAGGAAGCCGGCACCGACAGGTCGCGCGTCGTCAGCACCTCGATCTTCGTCACGGATCTTTCCAAGAAGAAGGAGATGGACGCGGTCTGGACCGAATTCTTCGGTGACAACCTACCGACGCGCGCCACGGTCGGCGTTGCCGATCTCGGCGGCGGTGCATTGATCGAGGTGGTGGTCACTGCGCTCAAGGGCTGATTGCGCTCTTCTCACGGGCCCGTGAAGAGAGCCGTCGATCCGAACATGACGAAGATGTAATGGTCTGGATTAGCTGCGGCGCTTTGACGCGCCGCAGTTTCCGTTTATCAGTAGGGGACTCGGCTGGAATGCCCAATGTCCTCGCAGAATAATAACAACAAGCTCGCGATCAAATTTCGCTGCCCCGGAGAACTCGAAGGCCTGCTGCCGCAGCCGGTGCCGGCGAATCTCGGCGTTCCCGACTGGCTCAAGGCGATGCCGACCACGGCCTTCAGTGCCCTCAATCAGCAGGATGACGAGACGGTTAAGCGCTGCCCGCCGTTCATCGACGCGATGACATGCGGTTTCCTGATCCCGCTAATCTGCGATATCAGGGTCGAGGATGGCGAGATCAGCTGGGACAACGACATCCCGCCCGGCGGTGAGATCGATTTTCCGCGCTCGCCGATCAGCTTTCACGATCAGGGCCAGCTCACCGGCTCGCCGCTGTTCGAGGCCGATCGCTTCGTCATCAAGTTTCACAATCTCTGGACCATCGAGGCGCCGGAAGGCTATTCGCTGTTCTTCACCCATCCGGTCAATCGCTTCGACCTGCCGTTCATCACGCTGAGCGGCCTCGTCGATTGCGATCGCTATCGCGACAGCTGGATCCACTTTCCGGCGCATTGGCACAATACGGGCTTTCGCGGCGTGCTGCCCAAGGGCACACCGATCGCGCAATGCATTCCGGTCAAGCGTGAGGATTGGACGCGGCAGACCTCGGCCTTCACCGAGGATGAAGCGCAGAAGGTCCACGCCCTGCGCGCCGCGCTGAAGCGCGAGCCGGGTCTGTACCGGCGGAAATTCAGGGCGTAGCCCGCTCGGGCCTGGCTCCCAGGAATTTCGCCGCGGCGCTCGGGCGGAAGAAGAAGCGGCCGTGCGACGAGGCGGCGAGTGTGAGGGCGGCGCGGCTGAGCATCTGCGGCCGTCCGCCATACACGGACCGCAGCGCCGCCTCGCCGCCATCGCGTTCGCCCATCTCCATCAGGCAGATCGCGAGATTGGCGCGGGAGAGAGCGTCGTCCGGGCGAAGCCCGAGCGCGTGACGGTAGGTGTCGGCGGCCTCCGCATAGGCGCCGTCGAGAAGCTCGGCCCAGCCAAGTTCGGTCAGGATATCGGTGCGTCCCGGCCCGATCGCGCGCGCCGCGGTCAGCACGGTACGCGCTTTGGCGCGATTGTTATTCCGGACATGCATGCGGCCAAGGTCGAGTTGCAGATCGACGCTGGCCGGGGCGAGCGCGAGGGCTTGCTCGATCATCCCGACCGCCTCGCCAACCTCGCCGGCGTTCGCAAGCTGGCCCGCCAGCTCCTGGAACGCGGGCAGATAGGGCGGACGGCGCGCTGTGGTTCGCCGCAGTTGCGCCAGTCCATCGCTTCTGCGCCGCGCGGCACACAGCACATGGCCGAGCAGCGTCTCGATTTCGGGATCGCTATTGCGCTTCGCGGCTTTCTCCAGCGGCGCAATCGCCTCCTCCGCACGCTCCTGGCCGAGCAGGGCATGGGCGAGGATCAGCACGGCATTCCGGTCGGTGCGATTTGATTTCAGGGCTTCGGTCGCAAGCTGCCTTGCAATGTCGAACTGCTTTGCACGTAGCGCCAGAAAGGCTTGCTGAAGCAGTTGGGCGAGGGGGCTATTCGGCTTGCCGCTCAAGAGATGGCCTCTTGGTTGAGACACGTTGTTTTTTGCCCCTTACCGCATGCCCCATGCAGCGTCCATCAACAGCTTCGTGATGCTTTGCTGATTGGCGCGGACGCGTCGCACGGAATGCGCCTTGATCTCGGCGCCCGGCGGGATTATCAGCGAGACATCAATCAGGAGTTTCGCATCCATGGATTTCACCCCGACCGCAACGCCCATCCGCCTTGCTCACGGGGAATTCCATGCCTGCATCGATCATTCTGTCGAACCTCTCGCTGTCCACGCCTGACGGCCGTCCTCTCCTTTCCGACCTCAACCTGACATTTGGTGCCGAACGGGCTGGTCTCGTCGGCCGCAACGGCGTCGGCAAGACAACGCTGCTTGCTGCGATCACCGGAGAGCACATTCCCCAAGCGGGACGCGTTCTCGTGAGCGGAACCGTGGGAATGCTCCGCCAGGACGTCCAGCTTCCTGCGGGCGCCGCGGTGATCGATCTGTTCGGCGCGCGCGCAGCGCTGGAGCTGCTTCGCCGTGCCGAGCGGGGCGATGCATTCGCCGACGAAGTCACCGACGTCGACTGGACGCTTGAAGCGCGGCTTGCGTCCGCGCTCGCGCGTGTCGGGTTCGATCCTGATACCGACACGGAGCTGGATCGTTTGTCGGGCGGGCAGATCACGCGGATCCGTCTGGCCGCGCTGGTCTTCGCCGAGCCGGACTTCCTGCTGCTCGATGAGCCCACCAACAATCTCGATCGGGATGGACGTAAGTCAGTGGTCGACCTGCTCGCAGGCTGGCGGGGCGGGGCGATCGTCGTCAGTCACGACCGCGACCTGCTCGAGACCATGGATGCCATCGTCGAGATGACATCGCTCGGGGCAAGACGGTACGGCGGCAATTGGAGCAGTTACCGCGAGCAGAAGGCCATCGAGCTCGCCGCCGTCAGGCACGACCTTGCGCATGCCGAGAAGCATCTCGCCGAGATCGACGGCAAGGCGCAGGAGGCGGCGGAACGCAAGGCGCGCAAGGACAGCGGCGGCAGGAAGAAGCGCGCCAAGGGCGACATGCCGCGCATTCTCGCCGGTGCACGCAAGGACCGCAGCGAGGACAGCGGCGGAAAGACCGCGCAGATCGCCGAGCGGCGGCGCGCGGAGGCGATCGAGGCCGTCGACACGGCTCGCCGGCGCGTCGAGATTCGCCAGCCGCTGTCGGTCAAGCTGCCCCCGACCGGCCTGCCGGCGGGCAGGGAGGTGGTATGGCTCGATCGCGTCAACGCCGGCTATCAGCCGGAGCAGCCGGTCCTGCGCGATCTCTCACTCACGCTCGTCGGCCCGGAGCGCGTCGGGGTCGTCGGGCCGAATGGTTCCGGCAAGACAACGCTGCTCAAGCTCGTCACAGGCGAGTTGCGCCCGTTCGCGGGCACCGTGCGGGTCAGGCCGGACTTCGCGCTGTTCGACCAGAAGGTCAGCCTGCTCGATCCCGCGATCTCCATCCTGGACAATTTCGGGCGTCTCAATCCGAAAGCGAGCGCGAACGAGTGCCATGCTGCTCTGGCCCGGTTCGCGTTTCGCGCCGATGCCGCCTCGCAGATCGTGGGGAGCCTGAGTGGCGGACAGCTGTTTCGTGCGGGCCTCGCCTGCGTTCTAGGCGGGTCGACGCCGCCGTCCCTGCTCATCCTGGACGAGCCGACCAATCACCTCGACATCGACTCGATCGAAGCCGTCGAGGCAGGCTTGAGGGCCTATGACGGCGCGCTGCTCGTGGTCAGTCACGACGAGGCGTTCCTGCAGGCGATCGAGATCGCGCGCAGGGTCGAGCTGGTCGCCAACGCGACTCTCTGAGGCTCTACCGGCTGCGTGGCGCGGCCTACGAGGCCGCGCTGCCGCCCGGTTCCAGCGCCTCGCCCATCTCCAGCGGATGAGCCATGGTCTCGTGCAGAGCCTCGCGATCGAGCTCGCCTTCGGAGATGCTGATGACGACGCAGGCGATACCGTTGCCGATCAGGTTGGTCAGCGCGCGGCACTCGCTCATGAACTTGTCGATCCCGACCAGGATCGCGATCGACTGGATCGGGATGTCGGGAACGATCGAGAGCGTCGCGGCAAGCGTGATGAACCCGGCGCCGGTCACGCCCGAGGCGCCCTTCGAGGTGATCATGGCGATGCCGAGAATGCCGAGCTCCTGCCAGATCGTCAGATGGGTGTTGGTCGCCTGCGCGAGGAACAGCGTCGCCAGCGTCATGTAGATGTTGGTGCCGTCGAGGTTGAAGCTGTAGCCGGTCGGAATGACGAGGCCGACCACCGAGCGCGAGGCGCCGAGATGCTCCATCTTCTGGATCATCTGCGGCAGCACCGTTTCCGACGAGGAGGTGCCGAGCACGATCAAGAGTTCGTCCTTGATGTAGGCGATGAAGCGCAGGATCGAGAAGCCGGAGAGCCGCGCGATCGAGCCCAGCACGATCAACACGAACAGGATGCTGGTGAGATAGAACGTGCCGATCAGGGCCGCGAGGTTGAGCAGCGAGCCGAGGCCGTAGGCGCCGACGGTGAACGCCATCGCGCCGAACGCGCCGATCGGCGCCACGCGCACGATGATGCGGATGATGCCGAAGAACATTTTCGCGGCCTTGTCGATCGCCTCCGCGATCGGCTCGCCGGCCTTGCCGAGGAAGGCGATGGCGAAGCCCGACAGGATCGAGATCAGCAGCACCTGAAGCAGGTCGCCGCGCGCGATCGCGCCCACATAGCTGTCGGGAATGATCGCCATCAGATGGGCGACGATGCCTTCCTCCTTGGCCTTGGTGACGTAGGTCGCGACCGACTTCGGATCGATCGTGGCGGGATCGATGTTGAAGCCGTGCCCGGGCTGGAGAATCTCGCCGACGAGCAGGCCGATGGCGAGCGCGACGGTCGAGACCGTCTCGAAATAGATCAGCGACTTCAGCCCGACCCGGCCGACGCGCTTGAGGTCGCCCATCGAGGAAATGCCGTGCACCACGGTGCAGAAGATCACAGGCGCGATCATCATCTTGATCAGCGCGATGAAGCCGTCGCCGAGCGGCTTCAGCTCCTTGCCGAGATCAGGATAGAAATAGCCGATGAGCACCCCGAGTGCGATCGCGATCAGGACCTGGATGTAGAGGATCTTGTACCAGGGCTGATGCCGGCGATGGACGGCTGGCTGGATCGCGACTTGTGTCATAGTGTGTGCCCCGGAACGCATTGATTTTGATTCTGCAAGATCTGGATTTTGCAAGCTTTGAATCTTGCATGACTCGCATCATGTGATGGTCGCCGCAGAAGCGACAATCACATTTTTGTCGGATCGCACGAAGATCAGTCGCTGCACCGCAACGGGGGGAATATGACAACCACGATGGGCTCGGACGCGCAGCCGCAGAGCTATTTTCCGCGCTGGAAATTCAAGGCCTCGGGCGTGATCATGCCGGAGGAACGGCTGTCATGGGGCCAGACCGTCGTCTCCGGTCTCCAGCATTGCGTCGCAATGTCGGGCTCGACGATCATCGCGCCGTTGCTGATGGGGTTCGATCCCAATGTTGCGGTCCTGTTCTCCGGCATCGGCACGCTGATCTTCTTCGTCATCGTCGCCGGGCGCGTGCCGAGCTATCTCGGCTCGAGCTTCGCGTTCATCGCCGTCGTCATCGCCGCCACCGGCTATGCCGGGCAGGGGCCGAATCCAAATCTCTCCGTCGCGCTCGGCGGCATCGTTGGCGCCGGCGTGCTCTACGGCGTGATCGCGCTGATCGTGATGTGGTCCGGCGTTGGCTGGGTCGAGCGCCTGATGCCGCCGGCCGTCACCGGGGCCGTGGTCGCCGCGATCGGCCTCAATCTCGCGCCCGTGGCGGTCAAGGCGGTGAGCGTCAACGCGTTCGACACCTGGATCGGGCTCGCGACGGTTCTGATCATCGGCGTGGTGGCCGTTGCCGCTCCAGGCCTGTGGCGCCGCCTGCCGATCATCCTCGGTGCGATCGGCGGATATCTCCTGTACCTGCTGTTCGCGAACGGCCTCGGCTTCGGCAAGCCGATCGACTTCGCGCAGCTCGCGGCCGCGCCGTGGTTGGGCATGCCAAGCTTTACCACGCCGACCTTCCAGGCCGATGCAATCTTTCTGATCGCGCCGGTTGCGGTCATCCTCGTCGCCGAGAACCTCGGTCACATCAAGGCCGTCGGCGCGATGACGGGCCGGAGCCTCGATGGCTATCTCGGCCGCGCCCTGTTCGCCGACAGCCTCGCGACCATCGTGGCGGCCTGCGGCGGCGGCACCGGCGTCACCACCTATGCCGAGAACATCGGCGTCATGGCGGCGACGAAGGTCTATTCGACACTGTTGTTTGCATTCGCGGCCACGGTCTCGATCCTGCTCGGCTTCTCGCCGAAGTTCGGCGCACTGATCCTGTCGATTCCCGGCCCCGTCATCGGCGGCCTCTCGATCGTGCTGTTCGGATTGATCGCCGCGATGGCCGGACGGATCTGGGTCGAGAACAAGGTGGATTTCGCCAATCCTGCGAACCTGATCACCGTCGCCGTGGCGCTGACCGCGGGCGCCGGCGACCTCACGTTCAAATTCGGCGCGTTTACGATCGGCGGGATCGGCACGGCGACCTTCGGCGCCATCATTCTCTACCAGATCCTGACCTCGCCGCTCGCGCGCCGCGCCGGGTGAATCCCTGCGATGCGCAAGCGGGATGGAACAAAACGCCGGTTCCGTCCATGATGAAGCATCCCCGGAGAAAGCTCATGCCGCAGACCGATCGCTCGACCCCGTTTTCCTCCCGCCTCGTCGGCCAATACGCGCTGGTGACCGGTGCCTCGCAAGGCATCGGCCGCGCCATCGCCATTCGGCTCGCGCAGGAGGGCGCGACCGTCGCCATCAACTATGTCGATCACCCCGAGAGGGCCGAGGAGACGCTCGCGCTCGCAAGGACAGGATCGGCTGACCGCGGCCACGGCAAGCTCGATCATGTCGTCGTCAGGGCCGATGTCAGCAATGAGCAGGAGGTCGCCGCGATGTTCGAGACAGTGCTTTCGCGCTGGAAGCGGCTCGACTGTCTCGTCAACAATGCCGGCTTCCAGCGGGAGTCGCCGAGCGAGGCGCTCGACATCGACACCTACCGCCGCATCATCGACGTCAATCTCAACGGCGCCGTGGTCTGCGCGCAGAAGGCGCTTGCCCATTTCGTCGCGCGCGGCGGAGGCGGCAGCATCATCAACTGCTCCAGCGTCCACCAGATCATCCCGAAGCCGGGCTATCTCGCCTATTCGATCAGCAAGGGCGGCATCGCCAATCTGACGCGCACGCTGGCGCTGGAATTCGCCGGCCGCGGCATTCGCGTCAATGCGGTCGGCCCGGGCGCGATCGACACGCCGATCAACGCGGCCTGGACCGGTGATCCCGTCAAGCGCGGCGTCGTCACCAGCCACATTCCGCTGGGACGGGTCGGCACGCCGGAAGAGATCGCCGCCGTGTTCGCCTTCCTCGCCTCGGATGACGCCAGCTACATCACGGGCCAGACCATTTACGCCTGCGGAGGCCTGACGCTGTTCCCCGAGTTTCGCGAGAACTGGGCGAGCTAGAAACGTGGATTCACGACCGAAGCCACGAACTCATCACCCCGTGCCGACCGCCTCAAAAATCTCCCGCGAGCAGGTCGTAGGAGCCCCGGCTGCCGCGGACATACTTTTTGGCCGCAGCGGCACATATCAAGTCGCGGTTGGAATCGAACGCGATCAGAAATCCCGATTCGCTGGAATGGGTACCCGGTTGAATCCGCTTCAATGCGTCTTCGTCGATGAAGAACGAGGCCTCGATGGCGCTGTCGTGTCCCCAGAACCGCACGGCATGCCGCGTCCGGTCATACGAGCGGCTGTGATTTGGAAAGTCGATCATGGTCAGGCCGATCAGGTTGCAGGTGCCGCGCGCCAGCCTTTCGCCGTTTGAGTCGGGGCTCGCCGGGTGGCCGACGCTCGGCCCGCGTACGTCAGGAACACGGACGTTCCGTCCAGACGAAGACGCGCCGGTTGCGCCACTCTCAAATGAAGATTTGGCAACAGGGCAGCAATCCGATTCAATGCCGATCGCGACAAATAGTTTCTTGATATGCCTCGCTATTCGGCGAAGGGATCACTACATACAGTTTATCACCGCGCGCCCCTCGGCTGTCATCGGTGACTGAGAGCATTGCGCTCCCGCCGGAACCAACAGGCGGTCAGTATGTCGGATTCCCCTAGATTCAGCCTTCGCGAGTGGCTCGTACCTCCGGTCTTGCTGCCGGTTTTCTTCGTGGTGTTGATCGCCGCATCGATGCTCATACAATGGTAGCCGGTCTCGGCGTGCCTTCGCCATCGACTCAAGCAAGCAGTTCGTCAGAATCGATCCCGGTCTCTTTGGCTTGCGAGTTGAACTCCAGGGCGATCAACGCCCTCGATCGAGCCCGCAAGCTGCCGTCGGGAGACAAGCGCACGGTGGCAATGCGCCGGGCAGCGATCCTCGGAAATGCCGCTGAAATCCTCGCGTATTTCTCGGCGGCGAAGGACCGCTGCTGAAGGAGCCCGCATGTTCAAATTTCTTCACTACCGAGCAAAAGCGGCCGCGTATGGCGAACTGGCGAGGAATTCGCCCGGCAAAGCCGATACGCGCAAATTCGAACAACTGCAGGACAGCCACACATCGCGCGCGGACAACGAGCAGATGCTCGCGGACCAATATGTGGATGCAGTCAACGCCGGGGAAACGGAGCGACTGCGTGGCGCGGCCCTCGCGGCGGAGGAAGAGCGCGTTTTGCGCTGTCTCGGTGCGGCCGTCATCATGCAATGGAATTCATTGCCGACGACGCTCCAGCGGGAGATCTTCGATACCGCCGGATCGGTTGGGACATTGCTGGATACGGCGGCGCTCCGCGGGCAGATTGCCCGGTTTCTTCACAAGCATAGGCACGACGCCGATCCCGCCAAGATCTGACATGTTCAGGGGCTGAGCGAGAGGCGCGGTTCGCGAAGCATATGGACGCAAACAACAGGAGGATCCCGATGGCACTGACAAGATTCCGTATCGATGAAGAGCTGCATGCCATGGACGGGCTGCGGCTTCTTGCCCAGGAAGGCACGAGAGAAGTCGAAGCGTTCGTCAGTCGCAAGGTGATGGACGTTTGGGCTGAATCGGTCGAGCACAGTGGCGGACGTCAGAGTTTGTTCCGGAAGCAATACAACGCGCTTGGCAAACGGAACTTTGCCGCGCTTGAGCACATCGTGAGCGCCAAATACCAGCGGGGCACCCGGTTCAACCGTCAGCATCCGTTTGTCGAGGTGTTGTTCTCGGACATTGCGGAAAGCGGGGAGACCTTGAATCTCAGCGAACTGGTGCGCGAGCCGTTGCCGCCGGCATTTCACCGGCGCGCCTGATCCGATTGGAACGCCGCCCGGTAGCGGCCACTGGTTTGCCAATGTGCCCCGTCACAAAGGTAAGCGGCGTGGCCTGCTCGGGCTGACGCAGGCTAAAAGCTGATCGCCGGCTTCGAGCTGCCGGCGCGGGGGTGATCTGGCAAAACGACACGGCGTGAACTACATCTGCGCCATGGCAAAACCTCCGCTGGCAAACCGTTCGCTCGAAGATTTCGTCGGCCGGCACGAACGTCTGTTCGTGCTGACCGGCGCCGGCTGCAGCACCAATTCGGGCATTCCCGATTATCGCGACAGCCATGGCAATTGGAAGCGGACCCAGCCGGTCAATTTCCAGGCCTTCATGTCGGAAGAGCCTACGCGCCAGCGCTATTGGGCGCGCAGCCTGATCGGCTGGCGGCGGTTCGGCCAGGCGAGGCCGAACGATGCGCATCATGCGCTGGCCCGGCTCGAGGCGAGCGGGCGCTGCGAGATGCTGCTGACCCAGAACGTCGACCGGCTGCATCAGTCCGCCGGCCACCGGCAGGTGATCGACCTGCATGGCCGGCTCGATCTGGTCCGCTGCATGGGCTGCGGGGCGAACACCCCGCGCAACGAATTCCAGGACAGGCTCGGCCGTGCCAATGCGGAATGGCTGACGCTCGACGCCGCCGATGCGCCTGATGGTGACGCCGATCTCGAGCATGCGGATTTCTCGTCGTTCAAGGTGCCCGCCTGCGAAGCCTGCGGCGGCATCCTCAAGCCCGACGTCGTGTTCTTCGGCGAGAACGTTCCGCGCGACGTGGTCGCCACCGCGCAGGATCATCTGGCGCAGGCCGACGCCATGCTGATCGTCGGCTCCTCGCTGATGGTCTATTCCGGATTCCGCTTCGTGCAGTCTGCCGCGAACCGGCAGATCCCGATCGCCGCGGTCAATCTCGGACGCACCCGCGCCGACGATCTCCTCACGCTCAAGGTCGAGGAGCGCTGCGAGGCGGCGCTTGCATTCCTGCTCTGAGCGCGTGGGCCGCACCCTTCTACCGCATAGGTGCCACGCAAAACGGCTCGGACGCTTCACCCCGGGCGTTGTCGCTGGTATGAAAATTGCTGCGGTTTTCGCGCAGTTTGTCGATCAGCACGGAGAATTTGGAATGCTTGAGGGAGCCGAGGTGCGGCTTGCCGTTGATATCGGTGGCACGTTCACCGACATCGTGCTGGACGTGGGGCAGGATCGCAAGACGCGCAAGGTGCTGACCACGCCGCAGCGGCCGGAGCAGGCGGTGCTGGACGGCATGCGTCTCATTCTCACTGACGCGCGCGCGCATATGAGCGACATCGACGTCTTCATTCACGGCACGACGCTCGCGACCAATGCGATCATCGAGCGCCGCGGCGCCAAGACCGCGCTGATTGCGACCGACGGCTTTCGCGACGTGCTCGATATCGGCACCGAGAGCCGCTATGACCAGTACGATCTCAGCATCGACAAGCCGAGGCCGCTGGCGCCGCGGTCCCTCCGCTTCACCGTGCCGGAGCGCATCGACGCGCACGGCGCCGTTCGCCTCCCGCTGGACGAGGCGGCAGTGCGTGCACTCGCGCCAAAATTGCGCGCGCTGAACGTCGAGAGTGTCGCGATCGCCTTCCTGCACTCCTACGCCAATCCCGAGCACGAGCGCCGCACGGCCGCGATCCTCAGCGAGGAGATGCCTGGTATCTCCGTGACCGTGTCCTCTGCGGTGTGTCCGGAGATCCGCGAATACGAGCGCACGTCCACTGCGGTCGCCAACGCCTATGTGCAACCCCTGATCGACGGCTATCTCGCCCGCATGGCGGATGCCTTGCAGGTCGAGCAGTTCCGCGGCGCGATCTATCTCGTCACCTCCGGCGGCGGCGTCACCTCGATCGAGACGGCGCGGCGCTTTCCGGTGCGCCTCGTCGAATCCGGTCCCGCCGGCGGCGCGATCTTCGCGGCGCAGATCGCAGCGCGGCTCGGCGAGAGCAAGGTGCTGTCCTTCGACATGGGCGGCACGACCGCAAAAATCTGCCTGATCGAAAAATACCAGCCCGAGACCTCGCGCGTATTCGAGGTCGATCGCGCGGCGCGCTTCCTGAAGGGCTCCGGCCTGCCGGTGCGCATCCCCGTAATCGAGATGGTCGAGATCGGCGCCGGCGGCGGCTCGATCGCGCATGTCGATGCGATGAAGCGTGTCACTGTCGGCCCCGAGAGCGCCTCGTCGGAGCCGGGACCTGCTTGCTACGGCCGCGGCGGCCAGCGTCCGGCCGTGACGGATGCGGACGTTGCGCTCGGTATGATCGATCCTGACGCCTTTGCGGGTGGCACGATCAAGCTCAGCCCGGAGCTTTCAAAGGCGGCGCTGTTGCGCGCCGTCGGTGAGCCGCTGGGGCTGTCGGCGGAAACCGCGGCTTACGCCGTGCACGAGGTCGTCTGCGAGAACATGGCGAGCGCGGCGCGCGTGCATGCGGTCGAGCGCGGCGAGATCGTCGGCCAGCACACGCTGATCGCCTTCGGTGGCGCGGCGCCGTTGCATGCGGCGCGCGTCGCCGAGAAGATCGGCGTCTCGCGGGTCATCGTGCCCTCGAATGCCGGCGTCGGCTCGGCGGTCGGCTTCCTGGCTGCTCCCATTGCCTACGAGCTGGTGCGCAGCCGCCATGTCCGCCTCGATGATTTCGACACCGAGGGGGTCTCGGAGCTGCTCCAGGAGATGGTGACTGAAGCGCGCGCGCTGGTGGAGCCGGGCGCGGCCGGTGCGCCAGTGCGCGAACGCCGTGCAGCCTTCATGCGCTATGTCGGCCAAGGCCACGAGATCTCGGTCGAGCTGCCGAACCGGCGGCTGACATCGGCCGATCTCGCCGGGCTACGCCAGAAGTTCGAGGCCGACTATTCGGCGATGTTCGAGCGGCCGATCCCGGGCGCCGCGATCGAGGTCCTGAGCTGGTCGGTGCTCGCGACCACCGATGCGCACCATCCTTCTGTCGTCGCTTCCGTTGCGCGCAAGCCCGCCGGCAAGGCCTCGGGCAGCCGCAAATTCTTCGACGGACGCGCGGGGGAAGTAATCGAGATCCCGCTCTATCGCCGCGAGGACATGGCACCGGGCGCGACCATTGCGGGTCCCGCCGTGATCGCCGAGGACGAAACGTCCACCTTCGTCTCCAACAGTTTTGACGCCCATATCGACGGTGCCGGCAGCATCGTCATGGAACGAAAGGCGGCCTGATCATGACCAAGGCAAATGGCGCGAGCCTGATCGACCTTCAGATCATGTGGCACCGGCTGATCGCCGTGGTCGAGGAGCAGGCGCAGGTGCTGCTCCGCACCGCCTTCAGCCCGATCGTGCGCGAATGCGGCGACCTCTCCGCCGGCGTGTTCGACCTCAGGGGACGGATGCTGGCGCAGGCCGTGACCGGCACGCCCGGCCACGTCAACTCGATGGCGGAATCGGTCAAGCACTTCATTGCGCATTTCCCGATTGAGACGATGAAGGAAGGCGACGCCTACATCACCAACGATCCCTGGATGGGCACAGGTCATCTCAACGACTTCGTCGTCACCACGCCCTGCTTCAAGGACGGCAAGCCGGTCGCGCTGTTTTCCTGCACCAGCCACCTCATGGACATCGGCGGCATCGGCTTCGGCCCTGACGCCACCGACGTGTTCATGGAGGGGCTCTACATCCCCATGCTCAAGCTGATCGACCAGGGCGTCGTCAACGAGACGCTGATGGCGATGATCCGCACCAACACGCGGCTGCCGATCGACACCGAGGGCGACACCTATTCGCTGGCCGGCTGCAACGACGTCGGCTGCGAACGGCTGGTCGAGATGATGACCGAGTTCGAGATCGACACGCTCGACGAGCTCGGCGACTACATCTGCGACCGCTCGCGCGAGGCCGTGCTGGCCGAGATCGCAAAACTGCCGAAGGGAAGCTGGCACAACACCATGGTCGTCGACGGCTATGATGCGCCGGTGACGCTCGCGGCGACGCTGACGATCTCCGAGACGGGCATCCATGTCGATTTCGACGGCACCTCGGCCGCCTCGAAGTTCGGCATCAATGTGCCGCTGTCCTACACCACGGCCTACACCGTGTTCGGCCTCGGCTGCGTCGTCGCCTCGCAGATCCCGAACAATGCCGGCTCGCTGTCGCCGCTGACGGTGTCGGCTCCCGCGGGCGCGATCCTGAATGCGCCGAAGCCGGCGCCCGTGGCGTCGCGTCATATCGTCGGACAGATGCTGCCGGACGTGGTGTTCGGCTGCCTGCGCCAGATCATTCCCGAGCGCGTGCCCGCGGAAGGTACCTCGTGCCTGTGGAATCTCAACGTCCGCGGACAGACCCGCTCAGGTGCTGGCGGCAATTACGGGTTCTCGATGGCGGTAACTTCGAATGGCGGTACCGGCGCGCGATTTGCGAAGGACGGGCTGTCGGCCACCGCCTATCCCAGCGGCGTGCGCGGCACGCCGGTCGAGATCGCGGAGACGCAAACGCCGCTGATCTTCTGGCGCAAGGAGCTTCGTCCGGATTCCGGCGGGGCAGGGCGCACCCGCGGCGGCCTCGGCCAGATCATCGAGGTCGGCAGCGGCATCGAGGCGCCCTTCGACATCCTCGCTGCATTCGACCGCATCGACCATCCGCCGCGCGGTCGCGACGGCGGCAAGAACGGCGAGGCCGGCTATGTCGGATTGAAGTCCGGCCAGAAGATGCGTGGCAAGGGCTTTCAGACCATTCCACCGGATGACCGGCTGGTGGTGATGACGCCGGGCGGCGCCGGTATCGGTGACCCCAAGGAGCGCGATCGTGCAGCGATCAAGGATGACGTTGAGAGCGGTCTCGTGTCGGCTGACAACGCTGTTGCCGTTTATGGGTAGCTAACGCTCCGGCAACGACTGCGGCGATTACCCGCCGCAGTCGTTCGGCGCCGGCTTCCCGGCAAAGCGGTCGGTCAACCAGTTCACAGCGGCCATCGTGCTCGCCTGTGCGGCGCGGCCGTGTCCGATGTTGGGAAGGGTGACCATTTTCACGGGGCTGCCCGCCTTGCACAGCCGGCTCATATAGGCGCGCGTCACCGCGGGCCGGATGATCTGGTCGACAGTCCCTTGAGCGAGGAACACTGGCATGCCGGCGGCCAACGTGCCGGCGCTGTTCTTCTCCAGCAGCGAGCGCCAGGGCTCGCGCTTGGTCGGATCCGGCACGGTCAGAAAATATTTCTGGAGCGGCCGCTCGGTCCGCTGCCGGATGAAGATATCGAAGGGACGTTCGATGCATTCGCGCGCCAGTCGGTCGATCGCCGGAAGTGCGCGCGGGTCGACGACACCGTCGAGCGCGGCGTCGTAGACGCGATGCCATGACCACAGCGTCATCGCTGTGATGTTCTTGCCGCCGACTGAGTTGATGTCGTCGCTCATCAGCGTGGCGAGATCCGTCGCGGGCGCCGCAGCGGCAACGCCGAGCAGATGGAGATCGGGCGCATAGGTCGGCGCCAGCTGCCCGGCAAACAGCACAGCCTGTCCGCCCTGCGAGTGTCCCCACAAGGCAAAATCCTTAGTCCCGCCGGCGCCCGGCAGATCGCGCGCGACGCGCACGATGTCGAGCACGGCGCGGCCCTCGCTCTCGCCGACGAGATAAGGATGCGGACCCGGCGTGCCGAGCCCGGGATAGTCGGTCGCCGCGACGATGTAGCCACGCGCCACCATCGAGCGCAGTCCCTGGATCTGCTGGAACAGGAAGATCGCGAGCGACGGCGCGCAGCGCGGCACAATGCCTGACGTTGGATGCGCCCAGGCCACGATCGGGCGGCCGCCCGGTGGCGGCGGTCCTTGCGGCACGATGACGACGCCCGAGACGAGAATGGGCTCGCCCTTCAATCCGGTTGAGCGATAGAGCACGCGAAAGGCCGATGCGCCGAGCGGCGCGCCGTCCATCGGCTCTTGCCGCACCAGACTGCCAGGCGGTCCGTCCGCAAGCGATGCCGGTGCGTCGTAAAATGCCGATTGCGCGTGGGCAGTCACGATGCCGGCGGCGAACATGACGAGTGCGGCCATCAGAGCGCGGGCGGCGACAAGCATTTGCGATCCGCTCCAGCGCACGATCACATCCCGTACAGGATTTTCAGCTCGCCGCTCGCGCGCAACGCGAGTGTGATCCCGTCGGCAAGCAGCAAGGCCTTGTCGAACTGCACCGAGGAGAGCTTGCCTTCCATACGGAAGCCGTCCTTGAGCGGACGCGTCAGCCGCTGGTTCGCCGCCATCAGCAGGTTCTGGTAGGAGACGCCATAGTCAATGTTCACGGCCTGCTTCAATTGCGCGACGATCGACTGCAAGCCGGGGTTTGCCTCTCCGTCCTGCGCGGCGAGATCGAGATCGGCAAGCGCGACGCTCTTGCTGGTATCGTCCACCTTCAGTGCGCCGGAGAGATAGCTCCATTGGCCTGCATTGGGGTCGCTGTCCGACGTCTTCGCAAGACGCAGGCCGATCACAAGCTTGCCCGCCGACGGATAGACCTGAACCTCGCGCAACGCGCTGTCTTGCGCCGGCAGCGCGGCGATCGCCTGGCTGATCTTGTCCTTGATCGCGTCATAGCCGAGCCGGACCGGAAGGATGACGTCGAACGTTCCCGGCGCGGTCACGTCGGTGCCAAGCGGCGGCAGCGATGTCGGGGTGACGCTCGCACCCTGCTGCCCAATCGACGTCACGGCGCTGCCGGAGAGTTCGAGCGAGCCGGACAACACCTTGTCGTTGGCCCGCACGCCGGCAAATGCGGCAGCTTGCGGCGTCACTTGCAGCCAGACCGGCGGCTCGTCGGCGAGCTTCATCGGCTCGAACGCATGCGTCCAGGCAGCGGCCGCCTTGTCGCGCAGATTGAGTTTCCTTGCTGCGGCCAGCGCACGTGATCGCACGCGCGCGAGCTGCGTACGGATGCGCGGCTCGACGTAGGGCGCAAGATCGAACTCGCGGCCGAGCACGTGCAAATAAGGTGCTTCGCTCCAGTGGAAGGAGTCGCTGAAATTCAGGTCGAGCGACCAGTCCTTGCGCAGCGCGGGCCGTGCCTCGGCCTCGATGGTCGCGCGCGCTTCGGTCTGGCCGCGGATGCGCGCGGTGAAGCGGTTGGCGCCCTGGCCTTCGGCCGCGCCGTAGATCGAGACTGCACCATAGACGCGGTCGCCGCGGCCATAGAGCGAGACGCCGCTAGTGCGATTGACGAAGCCAAACACGTCGCAATTGGCGTTGACACGGAACATCAGTACGCGGCGGTGCACGCAGTTGACGCGCTCGTCGATGGTGGCAAGCCGCTTGGGGATATCCTGCTCGATCGCCTTGGCGAGCGCCGGCAGACCGAACTCGATGGTTGCAGACACCCGCGAGGTCGTGGCGAGCGGCGCCGGCGGATCGGGAGCGAGCGGCGGCTTGTCGGCGGCGTGCGCGGCTTGCGCGAGTGCGGTGAGGGCGAGCGCAACAAGCCCGGCACGTTTCGTCGAATGAACAATTCGCAAAGAAACGGGCATTCTTCTTATTCCAGCTTGGCCCTGCTTCGCGCCCAGGCCGCCGGCCGCGGGGCCATTCGGTCTTCAGAGCAAAATCGCGGAAGGAGAGGGCGGTCAGTGGATCAATTATTGCTTGTATTCAATGGTCGCGTATCGCGGCACTTGTATGGCGCGGCGTCGCGCTTTGAGCAAGGCTTTGTATATCGCTCCGTTATGATGGCCGTTCTTGAATTGCTCAAAAGAGATTGACGCCGCCCCCGTCCAAATGATCACGCGATGAAGCTTCTCCGTGGGCGCTGCGATTTTTGAGTCCGAGATCTGTGGCCAAGACGAAATGGTCAGCGCAGCTGACGTTTCAAATTCGTGCTGCGCGTTAAATTCGCGCCGCTCGCGCATTCCATCTTTGCGCCCTCCCTCATCCGGCGTACTCTGTGAGAGCGAGCAGGAGTGCAACAGCAACCAGTCCAGGAAACGTAGCTCCTTTTGGCGATGTCCGCCGAGAGAGATCGAGAGCTGTTGGCAGCTCATATGCGATGGAGAAGAACCGACACTTAGCGAGCTGCAAACATCCCTCGCAGCGTCTGCGAGACGCGAGTTCAACAAAACACAAAAGCGGGAGGAACGGATGAAGAAGCGTTGGTGTAATTCTGGTCTACCTCTTGTTGTCGGCGCGACACTTGCGGCGTCGGCGGCGTTGGCCCAATCCGTGGATACTGCCCGGATCGAGAACGCCGGTCAGAACGATTGGCTCACCTATCACGGTTCATACAAATCCCATCACTACAGCCCGCTCGCGCAGATCAATGCGAGCAACATCGGCAATCTGGGCGTAGCCTGGACGCACATTCCCGGACGATCGACGCGCGGCCTGCAGTCAATGCCGCTCGTGGCCGACGGCGTGCTCTATTATTCGGGTTCGTACAGCCGGGTCTTTGCGCTGAACGGCGCGACCGGCGAGGTCATCTGGTCGTTCTTTCCGGAACTCGATGAGGCGCTCATCAGCCGACAGACCCACTCGCCCTACAACCGCGGTGTAGCCCTTGGTGAAGGCAAGGTCTTCGTCGGTACGATGGATGGTCGTCTGTTCGGGCTCGATGCGAAGTCGGGAAAGGTTCTCTGGGAAACCAGGCTGATCGACTCGCAGAAGCTCACGGTCGGCTTCACTGGCGCGCCGCTTTACGCGAAGGGAAGCGTCATCATCGGCTCGCAGGGGGGTGAATGGCCGGGCCGTGGCCCGATCTTCGCTGTCGATGCCACCACTGGCAAGAAAAAGTGGGAGTTTCTGACGGTCGCGGGCACCGACGAGGCCATGAAGACCTGGGGCAACGATTCCTGGCGCACGGGCGGTGGCGGCGGCTGGATGCCGGGCACCTACGACTCCGAGACCAACTCCGTCCTGTGGGGCACCGCGAACCCGGCGCCGCTCTACGATTGGTCGGGCGCTGATTACAAGACGCAAGGTGCGCGTCCCGGCGACAATCTCTATACGAGTTCGGTCATCGCTCTCGATATCGATACCGGAAAGCTGAAATCCTACCATCAGGAACTGCCTCACGACGCCTGGGACTTCGACAGCGCCGTCGGCGAGTTCGTGATGCTTGAGCGCGATGGCCAGAAATACGTGGTTCATCCGAACAAGGGCGGCTTCGTCTTCGTCTACGACCGTAATCTTGGCGTGAAGAACGTCTGGCGGCTGGTTGAGAACATCAACTTCGTCAAGGATATCGATCCCAAGACGGGCGCGCTGATCGGCCGTCGCGATTTCCCTGTCGGGAAAGTCACTGAAGTACCGCTGTGTCCCTTCATTGGCGGCGGCATCAGCTGGAATGCCGGCTCGTACAACCCGAAGACCGGTCTTTATTACAAGATCGGCCAGGAATGGTGCATGACGCTGGATATTCAGAAGACGACGCCGGTCACCGCGCCCCAGGTCCAGCTCAACATCGGCGCCGACTTCAAGATGGTGCCGCCTCCGAGCGGCGAGATCTACGGACATCTCGACGCGCGCGACCCGATAACGGGCGCGAAAAAATGGGAGGTTCGCTTTCCCGAGCCGCCGCTTGGGAGCGTTTTGTCGACCGGGGGTAATCTTGTGTTCGTACCCGACTCCCGTGGCATCCTTCACGCCTACGATGCCGAAACCGGAGCCGAGTTGTGGAAGCACAACAACGGCACCGGCCACCAGGGCGGTATCGTCAGCTACTCCGTCGGCGGCAAGCAATATATCGCCGTGGCGGCCGGCTTCGGCGGCATGCTGGCGGACGAATATGCGCCAAACTTCGGCGGCGTCTACAAGAGCATGCCGCGTGACGACGGCGCCCTCGTCGTCTTCAGCTTGAAATAGTCTGTCTCAAACGATCTGCCGAGGAGCGGGTGCAAACCCGCTCCTCGGTCGATTGCAGCGGCCGGGCGTGATTCAGGAATGGAGCGGACGTGTTGAAACTGCATTTGAAGTCGCTTCCGGCGGTGCTGGGCGCTTCGTTGCTGTGCGTTGTGGTGGCTCGAGCTCAATCTGCCACGCCGGCGCCGGACAACGGGTCACTGGACGTCGAGCAGTTGTTCGCAGGCACCTGCGGCTTTTGCCACTCCGACGGCGGCCGGGCTGCTGGCAGGGGACCGCAACTGATGAATTCGCAACGAGACGACGAATTTCTGCACAACCGTATCAAGATCGGCAAGCAAGGTGCGATGCCGGCATTCGGCGAGAGCTTCAGTGACGCGCAGATCGACCAGATCGTCAAATATATCCGCGCCTTGAAGCCGCGCGAGGGCTGACCCGCCGGGACCTGATCCATCCAGATGAGACGCGGCATGAAGGCAATTGTCCTGATTATCGTCGGTGCCGCCATCGGGCTGTCCGGACCGGCGCAGGCGCGAACCCTGGAGGCGATCCGCGCGAGTGGCGCGCTCGGACTCTGCGCGCATCCCAACTCGCTTCCTTTTGCGCGCAAGGGCGGCGATCCATCCGGCTTTCAGGTCGAGTTGGGACAGGTGCTGGCACGCGAGCTCGGTGTCTCGCTACGGCTCGACTGGATCATCACGCAGTACCAAATGCGCAGCGCCAATTGTGACATTCTTCTGGATGTCATCGCCGATCGCGAAGCGCAAGGCGAGACCCGCTTGAGGATCTCGAAACCGTACTATCGCACGGGCGTCGCGCTCGCGGTGCCGTCATCCAGCGCGCTCACATCGTTCAAGAGCCTCGGCGAGCATACCAAGGTGGGGGTGCAGGTCGGCTCTGTCGCCGCCATGATCATCGGTCAGCGGCACGTGCCCATATCGATCTTCGGCTTCGAGACCGACAGCCTCGACGCCGTATCAAACAAGGAGATCGATGCGGCTGCGGTCACGCCCACCGCGGCGGGCTACTTCAATCTGACGCATCCTGACAAGGCACTCCGGATCCTGGATCGCGACGAGGGCGTGGCCGATCTCAACTGGAATGTCGCCGTCGGCATGGTCCGCCCGGATGATGCGTTGCGCGAGGCGATCGACGGAGCGCTGGAACGGCTGCGCAACGACGGTACGATCGATCGGATCTACGGTCGCTATGGGATCGTGCTGCAAGCGCCGAGGTAGCCGATTGCCGAAAGAACGACGCCGTCCCGGTTTGGCAAGGACGACGTCGCTCTGCGAAGATATCGCTTTGGCCTTAAGCCGCCGCCTTCTTCCGCGCCTGCTCGGCCTTGTACAGCTCGAATTCTTCGGCGATCGCCTTCGCGACCGACGGCCGCTGGCGCAGGCGGTCGTGATACGCCTTCACGTTCGGCCATTTGGCGAGCTCGATCGGTGGGGTCGCCATGGTCCAATTGATGACCGTGACGAGATAGGCGTCCGCCACACTGAAATGGTCGAGCAGGAAGTCGCGCCCCTTCAGGTAGTTGTCGAGATAGTCGAGCCGCGACAGGTTCTTCTCCAGTGCATAGGCCTTGGTTTCCTGCGGCGCCTTGCGGTCGAGCAGGGGAATGAAGAGGCCCTTGTGCAGCTCGGTGCCGATGAAACAGAGCCATTGATGCAGCCGGGTGCGATCGATGCCATGGGCCGCACCGAGGCCGGATTGCGGGAACCGATCCGCGACATATTGCAGGATCGCGGCGTTCTCGGTCAGCACCACGCCCTCGTCGGTGCGCAGCGTCGGCACGAGCCCGATCGGGTTGACCGTGCGGAAGTCGGTGCCGTCGTTCAGCACTTTCTTGGTCGGCGGATCGACTTCGAGATAATTCGCTTCGGCGCCGGCTTCATACAGCGCGACGCGGGTCGCCATCGAACAGGCGAGCGGCGAGAAATAAAGATCCATCTTGGGCCTCCTTGGGCAATTCCTCTTTGGGTGTCGCTCAACCTGGCCAGATTGATTTTTGTACCATCTTGTATAATATGTCGGCGGTCAAGGATTAATTTGCGAGATGGTACAAAAATCGAAGCCGCCAGCTGCTGCCAATGAGCCGAAGCGCCGCGGGCGCCCGCGCGCCTACGAGCCCGATGTCGCGCTCGGCAAGGCGCTCGACCTGTTCCGCCGGCAGGGTTTTGCGGCGACGTCACTGGACGATCTCAGCGAAGCGACCGGCATGAACCGGCCGAGCCTCTACGGCGCCTTCGGCGACAAGCGCGAGCTCTACATCAAGAGTTACCAGCGCTACCGCGAGGACGCGCGCGCCTCGATGGTCGAGATCTTTCGCCAGGAGATGCCGGTGCGCCAGCGGCTCGAGCGCATCTTCGCGTCCGCGCTGAACATCTATCTCTCCGGCGAGACCGGTCCGCGCGGCTGCTTCACGGTGGTGACCGCGGCGTCCGAAGCTGTCGGCGATCCCGAGATCCGTGCCATGGTGCTGGATGGACTGACCGAACTCGACAAGGCCTTTGCCAGTTGCTTCCGCCGCGCCAAGGAGAAGGGCGAGCTGCCCGCGAGCGCCGACCCGGCCGTGCTGGCGCAGCTCGCCTCCGCAACCGTGCATTCGATCGCCATCCGCTCCCGCGCCCGCGTGTCGCGCAAAGAACTCGAGGCGATCGTGAAGGGTGCGATTGACGTGATGGTGGGGGCCAAAAGTTAGGCCGTCGTCCCGGGGCGCGCGCAGCGCGAGCCCGGGACCCATAACCACAGAGAGAAGTTTGGCGAAGGCTGGTCGTTCGGTACTGCGACCATCCGCAACGATAAATCACGCGGTGTGGGTCCCCGCGTACGCGGGGACGACAGCGAGGGTGGGGCGCGTGCGGGCCTCTCTCAGCCTGCCGAAGCGTCTAATATCCCCGTGCCCGGTCCACCACGTTCTCCAGCGCACCGCCGGCCTCGAACTTTGCGATTTGCTCGGCGACATAGGCCGAGATTGCATCCGCGTCGGTGTCGGCCGCGTTGTGCGGGGTCAGCAGCACCTTGGGGTGGGTCCAGAACCGGCTGTCGGCAGGCTGCGGCTCCTGCACGAAAACGTCGAGCGAGGCCGCGCCAAGCGTGCCGTCGTCGAGGCAGGCCAGGATATCGGCTTCGTTCTGCAAGCCGCCGCGACCCGCATTGATCAGCACGGGCGCGCCGAGCGGGCTGCTGCGGTTGAGCTTGGTGAAGACGTCGCGGTTGAGGATGCCGTGCGTATCCGGCGTCAGCGGCAACAGTGAGACCAGGATGTCGGTCTTGCGCAGGAACGCGTCGATCTGCGCGGCGCCATGGAAGCATTCCACGCCCTCGATCGTGCGCGGGCTGCGGCTCCAGCCGGCAACCCGGAAGCCGAGCCGGCGCAGCACGTCGGCGGCATCGGCACCGAGCGTGCCAAGCCCCATCACGCCGACGGTGACGGCGCTCGCCGGCCACTGATATTGCGGCTCCCAGCGCTTTGCGCGCTGCGAGTCCCGCAAGTACAGCTCCTGGCGGTGGTGCATCAGCACGTGCAGCACGACATACTCGGTCATGCGATTGGTGAGATCAGGCACGGCGACGCGCACCAGCGGCACGTCGGGCAGGCTCTTGTCGGCCATCAGCGCGTCGACGCCGGCGCCCAGATTGAAGATCGCACGCAGATTGGGGAAAGAGCTGAGGTCGCCTGGCACAGGCTTCCACACCGCGGCATAGTGTACCTCGGCCGGATCGAGCCCGGCGTCGGGCAGCAGCACCACGCGGCGGCCGCCGCAGACCGCGTCGAACCGGGCCTTCCAGCGCTCCGGCAGCCAATTCTGCTGCGTGCTGTTGATCAGGACGGCCAGTGTGCCCATGCTCATTCGAAGTGCCTCGTCGGTTCCGTTTTGAAAACCCTCCTTGGCACGATCCGACGGATTTTTCTCGCAAATTTTTTCCGCAGCCCTGTCGGGGCGGGGCATATTGGATCGTCTTAAAAACAAGCGTTCAGGAAGGTGCTGCCCATGCTTTATGCGATCCTCTGCTATCACGACGAGGACTTCGTCGGCTCCTGGAGCAAGGACCAGGACGAGGCCGTGATGAAGAAGCTCGCCGTGGTGCAGGACAAGCTCACACAGCAGGGCCGGCTCGGTCCGGTGGCGCGGCTGCTGCCGACCACGGCGGCGGCGACGCTGCGCAAGGAAGACCCGCCGCTGGTGCTCGATGGCCCCTATGCGGAGACCAAGGAGCAATTGCTCGGCTTCTACATCGTGGATTGCAAGAACCTCGACGAGGCGCTCGACGTCGCGCGCGAGCTCGGCGCGGCCAATCCCGGCGGCGCCTATGAGGTGCGCCCCGTCGGCGTATTCCGGCCCGGAGGAATTTCGACGTGAGCGAGGCCGATACCGCCTGGATCGAGACCGCGCTGACCTCGGCGCGACCCCAGGCGGTCGGCGCGCTGCTGCGCTATTTCCGCGATCTCGACACCGCCGAAGAGGCCTTCCAGAACGCCTGCCTGCGCGCGCTCAAGACCTGGCCGCAGAACGGGCCGCCGCGCGATCCCGCGGCGTGGCTGATCATGGTCGGCCGCAACGTCGCCATCGACGAGGTCCGCCGCGCCCGCAAGCAGCAGCCGCTGCCGGAGGATGACCAGGCCATCTCCGATCTCGACGACGCCGAGGGCGCACTCGCCGAGCGGCTCGACGGTTCGCACTACCGCGACGACATCCTGCGGCTGATGTTCATCTGCTGCCATCCGCAGCTGCCGGCGACCCAGCAGATCGCGCTGGCGCTGCGCATTGTCTCCGGCCTCACCGTGAAGCAGATCGCGCGCGCCTTCCTGGTCTCGGAAGCGGCGATGGAACAGCGCATCACCCGTGCCAAGGCGAAGGTCGCCGAGGCCGGGGCGCCGTTCGAAACGCCTGGTGCGGTCGAACGCTCCGAGCGGCTCGCCGGCGTTGCCGCAATGATCTACCTGATCTTCAACGAAGGCTATTCGGCCAGCGGCGACACGGCGGAGATCCGAAAGCCGCTGTGCGAGGAAGCGATCCGGCTGGCGCGGTTGCTGCTGCGGCTGTTCCAGAGTGAGCCGGAGATCATGGGGCTCGCGGCGCTGCTGCTGTTGCAGCATGCGCGCAGCGCCGCGCGCTTTGCCGCGGACGGCGCGGTGATCCTGCTCGACGACCAGGATCGTACGCTGTGGAACGGCAACATGATCGCGGAAGGCCTGGCGCTGATCGACAAGGCGATGCGCCATCGCCGCAGCGGCCCCTATCAGGTCCAGGCCGCGATCGCCGCGCTGCATGCGCGCGCGTCGACGCCCGAGGAAACCGACTGGACGCAGATCGATCTGCTCTACGGCGCGCTCGAACTGATGCAGCCTTCGCCGGTGGTGACGCTCAACCGCGCGGTTGCGGTCTCCAAGGTGCGCGGGCCTCAAGCGGCGCTCGAGCTGATCGAGCCGCTGGCGCCGAAACTCACCAACTACTTTCATTTCCACGGCGTGCGTGGTGCCTTCCTGATGCAGCTCGGCCGTAACGACGAAGCCCGCATCGCCTTCGACCACGCCATCGCACTCGCCAATACTTCGGCGGAAGCCGCCCACATCCGCATGCATATTGATCGCCTGATCCGGGACAGCCAGCCGAAGGGCGGCAACGGGAGCGCCAGGCAGGGCGCGAAGGCAAAGTGACGGCCAAAATTTCGTCCCGCCGATTGTCGGCTCCCGCCGTTCCCCTTCGTCTTAATTCCATATCCAGGGAGCCACTCATGCTGAAAGCCATTGCCATCATCGCCGTCGTCCTCGCCGTCGGCATAGCCGCGGTCCTCGTCTTCGCATTGACAAAACCCGATACGTTCCGTGTCGAGCGCTCGCTCGCCGTGAAGGCGCCGGCCGATGCGATTTATCCGCACGTTGCCGATTTCCATTTCTGGATGAGCTGGTCGCCCTATGAGGATCGCGACCCCGGCATGAAGCGGACCTTCGGCAGAACCGCGTCAGGCAAGGGCGCGACCTATGCCTGGGACGGCAACAATAATGTCGGCGCCGGGCATATGGAAATCCTCGAGGCGAGCACGCCGTCGAAGCTTCGCATCAAGCTCGACTTCGAGCGCCCGTTCGAAGGCCACAACACCGCCGAGTTCACCTTTGTGCCGCAAGGCGATGCCACATTGGTCACATGGGCGATGTACGGTCCGGCGCCGTTCATGTCCAAGGTGATGCAGGTGTTCATCAACATGGACAACATGATCGGCAAAGACTTCGAGGCCGGCCTCGCCAGCCTGAAGAAGCTCACCGAGAAGTAACGAGGCTTGCTGCCCCAAGGAGCAGCCAAGGAACTGCCAAGGAATCGCCAAGAAAACGGAGAGGAGAGAAACGATGATCAATGCCTATCTGTTCTATCAGGACACCTGCGAAGCGGCGTTCAACTTCTACGCCAAGGTTTTGGGCGGCAAGATCGACGCCATGATGCGCTCATCGGAAGCGCCGCCGGACATGCCCGCCGCGCCCGGCCGCGAGAAGATGATCATGCATGCGCGGATGTCGTTGCCCGACGGCAGCGTGCTGATGGCCTCCGACGCGCCACCCGAGCATTTTCAGAAAGCCCAGGGCTTTTCGGTCTCGCTCACGGTCACGGACCCCGCGGATGGCGAGCGCAAGTTCAACGCGCTCGCCGACGGCGGCACCGTCACCATGCCCTTCGGCAAGACGTTCTGGGCCAAGGGCTTTGGCATGTGCGTCGACAAGTTCGGCATTCCCTGGATGGTGAACTGCCCGGCCGAGGGCATGTGACGGGCGCGTCGGCCTGACACGCCAAGCCACGATCCCACTCCCGTTGTTACGGGAGTGGGTCACTCATGCCGTCGTCATGTCACACGGCTGATCGCCGCGTGCTCGCTCACCGGAGCGATCCGGTCGCGTCATCGCTTGGCGGCGGCGGTTCAACGCAGCGAGGGCAGATCACGAGTTTCGTGCCAAGCTGCCTGTCGTTCTCCGCCTCGATTTCGTCATGGACCACCCACCACGCGTCGGAGAACGGGCGCAAGGTGCCGAGCACTCTTTCCCGCTCCTGATTGGGGTTGTCCTGTGCAGGCGCCGGGTTCGCGGCGCGCCGCTTTGTGACAGAGGAGCGGTGATGGGCCTGGTTCGGATCGCGGCCGAGGCCGTCCCATGCGATCGGTCGGCGCTCCTGCGCCGGCGCCGCCGCGCATCCGAGGAGCGCTGCGCAAAAAGTGAGCAAGACGAAGCCGTGACGCAGCATGCCGGACCCTTGGTGCGGTACGCGACACGCAAACTCCGCATGCGGAGCCTTGCATCGCGCCGGTTAAATGGAACCTAAGGGAAACGACGTGGCCGCCAGGCCCAATATGGAATCGTGCTCTCGCATCACATTGCGAGAGCAGTGAGGCCGCTTCGTGAAATCATGCGGATCGCATCGCACAACAACTGGCGAAATATTAGGCTGTAAACTCCACGACAGAATCGCTAATAATTTCTTCATAAATTCTACAAATTGGGGTGGGCGTAACTTGGAAGGGGAGCGACCGATGGCAGCGGCGCTACAAATCAATTTTGCACTTTGGGGTATGCTCATCTGCGCGACTTTGGAATTGGCGCAGACCATCCAGAGGCTCTACTAGCCAGAGGCTCTACTAGGCCCGACGAAATGCGTGACCGGCGCAATTTCGCCGTCGTGCTTGCCTGCTAGCTCACCAGCAACGCGATGAGCGTGAAGCTGACGCTCGCGATCACGATCATCGAGAGGATGTAGTTGCGCGGCCGCGCCGTTCGCGCACGCGGCGGTCTCCGCCGCTGGAGTGGCTCGCTCGCCTGCCATGCGAGCTCCGACGGCGCGAGCGCAGCCTCTGCGCCCGAGCCGATATATTTCACATAGAGCTCGAGCAGCCGCAGCTCGGACGGCAGGTCCATCAGGCCCTCGCGCTGGCGCCGCGACAGCAATTCGAATTCGACGGTTTCCTGGGAGCTCAATTGGCCAAGGACAATGCGTCCCTGGTCCGACAGGCGGTAGTGAAAATCGATGGGCTGCACGGCCTGCGATCGGTTTGAAAATGAGTAATCTTGAAAAAGCGGAACCATCCTAGTCTGTGACCACTGCTGAGATTATGACGGCCCTGCAGCCATCGTGACCCGAGCGGCCTCAATCTGGACGGGACCATCATAGACGGTCGGGAAAGGCCGCAAACCGCGTAAATTGGGCAGGCATTGCCAAGCGGTTGAGCGGATTCGTGTCCGGATCGTCGACATTTTGCAAAACTGCCTAATCGCCGGACAGCGGCGGATGCAACCGGTCACATCGCTGGCGGCCGCCTGTTGCTCAGCGGCAGCGCGGATAGATCGCCGCAAGGTCGCGGCCCTTCAGCAAAAGCAATCTGGACGAGAGGCCACCGTGCCGGCTGATCCAGTCGCGCACCGGGCCGGGATAGGCCTGCAGCACCGCGTCGGAGGCTTCGGGCTCGGCATAAAAGCGCCCACGCCGGTCGACCGAACGCGCCGCGTGGAAGCCGAGTACCGCGCGTTTGGTGACGCAGATGCGCTCGCCCGGCACGATGCTGAGCACCAGCGTGCAGGCGGACAGGCACGGACCGTCGATCACCACGCGCTCGCCGCTCTCGCGCACCTGCTCGAACAGGTCGAGGAACGGCCCGACCTCTCCGCCCGGCGACTGGATGATGCGGATTTCGGCCATGGCGGGGGTGGTGGTAAAGAGCGCAGATGCGAGCATCCAGGCACCCACAAAGAACATGCGTCGCATGGAGCACTCCACTAACTCGATCCCGTAGGGTGGGCAAAGCGTAGCGCGCCCACCAATGGCATCGCAAATCTGGAGGGAAGGTGGGCGCGGCGCTTGCGCGCCTTTGCCCACCCTACGACGTTCACCCGTTCCGCCGTTCGCCGCGCAGCGTCGGCAGGCCGATGCCAGCCGCATCGAAGCCGCCATCGACGGCCAAAATTTGGCCGGTGATGTAGCTCGATCGTTCCGAGCACAGGAAATAGATCGCTTCGGCGAGTTCCTCCTCCAGGCCGTAGCGGTTGAGCGGAATGGCGTCGTGATAGTCGGCGCGGATCTCCCTGCTGTGCACCTGCTTCGCCATCGCGGTGTCGACCGGCCCCGGCGCGACTGCGTTGACGCGGATGTTGAGCGAGGCGAGCTCGACCGCGAGCTGCTTGGTCAGGTGCGCAAGGCCCGCCTTGCTGGTGCCATAGGCCGAACGCAGGGTCGAGGCGCGCACCGCCGAGATCGAGGTGACGTTGACGATGGCGCCGCCGCCTTGCTCGCGCATCAGCGGCGCGGCCGCCTTGGTGCACAGGAACGGGCCGGTGAGATTGACCGCCATGATCCTGTTCCAGTCGGCGTCGCTGGTCTCCAGCACTGGCGCGAACACGGCGACGCCGGCGTTGTTGACGAGAGCATCGAGCCGACCGAAGCGGCTCATGACCGCCACCATTGCAGCTCCTACGGCGGCTGCATCGGACACGTTGCAGGTGATTGCCAGCGTGTTATCGGGATTCTTCAGGGCCGCCGTCGCGCCTGCCTGCAGCTCCCCCTCGATATCGAGCAGCGCGACGCGCCACCCTTCGGCCAGGAATTTCTTGGCCGTCGCCAGCCCGATACCTCGCGCGGCTCCGGTGACGAGGGCGACGTTTTGTGGGGCCTGCGGCATTTGCTAATCTGTCCTGTGTTCGAAAGGGGCGCGCACGAGCGCCGGCTCCTTTTACTTCGCTTTCGTCCCGGCAAGAAGGGCTCCAGGCCATGCTCATCGATCCCAGCACGATCCCGCTCGAGGAATGGCGGCCAGGTGTGAAGACCCGCATGGTCACATCCGCGCGCAACGGCGCGACCGCGCTCTGCATCTTCGAGCAATGGGTCGATCCCGGCGCCGGTGCGCCGACGCACAGCCACACGGTCGAGGAGGTGCTCACCGTGCGGGCGGGCGAGGCGGAGATGTGGGTCGAAGCCCGGCGTATCACGGTGACGGCCGGACAGGCGCTGCTGGTTCCCGCCGGCCGCAAGCACGGTTTTCGCAATTCGGGAGCGACCATGCTGCATGTGCATGCGGTGTTGGCCTCGCCGGTCTTCGAGATGCTGCCGGAAGGGGCGAGTGAAGCGACGCGACGCTGGGAGCGGTAGGGTAAGAGCGTCGGTCTCTCTCTCCGTCACCCCTGAGGTGGCCGCTTCTTCAGCGGCCCTCGAAGGATGACGGGGATCGTGATAAAGCGAGAGCTTACGCCAGCTCCGCCGATGCGCGCTGCATGTTCGACGACATGTCGGAGGTCACGATGCTCTGCTCCTCGACTGCGGCCGCGGTGGAGGCGATGAACTCGTTGACGCCGGCGATCGCGGCCTTGATCGCGGTGAGCGAGCTCGCAACGTCGCCCGAGATGGTGTTCAGCGTGTCGATTTCGGAGGTGATCGTGTCGGTGGCCTGCTTGGCCTGGCTGGCGAGGTTCTTCACCTCGGAGGCGACCACGGCAAAGCCGCGGCCCGCTTCGCCCGCCCGCGCCGATTCGATCGTGGCGTTGAGCGCAAGCAGGTTGATCTGACTGGTGATGCCCGAAATCATCTCGACGATGCCGCTCATGGCCTGGGCCGCTGCAGTCAACTTCTGAGCCTGACCGTCCGCGGACTCGACCCTGGTGGTCGCGACCTTGGAGGTCTCGCGCGATTTCGCCATGGTCTCGGAGATCTCGCGGATCGAGGCGCTCATCTGCTCGCTGCCGGCCGCGACCGCCTCGATCAGCCCGCGCGCATTGTCGGCCTTCTTGCGGCCGATCGCCTGCGCGGTGATGTCGGTGGCGCATTTCACCACCTTGTAGGGTTTTCCGTTGAGATCCAGAATCGGATTGTAGGACGCCTGGATCCAGATTTCGCGGCCGCCCTTGGCGATCCGCCTGTATTCGGCGGCCTGGTATTCGCCGCGGTTGAGCGTCTCCCAGAACTGGCGGTAGGCCGCCGAATTCCTCTCGTTCGGCTCGACGAACATGGAATGGTGCCGGCCCTTGATCTCGGCCAGCGAATAGCCCACCGCCTTGAGAAAATTCTCGTTGGCGGTGCGGATCGTGCCGTCCATGTTGAACTCGATCACCGCCTGCGACTTCTGGATCGCGGCGAGCTGGCCGTCATTGTCGGCGGCCTTCATCTTCTGCGCGGTGATGTCGGTTGCGAACTTCACCACCTTGAACGGCTTGCCGGTCTCGTCGAGGATCGGGTTGTAGGTCGCGAGAATCCAGATCTCCTTGCCGCCCTTGCCGAGCCGCTTGTATTCGGCCGCCTCGAACTCGCCGCGGTTCAGCCTGGCCCAGAACGCGGCATAGGTCGAACTCGCGCGGTCCTCGGGCGTCACGAACATGCTGTGATGCTTGCCCCTGATCTCGTCGAGCGAATAGCCCATCGCGCCCAGGAAGTTCTCGTTGGCGGTGACGATGGTGCCGTCCATGTTGAACTCGATCACGGCCTGCGCGCGGTTGATCGCGGCGATCTTGCCGGAGTCTTCCATGGTCTTGATCTTGTACGCCGTGATGTCGGTGGCGAACTTGATGAAGCTGACCACCTTGCCGTTCTTGTCCAGCAGCGGGGCGTAGGAGGCATGAACCCAGACTTCCTTGCCGTTCTTGCCGAAGCGCTTGTATTGCGTGGTCTGGAATTCGCCGCGGTTCAGGCTGGCCCAGAAGTCGCGGTAGCGGGCGCTCTCGCGTTCGGCCGGGGTGACGAAGATGCTGTGATGCTTGCCCTTGATCTCGGCGAGCGAATAGCCGCTCATTTTCAGAAGGTTCTCGTTGGCATCGAGGATGGTGCCATCGAGATCGAATTCGATGACGGCCTGCGAGCGATCAAGGGCGTCGACTTCCGCGAGCGCGTGCTGGACTTTGGCCTTGCTGTTGAAATTGAACACTTGAAGGTCCCCGGAATGGTTCAACTATGCGTCGGCCGGGCTGCAATTGGCCTTCCCGAAAAAGTTGCATGCACGCGTTGATCAACTGTAAACCCTTGCAGGAAGCTGCGCGGTCTCCGGCCTTGGCCATGTTGTTCTGCGCGCGAAGATTCTCGTCCTATATGCACGGCGGTGGACATAGTCGGTCCGTAATCGTACGGACCCGCCTCGCGATATTTTCGCATCGTCCCTGTTGAAATTCGGCGAGCAATGTCGGGGCACGCGTTCGTGCATCGTCTTCAAGAGGAGCTTCTCTGCGGAGACCATCAATGCCCGACGACTGCGAGCGCCTGATTCGAGACCTCTTCGCAGCCTATCTCGGCAACGACCGGCAACGGGTCGCCGACGCACTGGCCGACGATTTCCGCTTCACCAGTCCGTTCGACGACGACCTCGACAAGGCGGCCTATTTCGAGCGCTGCTGGAAGGACACCGGCTGGATCGCGCGACACGACATCGAGCGGATTTTCGTCCGGGGCGACGAGGCCTTCGTCACCTATCTCTGTCTGGCGAAAGATGGCAGGAGCTTTCGCAACACGGAGTTCTTCACCTTTGCGGGTGGCAAGGTCAGCCGCATCGACGTCTATTTCGGCGCGGCCCGGACGGATGGGCGTTTCCTGCCACAGCCGCGCTAGCGGCCGGCGCAATGACCTCCGGAATAATTTCATCACCTTGTCGGTTCCGTAAAGGTTGGTTCGTCTTAGAGGTAAGGGTGGGCGGCCCGGGCCGCCGCTCCCGTCCTTCCGGGGGTGGCGCCGCGCCGCGCAAACCCGAAACGACAAAGCAAGCAAGGACTGCTCATGCGATTCATGATGCTGATGATTCCGCTCGGCTACGAGACCGCGCCGCCGGACGTGCAACTCGATCCCGAACGCGTCGCCGCGATGATGCGCTACAACGAGGCGCTGAAGGATGCCGGCGTGCTGATCACGCTCGACGGCCTGCACCCGCCGTCGATGGGCGCGCGCGTCTCGTTCGCGACCGGTGAGCCCATCGTGACCGACGGCCCCTTCGCCGAAGCCAAGGAAGTTCTGGGCGGCTACTGGATGATCGAGGTTGCCTCGCGCCAGGAGGCGATCGCCTGGGCGAAGAAGTGCCCGGCCTCCGCCAATGAAGTCATCGAGATCCGGCAGGTGCAGGAGATGGCCGACTTTCCGCCGGAGGTGCAGGCAGCCGCCGCCGGTTTCGACGATCTGAAGACGTAGCCGAGACGGCCGCGGATCATTCGCGGCTCGTCAATCCATCACCCATCAACAAAGGAGAGAACCAATGAGCACCGATACCTATCTCGCCGTTTTCCTGGGCAGCAAGACCAGCCCGCAATGGGCCGCATGGAACGCGATGTCGGAGACCGCGCGGAAGGCGAAGGAGCAGGAGGGCATGGCGGCCTGGAAAGGCTGGGTCGAGAAGCATCAAGGTGCGATCCAGGCCATGGGCGGCCCTCTCGGCAAGACCAAGAAGGTCGACGGCAAGGGCGTCGCCGACATCGCCAACGAGATGGGCGCCTTCACCGTGGTCCGCGCCGCGTCCCATGAGGCCGCAGCCAAGATGTTCGAGAACCACCCGCACTTCGCGATCTTCCCCGGCGAACGCGTCGAGATCATGCCGGTGCTGCCGATTCCCGGCGGCTAGGCCGTGTCATTCCGGGGGCGCGCACACGCGAGCCCGGAAATCTCGAGATTCCGGGTTCGGCTCGTCGAGCAGCCCCGGGTCGAGCCGCCCCCGGAATGACGAGTTGGCCGGTTAATCAAATCCGGCCTGCGCTAGTGACTTCACGCCCGGCTCATGTAAAAGCTGTTCACATGAGCTGGCGTAAGGACCAGGGCCGCACCGAGCGCGGCTATCACCACGGCAATCTGAAGGAAGCCCTGTTGCAGGCTGCCCTCGGGCTGATCGCCGAGAAGGGCGCGGCCGGCTTCACCTTTGCCGATGCCGCGCGCATGGCCGGCGTCAGCGCGGCGGCGCCTTACCGGCATTTCCGCGACCGCGAGGAGTTGCTGTCCTCGATCGCGCAGCGCGGCTTCGAGCAGTTCGAGCAGCGCCTGACCGCGGCCTGGGACGACGGGCGCCCGGATACGGTCACGGCGTTCGAACGCGTCGGCAAGGCCTATCTCGCCTTTGCCCGCGAGGAGCCTGCCTTCTACAACGCGATGTTCGAATCAGGCGTGCCAGTCGATTCAAATCCGGCCCTGCAGACCGCCAGTGAACGCGCCTTCAACATCATTCGCGCCGCCGCCGAACGGCTTGCGGCGCTGGCGCCGCCCGGCACGCCGCGGCCACCAGCGATGATGATGGCGCTGCACATCTGGTCGATGGCCCACGGCGTGGCCTCGCTGTTCTCACGCGGCGACGCCGCGCGGCGAAAATTGCCGATGTCGCCGGATGACCTGCTCGAAGCCGAGGTGCTGATCTATCTCCGCGGCCTCGGCTTCCCGACCGACCGCCGTCCGCCGGCACGAAGCGCCGAGCCGCCGCCGGTGCCACCGGAGGCATCCTCCGGTTCTGGCCTGCCGCCCGGCGGCCCCTGGGGCAAGCCGAAATAAAATTGCGCAAATAATTCGGCGACCCTGTCAGGCGGCCGGCTTGACAAAATCGCGGGATGGTCTAGCTATGTAAATGTTATTTACATTCACAACGGCGCTGGTGCCGTGATGGAGATGGAAATGGCCTACACCGCTGATGTCAATCGATGGCGCGGTTCCTCTGACGAACGCTATGAGCGCCCCCACATGCTCGATACGCCCTGGCATCCCGGCTGGATCGCCGTGACCATCCTCGGCTTCATCATCTGGTGGCCGATCGGACTTGCCCTTCTCTTTTTCACACTCGGGAGCAGAAAAATGGGTTGCTGGAGCCACCAGGATCGCTGGCAGAACAAGATGGAGCGGATGCAGTACAAGATGGACCGCATGCGCGGCCGCATGGAGCGCCGTGGTTTCGGCTTCGGCTTCGGCCCACCCTCGAGCGGCAACCGTGCCTTCGACGAATACCGCACCGAGACGCTGCAGCGGCTTGAGGAAGAGCAGGTCGAGTTCAGGAACTTCCTCGACCGTCTGCGTCACGCCAAGGACAAGGAAGAGTTCGACCAGTTCATGGCGCAGCACAAGACGCGCCCGACCCCGCCGCCGACCGACCAGCCGCAAGGCTGATCTAAAAGGCTGATCCGGGGTCTGCCTCTCAAAGCCTTCAGGCGCATGCCCCCAAAGTCCTGATGGCCCCGAGCCGCCCGCCTGCGCAACCCGCAGGCGGGCGGTTTGGTCTTAGGGGACTAGAACCAACTGCCGACGATCCGACACCAAGACTTGCGCGTGCCACCTCAATCCGCCGCGCTGCTGGACGACGCGCATCATGGACCTCTACACCCGCCTGCTGCTTACCGTGACCGCCCTAGCGGTGCTGGGTTACATCGGCTTGGTCTATGGCAGTTGCGCGTCCGATCCCGATTGTCATTTTCGCCTCTGCGCCGGCGGGCGTGCGTTCTGCGGCGTTGATCACGTACATGTGCAGGACCGGTAGAACCCGATCCGCACCACGCCCGACCAAGCCCTGACGGCGCACCTCCCGCGCGCTGACGGGGACGACCATGACCAACGCCGAACGCAAAGAGATCAGCCAGCGCATCGCGCTCCTCGAGCGCGCCTCGGCGCTGTTCGACCGGTTCGGAAACATCGTGCCGGTGGCGATCGCGTTCCTCAATGGATGGCCGACGGAAGTCCAGCTCTATCCGCAGTGGCAGCTCGGCGAATCCTGGCGGTTCTTTCTCAGCCTTTATCTCTATTGGTTCGCCTCGTACGCACTCAGCCGCGCGGTCTCGTTTGCAAAGGGGAGCATCGCCCCATGATCCTGCTCCGCGATGTCGCGCTCTTCGTCCTGCCGGTGCTCATTGCGGCGGGCAGCTGGCTCTACGCACTCAGCCTGCGCAAGCGGGCCCGGCCCGGTCCTGAGGGCGAGAGCAAGCGCGTCCCGGCGGCGTGACTGGCGCCCCGATCCGGACCGCCTATATTCGTCTTCACAAGAGTGGGCGGACCGGAGGCGACAATGGCGGAAGCTGCGATCACGGCGAGCGACGGCCTCTGGCAACAGGTCCGCAGCGAGGCACAGCGCGCGGCCGATGCAGACCCCGTGTTCGGCAAGGCCCTTGCGCGTGCCATTCTCGCTCATGATGATTTTGCCGCCGCCTTGGCCGATTTGATCGGGCAGCGGCTCGGCAGCGGCACCACCGGGCGCACGCGCTTCACGTCCTATTCCCGCGACGCCTTTCAAGGCGAGCCAGAGCTGATCGAAACCGCCGGCCGAGATCTGCAGGCCATCGCATTGCGCGATCCCGCCATCACCGACCTGCTGCCGCCGCTGCTGCATTACAAGGGCTACGTCGCGCTGCAAGCCTGGCGCGTCTCGAACTGGCTCTGGCGTCGTGACCATCGCGACGCGGCGCTGCTGTTTCAGAACGAGGCGTCGAACCTCTTGCAGGTCAGCATTCATCCGGCCGCATCCATTGGATCGTCCGTCTATCTCGACCACGCCACCGGCATCGTGATTGGTGCGCATGTAGTGATCGGCGACGAGGTCACCATGCTCCAGAACGTCAGCATCGGCCGTCGCGGTGAATTGCCGACGCGCTCGCCGCGCATCGGCCGCGGTGTCTACATCGGCGGCGGCGCGACCATTCTCGGTGACATCAATATCGGCGATTTCGCAAAGATCGGCGCCGGCACTGTTGTGACCGGTGACGTGCCCGCTGGCTGCACCGCGATCGGCAATCCCGCGCGATTGACCAATTGCCCCGAGCCCGCCTCGGCGGCCTGACCCTATCAACCTTCGGAGAGTTGCAATGAAGACGGCAATCGTGATCGGCGTTGGTCCGGACCGCGGGCTCGGAGCCCGGCTTTGCAAGCGTTTTGCGGCCGATGGGCTCAAGGTGATCGTCGCGGGCCGGACGCTGTCTGCCTTGCAGGCCGTTGTAGACGACATCACGAAGGCGGGCGGCGCAGCCGTGCCCTTCGTTGCCGATGCGACCAGGGAGGGGGACATCGTCGCGCTGTTCGATGCCGCCGGCGACAACCTCGACCTCGCCATCTACAACGCCGGCAACAACACGCCCGGCAAGATCATCGAGATGGATGCCGACTATTTCGAGAATGCCTGGCGCGTGGTCTGCTTCGGCGGCTTCCTGTTCGGCCGCGAGGCGGTGCGGCGGATGGTGCCGAAGAAGACCGGCACGCTGCTGTTCACGGGCGCCAGTGCCTCGCTGCGCGGACGCTCCGGCTACGGCGCCTTCAACTCATCCAAGGCCGGCCTGCGCACGCTGGCGCAGGCGATGGCCAAGGAATACGCGAGCGATGGCATCCATGTCGGCCATGTCGTGGTCGACGGCGCGATCGCCGGCGACAAGATCTTTTCACGGTTCCCGGATGCGGCCGGCCGCGAGGACAGCCTGATCGACATCGATGGCATCGTCGATGCCTTCGCCTTCCTCTATCGCCAGCCCGAGCGCGCCTGGTCGTTCGAGCTCGACGTGCGAACCTCGAAGGAGAAATGGTGAGGGGCGGCCCTCGACCATTTCTACTGCCGTCATTGCCCGCGAAGGCGGGCAATCCAGTATTCCAGAGACAGCATTGAGATGCGGAGGAACCGCAGTGTATTGGATACCCCGCTTGACGCCTACGCTAAAGCTTCGGCGCCCCTGGACCGCAGCCCCGGCGAAGCCTTGGCGTAGCCGGGTCGCGGGGTATGACAGTCGTGACGGTGGCGTAGGTCAATACCCGGCGGCCAATCCCGAGTTTCGGCGTGGGTCGTTCGCACCGTAGTAGCGGTTATTGCCGACTTGCTCGCCGTTCAGCGACGGCGCGCCGACGATGATGACCGCCAAATGGTTCGCCGGCTGCGGCGGTCCGAATTTGTGGCCCATGCCTTCCAGGATCTTGCGCGTGTCCGGTGACAGCGCATAGTCCTCGACATTGGTCATATCAGGCAGCCATTGCTGGTGGATGCGCGGCATGTCGACGGCCTCCTGCGCGTTCATGCCGTAGTCGATCGCATTGATCATGGTCTGCAGGACCGCCGTGATGATGCGGCTGCCGCCGGGCGTGCCCACCACCATGACGGTCTTGCCATCCTTGGTGACGATGGTCGGGCTCATCGAGGACAGAGGACGCTTGCCGGGAGCAATCGCGTTGGCCTCACCCTGCACCAGGCCATACAGGTTCGGCACCCCGACCTTGGCGGTGAAGTCGTCCATCTCGTCGTTCAGCAGCACGCCGGTCTTGGCCGCCGTCACCTTGGCGCCGAACCAATCGTTCAGCGTGTACGTCACCGATACCGCGTTGCCGTCCTTGTCCGCGATTGAATAGTGCGTGGTGTTGCTGCCCTCGTGCGGCGCGACGCCCGGCTTGATGTCCTTGGAGATTGCGGCCTTGTTCGGATCGATCACGGCGCGGATCCTGGTCGCGTAATTCTTGTCGAGCAGGCGGTCGAGCGGATTCTTCACGAAATCCGGATCGCCGAGATAGCTGTTGCGGTCCACGTAGGCATACCGCATGGCCTCGATCTGCACGTGCACGGCCTGCGCGGAATGGTAGCCCAGCTCCTTCAGAGGGTAGCCCTCCAGGATATTCAGGATCTCGCAGATGACGACGCCGCCCGAGCTCGGTGGCGGCGCGGAAATCACGTGATAGCCGCGATAGTCGCATTCGACAGGTGCGAGCTCGCGCGTCTTGTAGCCGTCGAGGTCGTCCTGCGTCAGCAGGCCCTTGCCGGCCTGGCTCGATGCCACGATGGCGCTGCCGACCCAGCCCTTGTAGAAGCCGTCGGTGCCTTTGCTGCTGATCTCGCGCAGGGTTTTCGCCAGTTCGGATTGCAGCAGTCGATCGCCCACGCCGAACGGCTGGCCGTTGTTGAGGAAGATGGCGCTCGATGCCGGATCGTCCTTGAAATCGTCGGTTGCCGTGCGCAGCAGGTCGATGTCGCCCTGGTCGAGCACAAATCCCTGTTCGGCGAACTGGATCGCGGGAGCGAGCAGGTCGGCGCGCTTCATGGTGCCGTATTTTTCGCGCGCATATTCCATGCCCGAGACGGAGCCTGGCACACCCACAGCCAGATGTCCCTTGGTCGAGATGCCCTTGATGACGTTGCCATCCTTGTCGAGATACATATTGGCCGTCGCCGCCTTGGGCGCGGTCTCGCGGAAATCGAGGAAGGTCTTGCGGCCGTCGGCGAGCTGGATCGTCATGAAGCCGCCACCACCGAGATTGCCGGCGGCCGGATAGACGACGGCCAAGGCATAGCCGACGGCCACAGCGGCATCGACGGCATTGCCGCCGCGCTTCAGCACATCGACACCCACCTGGGTCGCCAGATGCTGCGCGGACACCACCATGCCGTTTTGCGCGGCGACCGGTGCGACCGACGCCGCGCGCGCGGCGCCGAACGTGACGAGGCTGACCGATATTATCGCGGCGGCCATCCACCGCACATTGGTTTGTGGTTTCGGCACTGGACGCTCCTCAGGCTGGGCCGGTGATGCCGGCACGTTGTTGTCCGCGAGCGCAGCCTATCAGCTCGTGCCCGCCGCGAGATGCGAGATGGAGCATGTGGTCGTGGTGTAGCTGTGGCGCACGCTGAGCTCCCTGCGATTTCGGGGTGGGCAGGGGAGAAGGTTCCAGAAGGGGCGCCCGTTGCGTAGTGTCGTAGCGCCACGAGTCCCACTGCGCTCCCCCCTTGCGGGGGGAGGGCGGGGGAGAGGGGGAGCCCAGGAAAAGGTGCTCGTTGCGTGCCTCCGATTTTATCACGGCGGGAGCCCCCGTGTGGTACCCCTCTCCCTGGCCCTCCCCCGCAAGGGGGGAGGGAACCGATCTCGCCCGGAGCGGGCGGCTCGAATACGTCGGCAGGCACGTAGCGCCTCCCCGCGGCAAAGCGGCCAACCGCCTGCGCTGCCTACCTTTCCGGCAGCCAAATTCGGCCGTGGTAACCGCACGTTAACCATCGGCGGGCTCTGGTAATTGCGGACAGTCGTGCCCGGAGCCGTGCTCAAGGCCCATAGTTTTGACATCTTGGCAGGGAATGCAGACGGCCGGCTTTGGACGAGCCCCTGCACCCCAGAAAGACAAGGCTTTGAGCGGGCTTGCCGGCCGCGCCGGTGCTAGCGCGGCTGTTGGGGAACCGGCAGCCATTTGCTGGCCGGAGAGGTCAGGTAAATGATCGCCTTGAGAGGATACTGCTTATGAATCCGGCCGACGTGGCTCAGTCAGCCCTTCCGGTTGCCGCTTCCGCGGACGTCTCGCTGATTGCGCTGTTCTGGCAGGCTCACTGGATCGTGAAAGCGGTGATGCTGGGGCTTCTCGCCTGCTCGGTCTGGGTCTGGGCCATCGCGATCGACAAGATCTTTCTTTACGCGCGCACCCGCCGCTCGATGGACCGGTTCGAGCAGGCCTTCTGGTCCGGCGAGTCGATCGAGGAGCTCTACCGCACGCTCTCGGCCAAGCCGACGCATTCCATGGCGGCCTGCTTCGTCGCCGCCATGCGCGAGTGGAAGCGCTCGTTCGAGAGCCACGCCCGCTCGGTCGCGGGCCTTCAGATGCGCATCGACAAGGTGATGAACGTCTCGATCGCCCGTGAGGTCGAGCGGCTGGAACGCCGGCTGCTGGTGCTCGCCACCGTCGGCTCCGCCGGCCCCTTTGTCGGCCTGTTCGGCACGGTCTGGGGCATCATGTCGAGCTTCCAGTCGATCGCGGCATCGAAAAATACCTCCCTGGCGGTGGTCGCGCCGGGCATCGCGGAAGCGCTGTTTGCGACCGCCGTCGGCCTTATCGCCGCCATTCCTGCCACTATTTTCTACAATAAGTTCACTTCCGAGGTGAACCGGCAGGCCCAGCGGCTGGAAGGTTTCGCCGATGAATTTTCCGCCATTCTGTCGCGTCAGATCGACGAGCGGGGCTGACGGACGGCATGTATAGTGTGAGGGGCAATTTGGGCACTCGATCATGGCGATGAACGTAGCTAGTTCGTCCGGAGGCGGCGGGCGCCGTGGCCGGCGCAAGCCCGTCGTGGCCGAGATCAACGTCACGCCGATGGTGGACGTGATGCTGGTGCTGCTCATCATCTTCATGGTGTCGGCGCCGATGTTGACGGTCGGCGTGCCGCTCGACCTGCCTCAGACCCAGGCCAAGAGCCTCGAAAACAACGACCAGAAGCCGATCCAGATGTCGGTCGACATCAAGGGCAAGGTGTTCATCAACGATGCCGAGATCGCGATCAACGAGTTGATCCCGAAGCTGAAGGCGATCACGGACGCGCGCGGCGGGCTCGAGGAGCGCATCTATCTGCGCGCGGACAAGAAGGCGGATTACGGAACGGTGGCCAAGGTCATGGGCCTGTTGTCCGGCGCGGGCTTCAAGAAGCTGGCGCTCGTGACCGAGGCGGATCAGGGGTAAACCGGTGAAGGTGAACGTCGACAAGACACTCGTTGCGTCGATTGCCCTCCACGTCCTCGTGCTTGGATGGGGACTGGTCACCTTTAGCAGCAAGGCCTTTGTCGCGGAAGAGTCGCTTCCGATCGACATCATCTCCACCGATCAGCTTGCGCAGATGATGTCGGGGCAGAAGACCGGCAAGAAGGAAGAGCCGAAGCCCAAGGTCGAGAAGATCGCCGAGGCCAAGCCCGAGGAAGATGCGGTCGGCAAGGTCACCGAGAAGAAAGAGCTGATCAAGACCAACTCGACGCCCGAGCCGCCGCCGAAACCCGTCGAGAAGCCGGTCGAGAAGAAGCCCGAGCCGCCCAAGCCCGTTGCCGAGGCCAAGCCCAAAGAAGAGCCGAAGCCGCAGGAAAAGAAGCCTGATCCGGTCAAGGAAGATCCGATCGCCGAGCTCCAGAAGAAGCTGGAGACCAAGAAGCCTCCGCCGAAGCCCGTCGAGCAGAAGGTCGCGGCGGTGCCGCCGCAACAGCAACCGAAGCCGAAGGAGCGCAGCTTCGATCCCGCGCAGATCCAGCGCGACCTCGATAAGCGCGCGGCGACCCGGCACGAGCTCTCGGGCGCGGCGCTGAATGCGTCGGCTGCGCTGGGATCGACGACCGGGACTGCTGCCAACAACGTTGCGACGTGGGGAGGCGCGTTCACGAATGCGGTCCGGCGCTGCTTCACGCCCACCTATAACGGGCAAGACGCCGAGCAGTACGAGGCTGACATCGATATCCCGATGAAAATCGACGGCTCGCTTGCGTCCGAGCCGGTTATCGTCGCGGTTCGCGGCCCGTCTCGGTCGATTGCTCAGGCGGTGGCGGAGAGCGCCAAGCGCGCCATCGTGCAGTGTCAGGTCTATTCGTTCCTGCCGAAGCAGCAGTATGACACTTGGAAGACCATTCCAATGCGCTTCGGCCTGAAAGATATGTTGTGACATCCGAACAAAAGAATTTTGCGATGAATGACGTCCTATCGATGAACCGCCGCCGCTTCATGACGCTGACAGGATCGGCGCTCGCGACGCTCGGGGGCGGACATGCCCTGGCCCAGGGCCAAAAGCGGCTTGAACTCAATCCAACGGAGTTTCGGCCGATCCCGATCGCGATCTCCAACTTCGTGCCGGGCTCGCCCGCCGATGGCGACGTCAGCAACGGCGTCACCCAGGTCATCACCAACAATCTGAAGCGGTCGGGCCTGTTCGCACCGATCGACCAGGCCGCCTTCATCGAGCGCATCAGCAACATCGACGTCGCGCCGCAATTCCAGAACTGGAAGACCATCAACGCGCAGGCCCTTGTCACCGGCCGCATGACGCGGGGGCAGGACGGAAGGCTCAAGGCGGAATTCCGCCTGTGGGACGTCATCACGGGTCAGCAGCTTGCGGGCCAGCAATATTTCACCTCGCCGGAATATTGGCGCCGTATTGCCCACATCATCTCCGACCAGATCTATGAGCAGATGACCGGCGAAAAGGGCTATTTCGACAGCCGCGTGGTGTTCGTGGACGAGACCGGTCCAAAGGAGCGTCGCGTCAAGCGGCTCGCGATGATGGACCAGGACGGCGCCAATGTGCGCTATCTGACCCGCGGCTCCGACCTCGTGCTGACGCCGCGCTTCTCGCCGAACTCGCAAGAGATCACCTACATGGAGTTCGGCCAGGGCGATCCGAAGGTCTATCTCTTCAACATCGAGACCGGCCAGCGCGAGATCGTCGGCAATTTCCCCGGCATGACCTTCGCGCCGCGCTTCTCGCCGGACGGCCAGCGCGTCATCATGAGCCTGCAGCAGGGCGGCAATTCGAACCTGTTCGTGATGGATCTGCGCTCGCGCTCGACCACGCGCCTCACCGACACGCCGGCGATCGACACCTCTCCGTCCTACTCGCCGGACGGCACCCGCATCTGCTTCGAATCCGATCGCGGCGGCAGGTCGCAGATCTATGTGATGGCCGCGGGCGGCGGACAGGCGCAGCGCATCTCCTTCTCCAAGGACGACACCAACGCCACCTATTCGACGCCGGTGTGGTCGCCGCGTGGCGATTACATCGCCTTCACCAGGCAGGGCGGCGGGCAGTTCTCGATCGGCGTCATGAAGCCGGACGGCTCCGGCGAGCGTCTGCTCACCTCGGGCTATCACAACGAAGGGCCGACCTTCTCGCCGAACGGCCGCGTGCTGATGTTCTTCCGCGATCCCGGCGGCAGCGGCGGGCCGTCGCTGTTCTCCGTCGACATCTCCGGCCGCAACGAGCTCAAGGTGCCGACGCCGGGCTTCGCCTCCGACCCGGCATGGTCGCCGCTGCTGTCCTCGACACCCGGCTAGAGCGCTTGCGAGCGAAGCGGATACAGGTTCGCGTGAAACATCGGGGCTAAGACATTGCGCGTTCAGACGCGCGATGTTTTCGAAAAAACATGCCGATTTTTTCGGGGTTTGGTGCGGGACGCAAGCTTTCCTTCACCTTGTGCCCGGCAACGCTTGCCTAGTTGCTTGATATTTCAGCGGAAACTTGTTCGCTATTGCCGAAAAACAACTCGACTTTAACGATGTTCCCTCAGAAAGGCTTCATCAGGTCTGGGTAAAAGTACGCGCCAAACAGGACGCGTAACAAGCCGATGCAGCTGGCCGACCAGAAGCAGAGCGATCGAGACGAGCTGGAGCCGATACTCTACGCCGCTCTCATCAACTCTATGGTGCAGAATTTCTGGGCGATTTTCCTGGGCTCGGCCTCCGCGGCCGTGGCCGCGGTCATGACTGCGCTGAAGACAGGCGATGTCTGGCTGTGGCCGCTCGCATTTCTGCTGATCGCGATCGGCACCGCGCGCGCGTTCCAGATGCGCGGATATGAAAACCGCACGCACCCACTGTCGTTCGAGGAGGCCAAGCACCTGGAGCCGCGCTACTGGCTCGGCGCGCTCAGCTATGCGGCGGTGCTCGGCCTGTGGTCCTTCGTCGTCATCTACAACAATGACGATCCGATTGCCGACATGCTCTGTGTCGCCATCGGCATCGGCTACACCGCGGGCGGCGCCGCCCGCAATTACGGCCAGCCCCGGGTGATCCAGTGGCACGTCGCGCTCGCCTGCGCACCGATGTCGCTCGCGCTGCTGCTGCATGGCGGCTTCTACCACATCGGGCTCGCCGTCCTGCTCGTGTTCTTCTTCGTCGGGCTGAAGAACATCAATCTCAGCCTGCATGCGATCTTCGTCAAGGCGCTGACCTCGAGCTTTCGTGAGTCCGCGCTGGCAAGCCAGTTCGACACCGCGCTCAACAACATGCCGCATGGCCTGTGCATGTTTCGCGCCGACGGCCGCCTTGCGGTGATGAACCATCGCTTCGGCGAGCTGATGGCGTTGCCCGAAGATCTGGTCAAGCGTGGCGCCACCGCTGCCGACATCGTATCGGCCTGTATCGCCGCCGGCTCCATCTCGGCGGAGAGCGGCAAGCAGATCCTAGCCGAGATCGAGCATGCGCGGATCTGCGAGATCGTCACCACCGACCCGGATTCCTCGCGCGGCCGCGCGCTCGCCTGGACGTTCCAGCCGATGACTGGCGGCGGCACGGTGCTGCTGCTGGAAGACATCACCGAGCGTACCAACGCGGAAGCCCGGATCACCCATCTCGCCCGCTATGACGAGCTCACGGCGCTGCCCAACCGGGTCTCGTTCCGCGACGAGATCGAACGGTTGCTGGCGATCTCGCACGACGCCGAGCGCCTCTCGGCGCTGCTGTTCGTCGATCTCGACCAGTTCAAGCAGGTCAACGACACGCTCGGCCATCCCTGCGGCGACCAGCTCCTGTGCGCGGTCGCCAACCGCCTGCGCGAGATGCTGCGTCCCGAGGATTTCGTCGCCCGCTTTGGCGGCGACGAGTTCGTCGTATTCCAGCAGAACATCAGCTCGGCCGAGGATGCCGCGAGCCTCGCCCGCCGCATCGTCGAACGCCTGAGCGAGCGTTACCGCATCGACAATCACCTGGTCGAGATCGGCGCCAGCGTCGGCATCGCGCTGACCTCGCCGGACGGCGACGTCAGGGCCGACACGCTGCTCAAGAACGCCGACATGGCGCTCTACCGCGCCAAGGCCGACGGCCGCGGCACCTTCTGCTTCTTCCGCGACGAGATGGCGGCGACCGTCGAGGCCCGCCGCATCCTCGAGCTCGACCTGCGCAAGGCGCTTGCCAACGAGGAGTTCGAGCTGTTCTACCAGCCGCTGGTCAATCTGAAGTCCGGCAAGATCACGACCTGCGAGGCGCTGCTGCGCTGGAATCATCCGGTGCGCGGCACGGTCTCGCCGGTCGACATCATCCCGGTCGCCGAGGACATGGGGCTGATCGTCGATCTCGGCCGCTGGATCCTGCGCCGCGCCTGCATGGAATGCATGAAGTGGCCCGACGGCGTCAGCGTCGCCGTCAACTTCTCGCCGCAGCAATTCCACCAGCGCGACGTGCTCAGCGAAATTCGCTACGCGCTCGAGGTCTCGGGGCTGCCGGCCCACCGGCTGGAGATCGAGATCACGGAGTCCTCGCTGCTTCGTAACACCCAGCTCACCCACGACACGCTGTCGCAACTGCATGCGCTCGGCGTGCGCATCTCGCTCGACGATTTCGGCACCGGCTATTCCAGCCTCAGCTATCTGCACAATTTCCCGATGCAGAAGGTGAAGATCGACCGCTCCTTCCTCGAGGGTATCGACACCGACCGGCCGCTGACGCTGCTGCGTGGCGTGGCGCGGCTGTCGGCCGACCTCGGCATGGCCGTGGTGGTCGAGGGCATCGAGACCAACGAGCAGCTCGAGCTGATCAGCGCCGACGGCACAGTCTCCGAGGCGCAAGGCTATCTGTTCAGCCGTCCGGTGCCCGCCGTGCGGATGCGCCAGCTCCTCAACGCTTCGCATGGACGGCGCGGCGAGGGCCTGCTCCAGGTTGTCAGCTCACGTTCCTTCGCCTGAGTCCACATCCAGAAATTGCACGTCGTTTCAGGCAGTTGCTGAACCGACCGTAGTGCTACGGGGGTTAACCCTATCGCGTCGATTGCTTTGCATCGTCGTTAAGGAGGTGTTAATAAATCGTCACGCGCGCGCAAGTTGTTCAGCGGCAAATGGCCCAGGTTCGCGTGGTGTTGTTGGTGGTGGGTAAGGAGTTCGAATGCAGTCCTCAGCCAGATCTGTCATTTCGGCTGTTGGACGGGGAGCGGAGCTTCTGACCGACGTCGACTATCATCTCGCGGCGACGGACGCGGAGAAGGAGCAAATCTACAACCTCCGCTACCGCGCCTATCTGCGCGAGGGTGCCGTCAGGGAATCCGCGGAAGCCCGCGTCACCGACCGCTACGACGAGCTGCCGAACGCGTGGACCTTCGGCGTCTATCTCCGTGGCCAGCTCTGCAGCTCCGTGCGCATCAGCGTGCTGACTTCGGAATGGCGCGAGTCCACCTCGGCCGACGTCTTCCCCGACATCCTGCTGCCGCGGCTCGATCGCGGCGAGGTCATGATCGACCCGACCCGCTTTGTCGCCGATCCCGACCAGGTGAAGCGGGTTCCGGAATTACCCTATCTGACGACCCGGCTCGCCTACATGGCGTGCGAGCACTTCAATGCCGATCTCGGCCTCGCCATCGTGCGTCCCGAGCATCAGGCCTTCTACCGGCGGGTGTTCCTGCACGAGACGATCGCCGAACCCCGCCTGGTTCCGGGCCTCACCAAGCCGTTCGGCCTGATGGCGGCGGATTTCCCGACTTTCCGGAAGAAGGTGTTCGAGCGTTATCCGATCATGCGCTCCACCGCCTTCGAGCGGCGGATGCTGTTCGGGCGCGGCGGACAGCGCGAGATCCCGCAGCGGTCGTCACTGGTCCCGGAAGCCGTTCACGTCTGATTGCCTGCCGTCACCGCCTTGAGCCGCCGCGCGCCGTTCGGCCGGGGCTCCGTTCATCCCCATCATCGTCCGAGCCCAAAATTCCAGCAAAAGCCTGCACTTTTGCCGGTTGCTGCAGGTTGCTTCACCCTCGCGCCACATTTAGAACCCATTAACCATGACGGTTGCTTTTCGCGGTTTGGGGGCATTTGACCGGCTGAAGCAAGGTTCCATCAAGGTTGACGGAACGTTCGCTTAACCAACCCCCTGTAGACCGGACAGCAGTGGACGAACGTGAGCGTGGAGGCTCCGGAATGAAATACCCTATGCGTATCCTCCAGGGATTGAAGCTGGCTGCGGTGGTTGCGATCGCGCTGTCGATGGGCGCATGCGCGAACAAGAATGCAGCGACGGATGCGATGGCCAATGCTGCGACACCTGGCAGCCAGCAGGATTTCGTCGTTAACGTGGGCGACCGCGTGTTCTTCGAGAGCGACCAGACCGATCTGACGCCGCAGGCGATCGTGACCCTGGAGAAGCAGGCGCAGTGGCTCCAGAACTATCGGCAGTACAGCTTCACCATCGAGGGGCATGCCGACGAGCGCGGCACCCGCGAATACAACATCGCGCTCGGCGCCCGCCGCGCCCAGTCGGTGCGTTCGTTCCTCGCCTCGCGCGGCATCGATCCGAACCGCATGCGCACGATCTCCTACGGCAAGGAGCGGCCGGTCGCGGTCTGTAACGATATTTCCTGCTGGTCGCAGAACCGTCGCGCCGTCACCGTGCTGAACGCGAGCTCCTGACGATCAGTCAGGCGCCGTTCATCTTCAGGAACCGATTATGCCGGCGCCCTCTCGGGCGCCGGTTTTGTTTCAGCCATCTGTGACCGAAACCCCGTGGTGCCAGTCACATTTTTGGCGTACTGCCTTTCAATGTGTGGCGCGTCGCAGGTTCCGTCGCAGATTTCGTTTTCGTCGTCAGGGCAAGATGTCATCCAGATCCAAGGTCTTTACCGGCACCGTGGCGATCGCCGCGCTGTTCTCTTTGTGCTCGCCTGCACTGGCGCAGTCGGACGATGACCCCGAGATGCGGATCGAGCGGCTGGAGAACCAGCTGCGCCAGCTCACCGGCCAGAACGAGGAGCTGCAATACCGCAACCGCCAGCTCGAAGAGCGGCTGCGGGCGCTCGAGGGCGGCGCGCAAGCCGCGCCCGGACAGGTGCCGGTCCAGCCCTCTGTCGCAGCCGTACCGCCTGCGCAGTCCGCGCCGGCCTATCGCCAGCAGCAACAGGCCCAGCCGAATTACGAGCAGCCGCAGATCGCTGCTCCCGCGCCGATCGTTCAGGAGCAGCCGGCGCCCGGTGCGCCCGGCGTGCGCCGCCGCGGTGATTCCTTCGATCCGAACCAGAACCCGAATGCGCCCGGCGCGCCGCGCGCGCTTGGTGGCGGGCAGCAGCCGATGCCGGCAGGCGCCCCTGGCGGCGCGCCCGGCGGGCGCGCTGCCGGCGAGCCGCTCGATCTCGCCAACACCAGCCCGCGCTACCAGCAAGGCGTGCCGCCGGCAGCCCAGCCCGGCTATCCGCCGGCACAATCGGGCTATCCAGCGCCATCGGGCGGCACCGGCCTGACGACCCTGCCGCCCTCGGCAACGCCGCGCGACGAGTTCGACCTCGGCATCGGCTACATGCAGCGCAAGGACTATGCGCTGGCCGAGCAGACCATGAAGAATTTTGCGCAGAAACATCCGAGCGATCCGCTGCTCGGCGACGCGCAATACTGGCTCGGCGAAAGCTATTTCCAGCGCCAGCAATATCGCGATTCCGCGGAAGCCTTCCTCGCCGTCACCACCAAATACGACAAATCCGCCAAGGCGCCGGATGCCCTGCTGCGGCTCGGCCAGTCGCTGGCCGCGCTGAAGGAGAAAGAGGCCGCCTGCGCCGCCTTCGGTGAGGTCGGCCGCAAATATCCGCGCGCCTCCGCCGGCGTCAAATCCGCCGTCGATCGCGAGCAGAAGCGGGTGAAGTGCTGACGCGCGGCATTTGCGCCCTGACAATGCGGATCGCGCCGCGCTAAATAGTCTGGCGATGGCCTGGGCAGCGTCATGTCAGACGACGACAACTCACCGATCTCGGCGCGCGCGGCGAAGCAGCTCTTCGCCGAGCTCAGAAGCGCGCCGGCGCTGGTGCTCGCGGTCTCCGGCGGACCTGACTCGGTCGCGCTGATGTGGCTCGCCGCGCGCTGGCGGCGCGGCCTGGCACGCGGTCCGCAACTGACCGTCGTCACGGTCGATCACGGTCTGCGCCCGGAGGCGGCGCGCGAGGCACGCGAGGTCAAGCGGCTGGCGGCTGAACTCGGGCTGGCACACCGGACCCTGCACTGGCGCGGCGCGAAGCCGAACACGGGACTGCCCGCCGCTGCGCGCGAGGCCCGCTACCGCCTGCTTGCGCAAGCCGCGCGCAACGCCGGCGCGAGCCATGTGCTGACCGCCCACACCCGCGACGACCAGGCCGAGACCCTGTTGATGCGCCTTGTCCGCGGCAGCGGGCTTGCCGGGCTGTCGGCGATGGCGCGCCTCACGGAGCGCGACGGCGTCGTGCTGGCGCGCCCGCTGCTCGATGTCCCGAAATCGCAGCTGATCGCGACCTTGAGGCGGGCGAAGATCGGCTTTGCCGATGATCCCACCAATCGCGACACCGCCTTCACCCGGCCGCGGCTGCGCGCGCTGCTGCCGCAACTCGCGGCCGAGGGGGGCGACAGCAGGAGCCTGGCGCGGCTCGCAGGCAGGCTGGCGCGGGCCAATGCGGCGGTCGACGTGCTGGTCGATGGCGCCGAACGCTTCCTTCAGCTTCGGGCGCGCGGCGATGCGCCGCAGGCGGGCGTTCGCAGCTTCGAGGCCTCGGCATTTGTCAATCTGCCCGAGGAGGTCCGGCTGCGGCTCCTGCTGCGGGCCGTCAATGCCCTCGGTCATGAGGGGCCGGCGGAACTCGGCAAGGTCGAGACTCTCCTGGCGGCGCTCGATCAGGCCATAGCTGCAAGTTTGGCTGCAAGCCCCCGCGCAGCCGCAAATGGCCGGCCGTTCCTGAAGCAGACCCTTGCGGGAGCCTTGATCAGCCTTGCCGGGGGGCGTATCCACATCGCACCGGCGCCCGCCCGGCGGTCCAAGGGACGGATGAGGGCCGATGAGGGCGGATCATGACACCGGCCGTTTCGGCCGCGTGCCGTCAGGACACCTTAACCAGGCAGGAAAAACCCCGGGCAGATCGCCATTATTTCAGCGGGAATCGCTCTAAGATGGGATAAATAGTCCCATCTCGTTCCCTTGGCAGCGACCGGGGCGGCACCTAAATTGTATCCGTCTAACCAAGAGGATTCCTTGGGGATTTCCTCGCACTGACAAAGTAACTGCTACCGCCCAAGGATCAGGCCGCGATCCGCGCGACCATGAAGGAAGATCGATGAACGCCAATCTGCGCAATTTCGCCCTCTGGGTCATCATTGTCTTGCTGCTGTTGGCGTTGTTCACGCTCTTCCAGAATCCGGGTCAGCGCGCTTCCTCGCAGGACATCGCCTTCTCCCAGCTCCTGAGCGAAGTTGACCGCGGCAATGTGCGCGACGTCGTGATCCAGGGCCCGGACATCCACGGCACCTTCACCAATGGCTCGAGCTTCCAGACCTATGCGCCGAACGATCCGACGCTGGTGAAGCGCCTCTATGACAGCAAGGTCCAGATCACCGCGAAGCCGCCCGGCGACAACGTGCCGTGGTTCGTCTCGCTGCTGGTGTCCTGGCTGCCCTTCATCGCGCTGATCGGCGTGTGGATCTTCCTGTCGCGGCAGATGCAGGGCGGCGCCGGCAAGGCGATGGGCTTCGGCAAGTCGCGCGCCAAGATGCTGACGGAGGCCCATGGCCGCGTCACCTTCGAGGACGTCGCCGGCGTCGACGAAGCCAAGCAGGACCTGCAGGAGATCGTCGAGTTCCTCCGCGACCCCGGCAAGTTCCAGCGCCTCGGCGGCCGGATTCCGCGCGGCGTGCTGCTGGTGGGCCCTCCCGGCACCGGTAAGACCCTGATCGCGCGTGCGGTCGCGGGCGAAGCCAACGTGCCGTTCTTCACCATCTCGGGTTCCGACTTCGTCGAAATGTTCGTCGGCGTCGGTGCTTCCCGCGTTCGCGACATGTTCGAGCAGGCCAAGAAGAACGCGCCCTGCATCATCTTCATCGACGAAATCGACGCCGTCGGTCGTCACCGTGGCGCCGGTCTCGGCGGCGGCAATGACGAGCGCGAGCAGACGCTGAACCAGCTGCTGGTCGAGATGGACGGCTTCGAGGCCAACGAGGGCGTGATCCTGATCGCGGCGACCAACCGTCCAGATGTGCTCGATCCCGCGCTGCTGCGTCCGGGCCGCTTCGATCGTCAGGTCGTGGTGCCCAATCCCGACGTCGTCGGCCGCGAGCAGATCCTCAAGGTTCACGTCCGCAAGGTGCCGCTGGCGCCGGATATCAACCTCAAGACCATCGCGCGCGGCACCCCGGGCTTCTCCGGCGCCGACCTGATGAACCTCGTCAACGAAGCCGCCCTGACCGCCGCCCGCCGCAACAAGCGGATGGTGACGCAGGCCGAGTTCGAAGAGGCCAAGGACAAGGTGATGATGGGCGCCGAGCGCAAGTCGCTCGTCATGACCGAGGAAGAGAAGCTGCTGACGGCCTATCACGAGGGCGGCCACGCCATCGTCGGCCTCAACGTCGTCGCGACCGATCCGATCCACAAGGCGACCATCATTCCGCGCGGCCGTGCGCTCGGCATGGTGATGCAGCTGCCGGAGCGCGACAAGCTGTCGATGTCGCTGGAGCAGATGACCTCGCGCCTCGCCATCATGATGGGTGGCCGCGTCGCCGAGGAGCTGATCTTCGGCCGTGAGAAGGTGACGTCCGGTGCGTCATCCGACATCGAGCAGGCCACGCGCCTTGCCCGTATGATGGTGACGCGCTGGGGCCTGTCCGAGGCGCTCGGCACCGTGTCCTATGGCGAAAACCAGGACGAGGTTTTCCTGGGCATGTCGGTGTCGCGCACCCAGAACGCATCGGAGGCGACGGTCCAGAAGATCGACACCGAGATCCGGCGTTTCGTGGAAGAGGGCTACAACGAAGCGACCCGCATTCTCACCGAGAAGCGTGCCGACCTCGAAGCTCTCGCCAAGGGCCTGCTCGAGTTCGAGACGCTCTCCGGCGACGAGATCATCGACCTGCTCAAGGGCAAGAAGCCGAACCGCGAGTCCGTGCTCGAGCCGACCACGCCGCGCGCCTCCGCCGTGCCCCCGGCCGGCAAGTCGCGGCCGCGGCCCGATCCGGATCCCGGCCTGGAGCCTCAGCCGCAGGCGTAATCGAGAGGCGCAGATCGAATTGAAAAACGCGGCGGAAACGCCGCGTTTTTTGTTGGCCGATGTTGATGCAGTTGCGCTTCAAGCTCAGGTCTCGTGCCCCGGACGCAGCGCAGCGCCCCTTCGCCGGTGCGCTGCAGAGCCGGGGCCCATGTCTCCGCATCTTGCCGTGCGGCCTTCTGGGTCCCGGCTCAGCGCAGCAGCGTTGCACGCAGCAGCGCGTCCGGGACACGAGAGAGGTGCGCGTGTCGTCGCCACGAACTCCGTCATTGCGAGCGCAGCGAAACAATCCAGAATCTTTCCGCAGCGGCAGTCTGGATTGCTTCGCTGCGCTCGCAATGACGATGTGGAGGCGCCGTGCTCGCAACGAGGCTCCGGTCTCGTAGGGTGGGCAAAGGCGCACAGCGCGTGCCCACCATCTCGCGGCGCTCACGGTAGAAGCGGTGGGCACGCTTCGCTTTGCCCACCCTACGATATCTCACTTCGCTGCCGCTCCGGGCCTCTCACCGCCACGCTCCAGAAATCGCAGCACGTCGTCGCTGAACTGCTCGGGATCCTGCAGGAACGAGAAGTGACTGACCTCCGGCTGGATCAGCAGGCCGGCCCCCGGGATGTTCGCCGCCATGAATTCGGTGTTCTCGCGCTTGATCGCCTCGTCGTGGTCGCCGTCCACGATCCAGGTCGGAACCTTGATGGAAGCGAGATCCGAGGCCGTCCATTTCGGTTGGCTCTCCCACATTTTGGTAATCTCGGCGACGAAGCTCTGGTACTCGGTCGGGGTCGGCGACAGGCGCTTGTACTCCTCGCCGGCTCTCGCGATGTAGGCGTTGAAGACGTCGCTCGACGCGATGTCCGCAACGCCTGACGGATCCGAGTTCGCCGCGAAGGCGAACAGCTTGCTCACCCGCTCCGGGTGCTTCATCGCGATGCCGAGGCCGATGATCGCGCCGTCGCTCCAGCCCACGATCGCAGCTTTCCTGATCTTCAAGTGATCGAGCAGCGCGACCACGTCCGAGGCCATCAGATCGTAGCCATAGGGCTCCTGATTGCGGCTGCTGCGCCCATGCCCGCGGCTGTCCATGACGATGACCTGATAGTGCCGTTGCAGCGCGCGGACCTGGCGGCCCCAATAGTTGGCGTTGGCGAGGCCGCCATGGAGCAACAGGACGGGCTCGCCGCGGCCGAAAATTGCGTACCAGACCTTGATGCCGTTGACGGGCGCGAAACCGCTCTGCGTCGCCCTGGGCAGTGTCGGCGTCGGCGGCAGGTTCAACCATTGCGGTGCCGCATGTGCCGCGCTGATCGCGACCGTGACGACAAGCACGGCGAGAAGATTGCGAAACATTATGATACGCCCTCCGGTTCGACCGTCCGATATTAGCGCACGGCAAGTTGGGGGCGTCACGTCGCAACACGGTCCACCACCGAGACGTGAAGCCTCGTGATCTCCGTTGCCAGGCAGATGGTGTCGATGCCACAACGCAACGTCCGGGCTCAAATGGGGCGCGCGCTTGGTCTGACTTGTGTCATCGCAACGCCTGCGATCGCGAGCAGCCCGCCGGCGATCAACTTCGGGGTCATGCGCTCGCCAAGGAACAGCACGCTCGACGTCAAGGCGAACACCGGAAGCAGCAGGCCGAACGGCGCGACCCGGCCCATGGAGCAGCGGGCGATCAGCCAGAACCAGAGGCCGAACCCGACAATTCCGCCGATGAAAATCGTGTAGGCGAGCGCCAGCCAGCCGCGTCCATCCGCCGTGACGAGGCTCGCCAGTTGTCCGTATTCGAGCAGCAGCGACATCAACATGACCTGCGGCACCGTGAACAGCGACGACCACCCCATCAGCATCAGGGGATCGAAGGGGCCGTAGCGCTTCGTCAGGACGTTGGACACCGCGAATGCGAAGGCCGCCCCGACCACAAGGAGCAGCGGAAACCCGTTGGCCGACAGGCCAGGCTCCGCTGCCAGCACGACAACGCCGGCGAATGCGAGCAGCACGCCGGCGGACGTGGTGAGAGACGGCCGCTCGGCGAGCAACGGCCAGGCCAGCAGGACGGTGAAGGGCGTGGCGAGCTGATACGCGACGGCCGACATGCTGCCCGAGCCGAGCCCAAGACCGACATAGAACAGCCCGAAGTTCAGACCGCCCAGGAAGATCGAAATGGCTGCGACAGGGCCGAGCTGCTGGCGCGTGGGCCTTTTCACGAACGGAACGAGCAGCAGCGCGATGGCCAGGAAGCGCAGCGCGAGGAAGAACAGCGGCGGAAACTCCGCAACGCCCACCTTGATGGCCACGAACTGATAACCCCAGAGCAGGGGAACGGCTACCGCGCACACGATCTGGATGGCAGACATGGCATCTATCCTTTCAAGACCGATCGGTCCAGATATTGGCGCACCAGGTGCGGAGGCGTCCGGGGTTTTTTGACCTGATTGGCTTGCTACCTGACGAACCGGTCGAGAAGAGCGTCAGCGGTGGCTTGCGATGTGGCCCGCGCCGGCGCCGTCTTGCCGACCACGCGCAGGCCCTCGACGAAACAGACCAGAATTTTGGCGGCACTCGCGGGATCGACACCGTCGGCCAGCTTGCGCGCCACCTTCGCGCGGGACAGGGCATCGGCCACCCGGACCTCCATGTCCCTGAAGAAGCCCGCGACGCGGCGACCAATCTCGGCATCCTTGCCGGCCAGCTCCATGGCCGTGGCCACCAGCAGGCAGCCGCGCCGGCCATTGGCGCCGCTGGTGCGGTCGACATAGCCGGCAAGATAGGCCCGCAGGGCGTCGACCGGCTCCCTGCGGGGAGCGAGCTCGACATCCATCCGTGTCACGGCATCGGCAATGTAGCGATCGAGCGCGCGCAGGAAGAGCGAGTGCTTGTCGCCGAACGCGGCGTAAAGGCTGCCACGCGAGAGTTTCGTGGCCCGAAGCAGGTCCGGCAGCGCCGTGGCGTGATAGCCGTGCGACCAGAACACCCCCATCGCGCGTTCGACCGCGGCGTCCACGTCGAAGCTTCGGGGACGGCCACGGGGCGACTGCACTGGGGTTTGGCGGCTCATGATCGATATATAGACCGATCGGTCTATATATCGCAAGTGCCTGTTTCGGAGCAAAAGCCGGCGTCAGCTTTGAACGCCGAAATGGCTGTTCAGGGCCGATTTTGTTGCAAAAGTCAGTTGAGACGAGCCGGCAAGCGTGATTCCGTTGTGATGACGCGAATCGCGACGAGGTCGATCCATGATGGGCCGTCTGAAGAGTGACCAAGGTCAACTGTTCTACGAGTTTCATCTCAGCGATGCGGTTCCCGAAGATCATCTGGTGCGGAAGATCGACACTGCTCTCGATCTGTCTTGGCTTCGCAGCGAACTAGCTCCTCATTATTCGTCCATGGGTCGCCCGTCGATTGATCCGGAGCTGATGATCCGGATGCTGATCGTGGGGTATGTCTTCGCGATCCGCTCGGAGCGGCTGCTTTGCCGTGAAGTGCAGGTGAACCTCGCCTATCGGTGGTTCTGCAAGCTCGGTATCGAGGATGCTATCCCGGATCATTCGGCCTTCTCGCGGGCCCGCAATGAGCGCTTCCGCGAGGGAGATGTCGTTCGTCGCGTATTCGAACATATCGTCGAGGCGTGCATTGTGGCC